>JAZKGV010000336.1:0-3616 GCA_040385725.1 Bacteroidota bacterium | reverse complement strand
AACGGTTATTATGTATGGGGCGATGAAATCTATTTAGCAAGCAACCGGTATTGTTATATTATCAACCGTGCAGATAACAGCATCCAGGATCTTTCGCCGGCTTTTTTTGAAGTGATAAAAAAAGAAACACCCGGCGGCCCAGGGATAAATTTCATGAATTTTTTTATGCAGCGTGACAGTTCGCTGTTGCTCTGCACACAGTCATATATTTACCGCTTCAAAAAGAAAGTGCCCACTATTGATGCGTTTAAAGAGATTATTGAATCACCGACTGTTCAGATCAGCTACAGGCAACTGGCGCAAGACGACAAAAAAAATATTTACGCATCCTACTATACAGGCATTGCAAAAAAAAGCAACGGTTCAAAAAAATTTATACCCCTTTCCACACAGCAATATATTACTGGAGATCTTATTTCCACCTACAGCCTTAATTACTGGAGGGGAAACTTATTCTGGAACAATGTAAAAATTGATATTGCCACCGGCCGGCACACTTATCTGTTTGGAGATAAATTCAGTGGCCATACTACACAATATCTGCAGCACGACACGCTGTGGCTTTTTCCCTGGAACAGCAACGAATTATATTGCTATGATGTTTTAAAAAACAAAGTATCCACTTTTTCTATTGACAGCAGGCTTACAGGCATCAGACTTTTAGATGCTGTCAATGGTATGCAGGCCGATATTTCTGGAAAAAATTTATGGCTGGCAACTTCCAGCAATGGTCTTGTACTGGTAACAAAAGAAGCAAAACTACTGAAGCAGTATGCATTAAAAGAACTGGGCATTGAAGACAATTATATCACCAGCCTGCTGTTGCAAAACGAAATACTGTGGTTCGGTTGTACAGAGGGGCTTGGCGCTTTAAATACCCTTACTGGCAAAACTGTTGTTTACAGCAACCCTTCTATTGCCCTTAATGGCTTTTTGCAAAACAGAACGGTATTTTCAATTCAGCCAGATCCAGTTGGCAACTTTTATCTCGGCAGCAGCAATGGTCTTCTTTATTTCGATACCAAAAAACATGAGTTCTATAACCTTCCCGAAGGACATCCATTATCAAAGGTGGAGTTTAACAGGCCATCTACACTAAGGGCTTATGACGGCAGTTATTATTTTGGCAGCATTGATGGATTGTTTTCATTCTTCCCATCGCAACTGGAGTTTATCAAAGCATCGAATAAATTAAAGCCAGTATCACTTAATTCAATTTCCATATTCAGCAATAGCCAAAACCAGTTTCGTTACATCACACAAAATTTAAACAGCCTTGAACAACTGGTACTGGAACCGCAAGACAACAATATTGAACTGAATTTTTCTGTACCGGAATTTTATAAAAAAGTGTATTACAGCTACCGCATAAAAGGCCAGGCCAACCAATGGACGGCCTATAAATACGACAATAAGATTTTATTGTATGGCTTATTACCAGGCAATTATACACTGGAAGTAAAAGCATCCACGGCATTAACTGATGAAAACGCTGTGTACTTTTCATTGCCCATCATCATGCAACAGGTATGGTATAAAAAATGGTGGGTGATAAGTTTGTTTGCTGCTTTGGTATTATCATTAATTATCCTTGTAATAAAATACCGCTACAACCAAAAATTTGCAAGACAAAAAGAGCTTGCCAATCTACGCACAAAGATCAGCAGCGACCTCCATGATGATGTTGGCTCTATTTTATCCGGTCTTGCAATGCAGAGCCAGATGCTTACTTATTCTGCCAAAGAGGAACAGAAACAATCACTGTTGGAGATAAGCAGCATGAGCCGTGATGCAATGGAACACATGAGGGATACAGTATGGGCAATGGACAGCCGCAAGGATAAATATGAAAACCTGATCGACCGCATGAGGGATTTTGCAGAGAAGAATTTATCCATGAAAAAAATGACGCATGAGTTTATCATTTCAGACATTGATACAAAAAAATTCATTAACCCCGAAAAGCGGCAAACGATCTATTTAATTTTTAAAGAAGCAATCACCAACATCATCAAACACTGCGATGGCAAGCATGTAACAATAAAGTTTGCTTATGAAAAAAACAGGCTGCATTTAATCATACATGACGATGGACCTGAGAAAGAAGGCTGTAACAGCGATGGCCTTGGTATGAGCAATATGAAAATGAGAGCGGAGAAAATTGGTGGTACACTTACCGCTAAATATGAGAATGGGTTTGTGGTTGAATTAAACCTAATAGGTTTAGCCAGGTTTGGGATTTTTCTCCTAAAAAGGGGTTTTATAACAGCATAAATTTGAACAAGTCTCATATTTTTATGTATGCCCGATTATCATCAGCCCTTATTGCCTTCGGAGACCTATCACCTGTTTTCCCGGGCTGTTGGCAATGAAAGATTATTCCGGGAAGAAAAAAATTATGTTTATTTCCTGGATAAATTAAGCTTTCACACAGGCAATGTAGCTGATATCTTTACCTATTCATTGCTACCCAATCATTTTCACCTCGTAATTAAAATAAAAGCATTTGAAACTGTTGTTGAACATTTTCAAACAATAAAAAAGAAAAAATTTGATCCATTGATAAATGATCTGCCAGAGTTTATTATGGAGCGGTTTAGTAATTTCTTAAATAGTTATACAAAATCGATCAATAAGATGTACAACAGGAAGGGTGCCTTGTTTATGGATTATGTAAAGCGAAACAGGACTGAAAAAGAAAAGGATTTTACAACCTTTATTTTTTACGTTCATAAAAATGCGGTGCGTCATGGCTATACAAATAAAATTGGAGAATGGAAATATGATGCGTATAATTCACTGCTTAGCGATAAACCGACAAAACTTTTAAGAAATGAAGTGTTGCAATGGTTTGGTGGAAAAGAAAGGTTTATGGACTTTCATACTCGGTCTGTAGAAACAAAAGAAACTGCTTTTTGCGATATATAAAAGCCCTTGCAAAAGACCTATAAGTTTTTGAAAACCTTATAGGTCTGTGGAGGACCCTGCTAGGTAAAAAAAACCGTTCAGTTAAAATACATTAAAAGCAGTAATGCAGTATTCATAGTTATCAGCAGTAGATATAAGTGTGTGGCTCATCCACACCTCACCCCTTCCCATCATGGCACCAGCATGGTTGCTGAACATATTGTAGCATGCCATTTTTTCAAACTTGTCCCTATAAACCCGGCTGAAATACTTTTTGTAGTTGGCAATAAATGCCTTTTCATTTTTTACAATTATTGTTTTATGGTTCACCATAAAAATATCCAAAGGATACCTGCAATGTGCCGCCAGCCATTGTTTGTCATTGTTAATAAATGCTGTTTTTATTTTTGTTGCAAATGAATCTACTTCGGGTGTGGTGCCGAATAATTCTAAATAGCGCTGTGTGACAGTACCACCAACTGCAGACTGTTGCCGCAGGTTTATTACTGATGTATTGCCATTTCCATCTTAATAATTACCATTCAGGTTATCAGGTGATTTGATGAAAGCAAAACTACCTGGCAATCTTCAGCTATTAAATCTTCTATTGTTACTTCGGGGTAACGATTGTGATTGCTAAAAATTTTTTCAAACCCGGCATGCGCAAGCATATCATTTATAAACGTATCGCCACCAACAGACATGTATG
>JAZKGV010000335.1:0-19257 GCA_040385725.1 Bacteroidota bacterium | reverse complement strand
TTTCTTTTTAAAAAATAAACCAGTGCTTGCGGAAGAGTTTTTGATCGTTTTCTTTGCAAGCAATTTTAATTCCGGCATGTTAAGACTTGTATTGTACATCTTTAAATAATCAAACATGCCAAGCGGCTGCAGGCCGGCGTTAGTACCAAGCAGTTTCAATGTGCTGTTGCTAAATGCATTAATATGCTGATGGGGGCAAAGGAGTCGGAACAATTCCGGCGACAAACCTTTTTCCTTTAATACTGGTTTTAAGTTGGTACAGTCCGGCACCGCAATATAAATAAGCCCATCATCTGTAAGGCTTTCTTTTAATTCTTTTACAATAGCCAATGGGTCTGATACATGCTCAAATACCTGGTTCACCCAAATGACATTGAAATAATTTTTGTAGTTTTTCAGGTCATTTATAATAGTGACCCCCATACTGTCCATAAAATCGTTTTTATCATTTGACAGATCGAAGGCATACGTTTTAAAACCTTTTTTTACGGCCATGCCAGTAAATACACCATAGCCAGCACCAAAGTCCATTAACTTAGGTTCTTTGATTTTGCTGAAATGTTTTTTCAACAAACCCAGCATATATTCCTGGTAAGGGCTGTACGGAAGTTTTTTGTAATGCTCTTTCAGCATTTCTTTATCCAGCCACTCATTATAGAGCAGACCCATGCCCATATCGCTTAATACTTCTGTTAGGTAATAAAAATGGCAGTCGCTGCATTCTGCAATTTCAAACAGCAATTCTTTTGCAGGGCCGTTATTATATGCATCATAAAATGCTTTTCCAAAATAGGCTTCATATTTTATAAAGTCAATAAAGCCGGGGCTGTCGTGTGTTGCACTAAAAAGTATTTCTCTTTTTTGCGACTGGCATACCGGGCATGAGTGCCTGTTGATGGCCAAAGCGCTTTTAGTAGTTACCATGATTTTGTATTGGGTAAGTGATAATAATTAGGTTATTCAACCGGCATTTCCGGTGCAATGGGTTCATCTTCTTCATGTATCACAATTTTTTGGCCTTCTGATCTTCCGATCACATATTTCTTATAATAAAAAATATAGAGCATGAGGAAGAGTGTTAATGAACCAAGTGATTTAGCAATAATACCGCCTGTGGAAGAAAAATATTTTATCAATACTAATGAGGATACCAATTGCACAATGCCAACAATGATGGACGTTTTTTTCATGTACTTTGATTCGCCTTTGGCAAGTAAAAACTTATTTACAAAGTCGGCAAAGCCATGAAGGATAGCGCCGGTTGACCCGATTTTTATGAGCATTGCCACATCTTTATATTCAGGCGCAAGAAAAAGCCCGATCATATAATCAACACATAAAAACAACAACACCTGCATTACAAGGCAGGAGATAACCACTTTCCTGAAGTTTTCTTTTGGGATCACCCTGGCTGTTATGTACCTTTTGTAATTGGAAGTTCCCACTATACTTGGTAAAATTGCAAGTGGCATTATAAAACTTAATGCAAGGCTGTAATGCCCCACTTCTTTGTTATCAATATTAAAAAAGCCAACCAAAATTGGCAGCAGGTAAATTACACCTACACTCCAGAGACCACCCCAATACAACTGCACCCCAAAGGATTTATGCTGCATTTTCAGATCTTTCCATTCGCTGGTGCCCCATTTAAAAACAGGGCTGTCTGTTTTTAGCAACACCATGCACACAATAAAGGAAGATCCATACATTAAGAGCGCATTGTAATAAATGCTTCCTTCTGAAAGTGATTTTAAACTATACAGCAATAACACATAAAAAAATGATGGCAGGAACCTGTATGCAGCAAGCCCTAATAATTTTTTTTGCCCCTGGTATACTGCTTCAAAATAAAAGCCAAGCGGATGTATAAAAAAAAGCGGCATCATTACCAGCGCAACATGAAACAGTGAGTCACTTAATAACTTAGGAAAAAACAAGCCGCAAACAAGGAGTGTTAATATAATTACCCCAAGCCCACCCAATGCAAAATAAACGAGGTACCCTTTGTATGTTCGTATTTTAAGTGGGTTGTTTGTAGCAGCTATCAACCTGCCACCAGAGAAATACAAACCAAAATTGGTAAGATAACTTATCAGCACAACAAAGCTCTGCAGGTATTTCCAGTCGCCGAATTTTGTATCACCAAGCAGGCTTGAGTTAAGTACAGTGCCTGCAAAGCTTAAGCCAGTGGCTCCAAGGGTGGCAGCAAATAAAATTTTGGAACTATGTTTTTCTAAAAATTTTACATTCATCTTATGAGCAGGGTACAGTGTGTTTTTTAAGATCAATCAATTTCCGGCTCTATAATTTTAGTGTATTGGCAGGCATTAAGGCCAATCATAAAAGAAATAAAATAGTAATACGGATCGGAGCAAATGGTAACATAAATAGCAAGCCCAAGACAGGCGCATATCCAAAACCCTATCATCAGTTTTGTTGCTCTTACATCCTGGAAAAGCCGTATTTCGCTTTCTATGAAAAGTGATTTTATCAGGAAATACATATAGGTGATTATTGCAGGAAGGCCTGCCCACCATGATAATAATAAGAACTGGTTATCAAGAAAACCATAATAGTCACCAATGGAATTCCAGTACCAAAGCCCCAGCGGCCCCACACCCTGCCACAAATATTCTAAATCGTATTGAGAAAGAAAATCGAATATCTGGTCGCTCCTGGTATCTTCAACAGACCTTTCAGAAAAGTTATCCAGTGCATTATCGAGTGAACCGCTGAATTGGCTGTTGCTGATGATCAGGTATCCACCAATAACCAATACTATTAATCCAACTATCGCAAATATCCCGTTTTGCGACTTGAAGCTTTTTGAAAACTTCACCATCAGTATTACCATGCTAATGATGAGATAGGACCTTGCGCCTGTAAAAAAGACCAATAATACTATCAGCAGGAAAGTGCCAAGGTGAAACAGGTTTTTTCTTTTGTCTTCATCAGGCTGAAGAAAGAAATAAGGAAAAACCCATACACAAAAAAAGGCAGAATCTTTTATTACATACAGGAAGTCTTTTCTGCTGGCACCAAGCCCTACTGTTCCAAGATTTATGTAACCAGCTATAATGAAGAAAAAGCATGCGTAATAAAAGAATTTTAAAACCTTAGGAAACCTTTCTGTATCGGCTGCAAAAAATAACAAGCCAAAGTTTATATACGTGCCGATGCCTTTTATTGAAAAGAAGAAAGTGGTCCGTTTAAAAATGGCACTAAAGTCACTAAAAGAGGCAATGGTTACCCACAGTATGAGCAACAGGTAACAGGTAGTAATGAAAGAAGGGAAATATTTCCTGTATAGGAAAAAGGACATTACAGAAGCCGCACAAATCAATACATTCCCCAAAAAGGACAACTGGAAGTACCATGGATATACAGCTTCGTCCATTATCAACTGCACATCCCTTTGCTGGAGATAAAGCCTCACAAAGTTGCAGGTAAGCCCAACCAGAATGCAGTAGTAAATAATTCTTGCTATTGTCCTGTTCATTATTGCAGCAGCAATTTTTTATGAGTAAATGCCAGGTGAAAATAAAGGAGGTGGTTGTGTACCGTTGCATGGCTTCGCCTCCCTGGCTCACAGTCGATTTTAACTATGCCTGGTATTTCAATTTATAAAACCAATTATTTTTTAAACCTTACCCTGCAAGCCAAGAAGCTTTGACAGTTTTTTAAAAAGCCAGTAACCGTAAGAATAATAATTTACAGATTCAACAACTGTGCCCCCGAAAAGAAGCTTATAGTTATTAATGCCTTTTAAACTCTCATTGAGGGTGTCTTTTGCATAACCACCAAAGTCAAAAGTTTTGTAGCCTTGCTCTTTAAAGTAAAGTATGTTTTTAACCGTTAGATATTTATTAGCCCTTCCTATCAGGTTTTTATCCACCTGGTCATCAAGTCGCCTGGTAGCTGCATGATGATGGCGTACAATACCAGCTTCGTTATCAGTTAAGTAACTATGAACTGCCAGTATTTCGCCATTGTGGCTTGCAAAGCTTAGTTTTATCCCATCACCAAGTTCTTCCATCCTTCTCTTACTCACCAGGTCAGTATTTTTTTTCTTTGCAAACTCATTAAAGAACTCAACAAAGACGTCTATATCATTTTGAAAAGTGCAGTTGATGCCATCTGTTTCTGCTATCCTTGCCTGCTGTCTTATTTGTTTTGAAAAATTACCGTTAATGGTATCTGCATCCTGCAAAAGGTCAAGCTCAATGGTGTGGGAAATAAATTTGATAGCGGGGATTTTTTTGGTATCCTGTTTTTTTATATGCCAGTAAACATTCAATCCTATCGCATCTTTTAGCCTGTATTTATACTGGAACCAGTTTTCGTACACCTTTAGAAAATAAAACTTTTTATAGTACCGTATCATCGTTTGTAGTAATGCTTAATGCCTTTTAACTAATTGCTTTTCACTGTTTCCGTAGGCATTATAACGCTGGAACTAAGGAAATATTTCCCGTATTTAGACTTTTTCCAAAAATAATAATATTGTTTTGCTAAAGCTATAAATAAAAAACCGCTGTAGTAAAAGTTACTAACAGCGGTTTATAAGTTTATATAATAACCCTTTGGTGGACTTAAGTGCTATGCCATGGCTTCCGAATCCTGGGCCTGGTATGCAAATGCAGCTAATTCCTTGGTTGTTTCTGCATACATAGTAAAGCCAAGCGATGGAAGGTTGAGTTTAACTTTAGTTGAAGAAACACCAGTTAAGGCAGCTTCATTCACAATACGTGCTACTGCCGCAGCATTCACGGGACTTCTTTCTACTTTAATATTGTAGTGGGCGCCATTAAACTGCGCAATTTTTTCAATTTCAGCCGTCTTTATTATGGCAGGCTTACCAAGCCAGTACACAAAGTTGATCACATCGGCTGTTCTTCTTACTTCGTACATTTCAAATTCTGTAGTTAGTACAAAAACAAAAGTTGGAAAAAGTGGTTCATATACCATTTTCCGTTTATTGCCATAGCCGGCAATGACCCTGTTGTGTGGGCAAAAACTTTCAATTTTCTTTTTTAATAAAAGGGCAGCTACCTTTCTTTCTGTTTGTGGCTTTGTGTAAACCGCATACCAATTCCTGTTCATTTTAAAATCTTTAAATGATTAAAAACTGTAAAGTTTTTCAAAAAATGGTTATTGGTGCTAATACAAGGGGTACCGGCTTACAGTTTACGGGAATGGATTACAGAGGTATAATGTTTATCAGGAAGGCTAAGTTAAGCTTTTAATTTATATCCTTTATTTTTTTTTGCATTTTTGCCGTACACATAGTCATACCCGTACCCGTAATTATTTTTCATAAAGCCTCTCATTTTTACGCCATTAAAAATGATAGCAGGGTTTTTTAATGAATTGATCTTATTATTTTCATCAATCCTTTTTACTACCATTTTAGGAGTGTATTTGTGACGGATAACGTACAAGGTAGCATCGGCCAGCGAAGACAGGTGATAAGCATCTGTAACCATTACCACGGGTGCAGTATCAATCACCACTAGATCAAACTTCTCTTCAAGGCTTGAAATTAACTCCTGGATCTTTCCATTCTCCAAAAGTTCGGAAGGGGTGGGGTGCAAGCCTCCTGACGAAATGAAACTAAGGTTTTCGTGGTTTGGCACTTTTCTTATTATTTCTTCAAGCTTTCTTTCGCCAAGCAGGTAATCGCTTACGCCTATTTCTTCTGTGGTTATATCAAATAATTTACCTAACGATGGATTGTGCAGGTCAATATCAACGAGGGCCACTTTTTTGCCCGTCATAGCCAGGCTTACAGCAAGGTTAGCTGCCACAAAGCTTTTTCCTTCGCCGGGGAGGCTTGATGTAACCAGGATCTTTTTGTGGTAAGAGTCAATACCAAGGAATAAAAGAGATACCCTTACCTTCCTGAATTCTTCGGCTATAAAGCTTCGTTTGCCAGGCTCAAGTACCAATGAAGATTTTGATTTATTGTAAACAATTTCCCCAATAACAGGAATAGAAGTTAATGATTCAATTTCTTTACGGTACAGGATTTTATTATTGAGCATTTCCCTGCCATTTACAAATGCTATTGGCAGAATAAGCCCAAAGATCAACGCAGCAAAATATATCATGCTGGTCTTAGGGCTTACAGGGCCTCCACCGGCTTTTGCAGCGTTCACCACTTTAGCGTCCGGGTTAGTGGTGGTGTATGAAAGCACGCTCTCTTCTTTTTTCTGCAGTAGGAAAGAATAAATGCCTTGTTGTATATTCTGATCCCTGCTTATTTCAAGCAGTTCCCTTTCTTTTTCGGGTATGCCACCCAGCATGCTATTGAAACGGCCACTGGTAGCATTATAATTGCCCCGTGTCATTTCAAGGTTTCTTATCTGGGTGTTAATGTTGTTTACTATGTTCGGCTTTATCTGCGAAATTTGCTCTTTTAGCTGGGTAATAATAGGGTGCCCCTCGCCAACTGTCTTTCTCATTTTTTCCAGTTCTATCTGCATATTGGTATATGCCGTCATTTGATTGGTGAGCGTAGGGTCGCTGATATTGCTTGCAGATGGTAATACACCTACTTTATCATTAGCAGCCACAAAGCTTTTTAAATCATTAAGCGATTGTAATTGTATTGATGCTTCCTGTGCTTTTATATCGCTGCTGCCAATATAATTAAGCGCCTGCTGGCTTTGTTCACCTAAAGCAATAGCCCTGTTACTTGACCTGAAGTCTTTTACTTTTTTCTCAATAGAATCAAGGTTGCCTTTTATTGACTGAAGCCTGGATTCAACCAATGCGATGGTGTTTTTTACAAGGTTATTTTTTTCTGCAATAGCCGCCTGGTTATAATAATCTATCAGTGTATTCAGAATGTCTTCGGCTCTTTCCGGCACTTCGTCCCTATAAAGGAGGTTAACAATACTGGCAGTTTTGCTGGAAGCATCCACCTTTAAAGCACCTAAAAGAAACCCACTTACTGTTGACGGCCTTAAAATATCAAGAAAAAAAGGCTTGGAACCTGTGTAACCGTCAAAGCGTGGATTGGGAAGAAACATTAATTCACCATACGGGGTTTTTGACCATTCATTTAATGGGGCTGTAAAACTATTGTTTAAAATAACCTTGTTTATTGAACTGTCAAACCGGATGGGTATTTTTAATTTCTTTTTCAGCTTGTCAGGATACTTAGCACGTACATATATAGGCGAATTGGCATAAGCAGACTGTATCCTCAGTTTTCCTTCCTGGGTAATAGGTGCGTACAGGCATAACTTATTTACAACGCTGTCGGCAAGGCTTTGCGATTTCAAGACTTCCGTTTCATTTTCAATAATTTTGGAAGTACTGATAGCATCTATTGATTCAAGGGTTTTAGATTTATCTACACCTCTTTTATCATCATTCAACATAATTTTTGCAGTGGCCTCATATTTAGGTATAGCATAGCGGATATAAAAGTATGCGCCACCAATGGCGAGCGCAAGGCATATTAAAAACAAAGGCCAGTAGCTGATATAGCCGGCTAATACCTGGCTTATCTGCGTTTCTTCCTTTTGAGGTGTATTTTTATTTGCTCTCAATTGTTGCATACTTTTATTTTAAAATTATTTTCTTTTACTGTTGTCAATTATCTTGTTACCCTGTCAACTATATACATCGCCAGCGTAATACTGCTTAATATTACCGGAAGTATCACCCTTGTTTTATCTACGCTTGAAGCCCTGTTGCTGGTGGTTTCCACATATACAACATCATTTGGCTGCAGATAGTAAAAAGGTGATTGAAGAAAAGTACTCGAATTTAAATTAACCCTGGTAACAATTTTTTTGCCTTCGCTCTCCCTTAATATCATCACATTATCCTTGCGTCCAAAAGGTGTAATATCACCTGCAGTACCTAACGCTTTTATCAACGAAATTTTTTCTGTAGGTACATTAATAACCATTGGCTTTACCACTTCTCCCAGTATTGTTACTTCGTAATTTAAAAACCTTATTTCCACAATAGGATCAAGCAACAATCTTTTTTCCTCTAATTGTTTTAATACTGTTTGCTTCAACTGCGATTTAGTTAAGCCAGCGGCTTTTATTGGTCCAAGTAAAGGTATTTCAATATTCCCGTCGTTACCTACCAGGTAGCCTGTACTTGCAATGGCAGTGCCAGATTTGTAGTCGTTGGTTGTGTTAAACAGCTTATAAGCATTTTCATCTAATGTAGGGCTGGTAATACGGATACTCAACACTTCATTATTTTCAATTTTATGTTCCGCATTGTCTTGCAGGCTCGATATAAGGTTTGCCTGTTTTACATTTTCAAGGTCATTGAAGTATATCATTCTCTTAACCGGGGTGCATGACGAACCCAGTAATATTACTATGGCAAACAGTAAAAAACCATGTGTTTTCTTAATCATATATATGGATTGAATAGGTTAGTATTAAGCATTAACGAAAAAAATAAGGAAATCTTGTACTTCGAAAGCAAATGGTACTGTGCCAGTTGTGGCGCCATTGGCAATGGCGGGGCGGTGGTAAATACTATATGGCTAAATATCTGCAGCAAATATTTTTTTATTTTCAAAAGGTTTAGGTTCCGGTAGTTTGTCGGTAATGTTACCCGATTGTTGGTAAAAGTACTTGAATAATTAAAAATATCCAATTTTAGGAACGAATAGCATGTGATTTGTAAATTATGTGTCTAAAAACACAGGGCTGGTCAAATTTATTTTCTCAATACTTCCAGCGCTTTTTTAATCGCATCGTCTTTTGTATTCAGCACTTCATACAGGCCTTCATTTCTCCATACCTGCCTTGCAATGGCTGCCTTTAGCCTGAAGCTGAGTTCATCTTTTTCTTTTGTTGAAAGCTCCGATACCATAACAGAATCTTTAAGCGAAAGCGCTTCAAACTGCTGCCAGGTATCCTGCGTAATGGAAAACTTATCTGAAAATTCCTGTATCGTTTTAAATGAATGTAGCTCTGATTTGTTCCCAAGAAAATAGGTATAAGCAAAGTTATAAAGAGTGCCTTTGTAATATAATTTAGTTATAGCACTACCGGTTTTTGTAGTATCAATTGGCACAAATACATCCGGGCTTATACCACCGCCGCCATATACTATTTTACCAGAGGGTGTTTGGTATTTTTTAATGGTATCGTTTTTAATGGAATCCATTGTTACCATTTCACCATCATGAAAACGGTTCAATATTTCATCGTAATATGCTTTTTCTCCCTTAATGTAAGGCCGCTGGATACTTCTTTCCAAAGGCGTGTAATACCTGGCAATGGTAAGACGCAATGCGCTGCCGTCACCCAGATCATATTGTTCCTGCACCAGGCCTTTACCAAAACTCCTGCGGCCAATAATGGTTGCCCTGTCCCAATCCTGCAGGGCGCCTAATAAAATTTCGCTGGCACTGGCCGTACCCTCATCGCAGAGCAATACTAATTTGCCCTGTTCAAATAAGCCCGGTCTTTTGCAGCGGTATTCCTTTTTAGGAAACTTAGCACCGGCCGTATAAGTAATTAGCTTGTCACCATCTAAAAATTCATCTGCAATTTCTGTAGCCTGGTCAAGTACGCCACCGCTATTATTTCTTAGATCAAGAATCAGTTTTTGCAAACCCTGTCCTTTCAGCTTTTCAAGCTTTTGCATAAATTCTCTGTAACTAACCTGGCTAAATTTATTAAGCCTGATATAGCCGGTGCCCGGCTCCATCATGTAGGCTGCATCCACACTGCTTACAGGGATGATACCCCTTTGTATGGTGATCTTCTTTTTTTTATTGCCCCTTAAAATATCAATAGCTACCTGTGTGGCATTGGGGCCACGGAGCAATTTCTTTATTTTATCCTCTTTAATTTTTACACCGGCTACAGCCGTATCATTTACTTTAATAAACTTGTCGCCGGCTTGCACGCCTGCTTTAGCGCTGGGGCCATCAGGTACCACATGCATAATATTAATGGTATCGTTTATTACATCAAACTCCACGCCGATACCAAAAAAGTTTCCGGCAATGTCTTCATTCAATTCCTGCACATCGCCTGCAGGAATGTAAACAGAGTGGGGGTCAAGCTTGCCAAGGATGGCAGCAATAGCGGTATCAGCCAGTTCATTCATTTTTACCTCATCCACATACTTCGCTTTTATAAGCTCCATCAATTCCTGCAGCGGCTTTGTTTTATCAACGGAGAAATAAGGCTTGCCCGGCATACCATCCCTCATTTTGTAGCCAAGCATCATACCAATGATAAGGGTTATGCTGAACAACAGTGGCAGCCATACCTGCGGTTTCTTAGTACTGTTCATATTTTTCTTGTGGGCACGAAAATAAATGAATTACACCGAACCCTTTTAGCAATGTTTAATGAATGGTTATTTGAGGAAGATATTTGGTAACGAATGAATAAAATACTTTAATTTGAAATGAAATTACAAACAACAAAAGATGGCTATCAAACTGATTGCAGACAGCGGTTCCACAAAGGCAGAATGGTGCCTGCTGGAGGGGAAAAAGAAAAAAACGATCATTACGCAGGGGATAAGCCCTTACTTTTTAACAACGGCACAAATAACTGCATTACTGGAAAAAGAATTGAAACCAAAAGTAAAAAACAGCCTGCCCTCCGAAATATATTATTATGGTACCGGTTGCTCCAATCCTGCCAATGTAAAATCGATAAAAGCAGCTTTGCAAAATGTTTTCGGCAAAATAAAAATAACTGTTGATCACGACCTGATGGGTGCTGCCAGGGCACTTTGTGGAAATGGGAAGGGTGTGGCCTGCATTTTAGGTACCGGCTCCAATTCCTGCTATTTTAATGGCAGGCGCATTGTGAAAAACAGCCCCGGGCTGGGTTTTATTTTGGGTGATGAAGGCAGCGGTGCTTACCTGGGCAGAAAAGTGGTGCAGCATTTTTTATATAATACTTTCGACCCCGATTTAATGGACAGGTTCAACGCAAAATACAATACCAATGCAGTAGAGATACTGGAAGCTGTGTATAAAGGCCCTCTTCCCAATCGTTACCTGGCAGGCTTTACAGGCTTTTTGGTAGAAAACCGGGGGCATTATATGATTGAAAATATTATTGAGGACAGCTTTAATGAGTTTTTCTTCAACCACCTCTATAAATATAAAGAAAGCTGGACGCACCCGATACATTTTATCGGTAGTGTGGCATTCGGTTTTAAAGATGTGCTAAAGCAGATGTGTAATAATTATGAGTTGCAATTAGGCAGGGTTTTAAAACAGCCAATGGATGGCCTTATTAAATTTCACTCCTGAAAATAAATTGTTAAATAATAACCCGGAAGGCATTTTCGTTAATTCCGTTGGTAAAAAAATCTTGGTTTTGATAACCAACTTTATTAATTTACAACATAAAACAAAACTCTACTTATATGAAAGGCAAATTTCTACTCACCGCTACTCTCGTTTCTCTTTCCCTTTGTTCCGCCGCCCAAACTGCCAGAACGTATGCCATTACGGGTAAGAGTAACAACAATTTTTTATGGGCTGATATAAAACAAATTGACATTGCCACCGGTAAAGTGGTTAAAACTTTGTTTGAATCAGACAAAACACCTTTTACGGTAAAATCATTAGATAACAGTGCTGATAAAGTGCAGGTGCCAAACCCTACATCTTTTGGTGTGGCTGCCTGTGCCCTTGATGAAAGGCATGGCAGGTTATATTTTGCGCCGATGCATTTTTCAGACATCCGTTATCTCGACCTCAATAAAACTGATGTAAATTTTACGGTTGTAAAAAAGAACATTATTCCTGTAAATGCAGGCAGTGTTTACCAGCCAGAAGAAAACCAGATAACAAGAATGGTGATTGCGGCTGACGGTTACGGTTATGCACTTACCAATGATGCTAATCACCTTATCCGCTTTACCACTGGTAAAAAACCGGTGGTGGAAGATTTGGGTGCGTTAGTGGATGCAGAGGAAAACAAAGGGTTTTCTATCCATAACAAATGTACAAGCTGGGGTGGCGATATGCTGGCCGATGCTTTTGGAAGGTTAGTTGTTATTTCGGCTAACCATAACGTTTATACAGTGGATGTAAAAACAAAAACAGCAACTTTTACCGGCACCATCACTGGTTTGCCTGCTAACTACACTACTAATGGTGCAGTGGTTGACAATGATGGCAACATGATCGTGATCAGCGCTAATGTGTTTGAAGGGTTATACCGTGTGAATTTTAAGGATTTGAAAGCGGTAAAAGTTGAAAGCACTGAAAAAGCATTCAATGCATCTGACCTTGCCAACAGCAACATGCTGTTGCAAAATGAAAAAGATGCTTCTGTTAAGTTTGATGTAACCAAATCTGTATTACCTGATTTTGCTGCTGCTTCTGATGCACAGGTATTTCCTAACCCTGCTACCGGCGAACAATTCAATGTAAGGTTCAATGGACAAAAAGCAGGCAGGTATACCATCATCTTTAGTGATCTTGCAGGAAAGCCATTGTATTCTAAAGTGGTTACAATAACTGGTAAAGATCAGATTCAGAATGTACGTTTAACGAGCAAAACAGCAAGAGGAACTTATTTGATAAAAGTAGTTGATGAAAACAAACAGCTTGCTTTTACCGAAAGAGTTGTTTTGCAATAATTGTTGATTATTATGGGTTGTAAAAGTAAAAGCTCCACATGGTGGGGCTTTTGCTTTTTTTAGAAAGTCCTTCCTATGTTAACTGCAAGTGT
This sequence comes from Bacteroidota bacterium, assembly GCA_040385725.1. GTDB lineage: Bacteria > Bacteroidota > Bacteroidia > Chitinophagales > Chitinophagaceae > Ferruginibacter. The sequence continues at coordinate 6,553 of JAZKGV010000335.1, read as the reverse complement.
TTTGTAGCATTGCTGTCGCATTGTGTTGAGTCAATCTTTTTTCTAAATCGCTTGTGTAACCAACATAATAGCGGTTTAATTTATGAGAGAGTATGATGTAAACAAAAAATCCCACTTATAGTGGGATCAAAATTGTGGAGAATAGCGGGTTCGAACCGCTGACCTCTTGCATGCCATGCAAGCGCTCTACCAACTGAGCTAATTCCCCGAAAGGATTGCAAATATATAAGCATCGGCAATCCATACAAAATCATTTTTAATTACCCACAAGGTTCACAAACAAATACAGCACAAGGAACCCAAGGATATGAGCAAGATTCTTTACGTTTTTTGTGATAAAAATTGAAACTAATTTTGCTTATTAGCAGGCGAAGCAGCTGGTTGCGCTGCATTATTCATCATGGGTTGTGCAGGTTTGCCAGCGCCTGTTTCTAATGAAACCATTGCATCTAAGTTTTGTTTTGCCAATGCAAAAGAAGTATCTAATGCCAGCGCTTTTTCAAAATATGTTTTTGCCTCTGCTTTTTTATCAAGATCGTACAAAGCAAGTGCATGTATATTATAAACACCAGCCTGCAAATAAGTACGGCCTGTTTGCTGGCCTACATTGTAGGTCATTAAATAATCGGGTTTGTACGTCAATTTTTCTGCAGCCTGTGCAGTAGCCAGGCATTCAGCCAGTCGTTTGATACTATACTGCAACTCCATTAACTTATATGCATGATAGGGGCTTTGTGTTTTGCCAAACAACTTCTCAAAAATTTCTATCGCTTCTTTTGGCTGGTTCATCTTATCAAGGCAAATGCCTTTCAATTCAAGCAAAGCGTTATCATCTTTTTTTACCAACAGTCTTTTATCAGCCCAATAATAACATTGTACAAAATTGCCCTGCTGCATATACAGCATCGCAAGTGTATCAGCATACACATTGTTTTCTCCCTGTTCACTCAAATAGTAATTCAATGCAGTGGTTGCAGTGTTGCCATCGCCGCTGGCAATTGCTATATTGAAAACCTTTAAGTGAGCATTTGATTTTGCAGTTGTTGTTTGCTTTTTGGGTTGTGCAATGGCAGCAAATGAAATAAATGTAGCAGCAAACAGTAAGATGTTATTCTTTATCACAGTTAATAGTTTTGGTATGTATAAGTTATCGGTGATCAGTGATAGGTTATTTACGGCAGCTAGTAATCGTCACAAACTGATAACTGATCACTTGTAACCAATCACTGAAAAAACTAGTCTCCCCAAATTTCATCCTTACCATCCAGCCACAGTTTCACCAGTTCTGTTGTTACTGATTTTGGCCTTTCTAACGGGAAGCCGAGTGCCCTGTCCCAGCAAAGGCTTGCCAACACACCCAACGCCCTTGATACGCCAAACAATACAGTATAAAATTCATATTCCACCATACCGTAGTGAACAAGCAATGCACCACTATGTGCATCCACGTTAGGCCATGGATTTTTTATTTTACCCATCGATTGTAAAATAGGCGGTACAGATTCATAAATATTCCATACAGTTTTTACCAATGGATCATCAGGTAAATGTTTTTTACCAAATTCCATTTGTGCAGTAAAGCGTGGATCAGTTTTACGTAATACCGCATGACCATAGCCCGGCACCACTTTTCCTTCGCTTAATGTTTTCTTTACGTATTCTTCTATTTGTGTTTTTGATGGTTCTTCCACACCCAGTTCTTCCCTCATATCAAATATCCATTTTATCACTTCCTGGTTAGCCAGGCCATGCAGTGGGCCTGCAAGGCCGTTCATGCCTGCAGCAAAAGAAAGGTATGGATCGCTTAATGCAGAGCCAACCAAATGAGTAGTGTGTGCAGATACGTTACCACCTTCATGATCGGCATGAATGGTCATATACAAACGCATCAGTTCTTTAAAACCTTCATCTTCGTATCCAAGCATGTGTGCAAAATTGCCAGCCCAGTCTAATAAGCCGTTCGGCTGAATATGTTCTCCAAATTTATATTTGCGCCTGTATATATAAGCCGCCACACGTGGAAGGCGTGCAATGAGGTCCATTGAGTCATCAAAAGTAGCTTCCCAGTAGTCTTTTTTACTCATGCCGGCAGCATAGCGCTTGGCAAAACTACTTTCTGTTTGCAATGCCATAATCGCCACCACAAACTGCGTCATGGGGTGTGTATTCAGTGGTAATGCTTCAATAGTATTAAAAACATGCGTAGGCACATGGCTGCGGCGTTGCCATACAGATGTCATGTGTGTTACATCTTCTTCGCTTGGCAGTTCGCCTAACAGCATCAGGTGAAATAAACCTTCGGGTAATGGTTCAGAACCTTTTGGTGCTTTTGGTAATTTTACCTGCAATTCAGGAATGGTGTAACCCCTGAAACGTATGCCTTCCTGAGCATCAAGTAAAGATGTTTCTGACACAAGCCCGGTCATACCCCTCATGCCCTGGTATATTTGGGATAAGGTTACTTCTCCAATTTTTTTATTGCCGTGTTCTTTCAGCAGGTCTTTAATTTCTGCACCTGTTTTGTCGGCCTTTGCCCTGAAAGCTTGTTTTATTACACCCATTTTAGATTTGATTTACTGGCTTGATCGATGTTAAAAAAGTCCGTGAAATTACGCTGTAAGTGTTTGTGAAACAAAACAAAAAGGGCAAAGTTTGGCTTAACCGGCAAAAAATGTTTGTATGCTGTTGAAATGCAGTGTGGCAAAAGGTTTTATAAGACATTCATTTTTGAATTGGCAGTTTGTTTTTTATCATGAAATCTCCGGCAACGATTACGCCAATCGTACTGTTGAATTATCACCATTTTATCAAGGCTTGTTCGTCTCTTAAAAACCAGCTTTTTTCACAATTTTTAAAATCAAATTTTACCGGCACAAAAAATCCCTGTATGTTTGCATGACCTCCCGGATATTATTTCCCACTGGTCACATATTTGTTCCTTAAATAATCGCTCGTTTTTAGTGTATTTTATTATTGCATGAATTGCAAGTAAAACAGTTCATGCGGTGGTAAATTATTTTTTTGGAAAGGCATAGATCCATTAGTTTGAAAATTTGATTATGGCAAAATATATATTCGTTACCGGCGGCGTTACATCTTCTCTTGGAAAAGGGATCATAGCCGCATCTCTTGCAAAACTACTTCAGTCAAGAGGGCTGAAGGTTACCATCCAGAAATTTGATCCGTACATTAATGTTGACCCCGGCACTTTAAATCCTTACGAACATGGTGAATGCTATGTAACAGAAGATGGTGCTGAAACAGATCTTGATCTTGGGCATTACGAAAGGTTCCTTAACATATTTACATCACAGGCCAACAATGTTACCACAGGCCGCATTTATCAAACCGTAATTAATAAAGAAAGAGAAGGTAATTACCTGGGTAAAACAGTACAGGTGGTGCCACATATAACAGACGAAATAAAAAGAAGAATGATGCTGCTTGGCCAAACTGGTGAGTATGATATTGTGATCACAGAAATTGGCGGCACAGTGGGTGATATTGAAAGCCTTCCTTTTATAGAAGCGATAAGACAGATGCAGTGGGAAATGGAAGATGAGGATTTTTTGGTGGTGCATTTAACATTGATACCTTATTTAAAAGCAGCCAAAGAATTAAAAACAAAACCTACACAGCACAGTGTAAAGCTGATGAGTGAAAATGGTGTGCACCCTGATATTATTGTATGCCGTACAGAAAGATCATTAACGGCAGAGTTGCGTAAGAAGATCGCTTTATTCTGTAATGTAAAAACAGAAGCTGTAATTGAAGCGATAGATGCCAGCAGTATTTATGAAGTGCCTTTAAAAATGCTCCAGGAAGGTTTGGATACCATTGTTTTGAAAAAACTGCATATCAACGGTTATTCAGCGCCACAATTGGGCAGGTGGAAGGAGTTTTTGGATAAAGTAAAAAACCCAACTTCAAAAGTTAATATTGGCCTTATCGGAAAATATATTGAATTGCAGGATGCTTACAAATCAATCCTGGAAGCATTTGTACATGCCGGGGCTTTAAATGCCTGCAAAGTAAATATCGTAAACATCCATAGTGAATTTATTACGGAAGCAAATGTGCATGAAAAATTAGGGAGCCTCGATGGTTTGCTGGTGGCCCCTGGCTTTGGTATCCGTGGAGTGGAAGGAAAAATTATTGCAGTGAAATATGCAAGGGAAAACAAACTGCCATTCTTTGGTATTTGTCTTGGTATGCAAATGGCGGTGATCGAGTTTGCAAGAAATGTATTGGGATTAAAAGATGCACACTCTACTGAAATGGATGTGAACACAACCAACCCGGTGATCGATCTGATGGAGGGACAAAAAAAGATAACTGCCAAAGGTGGTACCATGCGTTTGGGAAGTTATCCTTGTGATATAAAAGAAAACTCACTGGCTCATGCTATTTATGGCGCTACCACAATAACAGAACGTCACCGCCACCGCTGGGAGTTTAACAATGCCTACTTCAAGCGTTTTGAAGATGCAGGCATGACAGCCAGTGGTAAAAACCCTGATACCGGTTTGGTGGAAATTGTTGAAATAAATGATCATCCTTTTTTTATAGGTGTGCAATACCACCCGGAATTAAAGAGCACAGTGGAAAGCCCACAACCAATTTTCACAGCATTTGTAAAAGCTGCTAAAGATTTTTCTGAGAAAAAAAATATGGCGGTAAACCCTTTATTGCAGAGTGAAATGATCTGATAAATTGATGCAGGTAATGAAAAAGACTTTTCTTTCCCTTTTTATTGTATGTATTGTTACCTGCTGTGCAGCACAGCCAGATAAAGAATATACATTTAATGCCGGTGCAGAAATAGGGTATGCTACCGGCGACTTTAACGCCAATCACAAATTGGGCTTTGCTGTATCGGTACAAGGCGAATACTCTTTTTCTGAAGCGGCATCGGTTACAGCAAGTGTTGGATTTTTAAGCTTTGCCACTAAAACACTATATGATACTTTGCCCTCGGGTATTTTTGCAAAGCCGCAACCTTCTTTTACCGGGGTACCATTGTTAGTGGGTTTAAAGTTTAATATTGCTGATAAAATGTACGGCCACCCACAAGCCGGACTTGTATTCGTTAATAGTGTTGTGGCATCTACTTACTCAATGTGTGTTGGTATGCAAACATCTCCACATGTTGATTTCTCCCTTCGTTACCAATCCATCATTAAAGCAAGGGTAATCGGCTCTTTTATTATGGCGAGGGCAGCGTATGTGTTTTAAAGCCTGACGTGCCATTAATGATGCTTTCCCCATCCACTGCAAACTCATTACCTTTGCCGACTTATCATGAAGACGAAAAAATTACATAGAGACAAAGTAAACATCATTACACTCGGCTGCAGTAAGAATATGGTGGACAGTGAAGTACTGAGCGGACAATTGCTGGCCAATGAAATTGATGTAGTGCATGAGAACAGGAAGAAAGACCACAATATTGTAATTGTAAACACCTGTGGCTTTATTGAAAAAGCAAAAGAAGAAAGCATTAATACCATTTTGCAACAGGTGGAATTAAAGCGCCGTGGCAATCTTGACAAAGTATATGTTACGGGCTGCCTCAGTGAACGCTATAAAAATAATTTAGAAGAAGAGATACCTGAAGTGGATGCTTTTTTTGGTACAATGGAATTGCCATTGATATTAAAACAGTTTGAAGCAGATTATAAAGCTGAATTGATCGGCGAAAGGTTATTAAGCACCCCACAGCATTATGCTTACATGAAAATAAGCGAAGGTTGCAACCGTACCTGTTCTTTTTGCGCTATTCCATTAATGAGGGGGCAACATGTGAGCCGCCCGATAGAATCATTGGTGGATGAAGCAAAACGTTTGGTGCAGAGAGGTGTAAAAGAAGTGATGCTGATAGCACAGGAACTTACTTACTACGGGCTTGATATTTATAAGAAAAGAGAGTTGCCAAAATTATTGAATGCATTGGCAGATGTACAGGGATTGGAGTGGATACGTTTGCATTATGCTTATCCGTCAAAATTCCCGATTGAGATCATTGATACGATAAAAGAGAGAGAAAATATTTGTAACTATCTCGATATGCCTTTGCAACATGCTGCTAATAACATGTTGCAATTAATGAAGCGGCAAATTACCAGGGAAGAGATGGAAGACCTGATAGGAGAGATAAGAAACCGTATTCCGGATATTTGTATAAGAACAACTTTAATAGCAGGTTTTCCCGGTGAGACAAGGGATGATGTGGAAGAACTGAAAACCTTTTTGCAAAAAATGCGTTTTGACCGTGTAGGTACATTTACTTACAGCCACGAAGAAGGCACCAGCGCTTATGATATGAAGGATGAATTATCTGAAGAAGAAAAAGAGGAGAGGGCGCAGGAGATAATGGCAGTGCAGCAGGAAATAAGTTTAGAAAAAAACCAGGCAAAGGTTGGCAAAACCTTTAAAGTAATTATTGATAAAAGAGAAGCAGGCCGTTATCTTGGCCGTACAGAATTTGACAGCGTGGAAGTGGATAATGAAGTGATCATTCATTCAAAGAAAAAACTACATCCCGGTGATTTTG
>JAZKGV010000334.1:0-7638 GCA_040385725.1 Bacteroidota bacterium | reverse complement strand
GAGCCGAAAAAGAAAGCGGTGAAAAAAGCGGCGCCCAAAAAAGTAGTAAAAGCAGCTAAAAAAGCCAACCGAAAAAAATAAGAATAAAGCTTTTTATAAAATGCTTCCCTGCTATTTAGGGAAGCATTTTTATTTACAGCACATTTACCAATCCATCTTTATAAGACACAAAATACTTTCCTGTACTACCCACTTCTCAATTCATACACTCAATCCTTCAGTTCATTATCGTTGTATAATTTCAGTAACTGTGCCCGTTGTACTATTGCACCGCAAACAAAAAACAGCTGCTGACAGCAGCTATTCATTAAAGTAAAACCATAAAAAACATGAAACACAATTTTCTACTGGCAACAGGTGTTGCCGCCCTGCTGGCATTTTCTTCCTGCAAAAAAGACGAACCAGGAACCCCAGCTCAAAACAATCCTGGTGTAACAAAGCAACTGAAAAAGATCACTAAAACAGAAGCAGGTACTGTTACGGTTTATAACCTTACATACGATGCAGCCAAACGCCTTACATCGTACAAGAGTACCGACAACAAAGAGTATGTATTTTTTACTTATGACGCCAATGGCAACCTCACCAATGTGGAGCAAAAAGATACCGAGTTTAAAAATATTTATGCGTACACATTTGCAAACAACATTCCTGTATCTGCCACATTCAAAAGTTGGGAAGTTAATGCAGCCGGGCAACCCGGCGACATGATAGAAGACGATAAACTTACTTACACTGTTACCAACAACCAGGTAAGCAAAATAAAACTGGAAATGCTGCAGGATGCTACAGAGATAAACCTGTTAATGACTTACAGCAATGGCAACCTTACGAAAGTTGCCAGCGAAGGCATGGCTGTTTATACTGCCACTTTCACTTTTGGCAATAAAAAATCTGCTTTACCCAAAGTAACCAACTGGATACTTGACCAGGCAGGTTTTTCATTGCAGTTTGGTGCCAACAATGATATGCTTTCTGTAGCATATGATTTCCCCGGCACTGCTGCCGACCGCAGTGTAAATACTACTTACACGTACGACAGCAATGGCTATGTGCTTACAAGCAATGATGGTGCGGCACAACAGGTGTTTGAATACCAGTAAGATCATTTAAATAAAAAATTAATAGCCGGTATAAGCCGGCTATTTTTATATATGAGTTGTTCCAAAAAGCAATTCATTTCACTTTACTAAAACCTGTTGTATATTTATCTCTTAACTGAAAAACCAAAAGGCAATCCGTGCAGGGAAATAAATTTTATATGAAAAAAATATTAACAATCATTACGTTCGTTATTGTTGGCTACCTCCAGGGAAACGCCCAAAATCCTGATTCTACAGACACGGTTAATAAGAAGCAAGACAGCCTGCAACATGCAAAGACTGACGGACCACCGGAAATTAATAATGGAGCCTGGAGTAAATTCTTAAAAAAGCATATCGATTATAATGTTGGGGCATTTAATGGCGCTCCCGCCGGTACATATAAAGTGAAAGTGAGATTTATAGTATTTACAGATGGCCATGTTGGAGATGTTGTTGCATTAACCCGGCATGGCTATGGAATGGAAGACGAAGTTATTAAAGCTTTGAAGAAAAGCCCCAATTGGCAACCAGCTAAACAAAATGGAAAGCTTGTAAAAGCCATCCGTACCCAAACTATTACATTTACTATTGAGGATCAATAAAATTTTACCCGAGGGTTGGGAGGGTGTAATAATATAAACGCTCAGCAAATAAATGATTATTTAAACAAATAGCCGGCATAAGCCGGCTATTTTCATTTGTCCCTCTTGTTATTTGCTGTCGATCCTGTTTATTAAAAGAAAAAATCAAATTGTCTTAAAGGTGCATCCGTTATGGCGCTTGCCTTTTCTGCAATAGCAGATGTTCTTGTTTCAAAATTGCTGAAGGCAGGGTTTGATAATACAGATACAAACAACTTGCTCCTTTTAAAATGCTCCAGTGCCTCGGGATCATCAAAAAGATATACTCCACCTGCTTCCTTCCTTGCTTCATCAACCAGCCATATCTTCCACTGGCAGCCGGGGATGTTAGCAAACTCAGGCGCTACTGAAGGCAGCATTTTTTTTAACGCTTCAGTTGCTAAACTGTAATTGAACTTTGTAATAAAAACTTGTTGTGTCATAGTGCTATACTTTTAAAATGAAAAAATAAATAATTGCTGTAAAGAATCATACTGAAGGTTTATCCACCTCTTTGAACAAAAGCATCTCGCCCACTCTTGATGAAGCCCCTTTGTAAAAACCTGTTTCTTCCACATAGCCGGCAGGGTTTCTGAAGGTGCCGAATATAATATCAAACAAAGGAAGGTCAGAGTAATTGTATGCATGTATTCCTTTTGCATGATGCACTGCATGGCTTTCGGGTCTTTGCACAAAGTAACCAAGCCATACAGGTGTTTTAATATTGGCATGTTGAAAGATGCTGAGAAAATTGGCCGTCAGCAATATAATGGTTACTGACTGTGGCGGTAGTCCCAAAATAAGTGAGAAATAAATGGTACCCAATACTGTCCAGCCTGTCATATCAACCGGGCTGAAATAAAAAGCGCCATATGTATCAACCCGTTCTGCACTGTGGTGCATCTGGTGAAATACTCTCCAGAGCCGGTTATTGCTATGCATGGTGCGGTGCCATACATACATACCAAATTCGTATAACAGCAGGCCTGCGGCAGCGCCAACAATTACATTTGATCTGGAAAGATCGATCAGCTGTGCACCGGGCAGCCATTTTGCATACAGCATCGGCAGGTAAACAGAAACAAAAAAATACAGGAAAAACGAAAAAATACCTTTTATCTGCCAGTAAGGTATTGTCGGCAGTTTTCTTGCAGGAAAAAGTGCTTCGTAGATCATCAGTGCAAAATAAAAACAAAATAAAATAATAGAAAAATAAAAATAAAATAAATTGCAAGAATGGAAAGTGAAATGGGATCTAATAAGATCTGTAATGGAGTTGGCATATACTTTTAATTTTAATTGTTTGCACAAAACTACATTACCAGCTACGGCTGAAAAAATTATCGGGCTTGACCTATGTTAGGAATTTATTTTCTTCCTTATCCTACTGAGACTTTCAGGATGTATACCGAGGTATTTGGCAATTTTATTCACCGGCACCTGCGAAAGATATTGTGAATGAGTGGTAAACATTTCAGCATATCGCTCCTCTGCTGTTTTTGATAAAAAATCTTTTTCTCTTTGTGCTTTCTTTATATATGCCTGTTCGGTTAGTATCCTTCCGAGCTGGTTTGCTTCAAGAGAAGAAACATAAGCTTTATCAAGATCATACTTGGCTATCATTTCCACTTCACAATCTGTGAGTGCTTTTATTTGTACATCAGAAGGATGCTGTGTTAAAAAAGAAGTAAGGGACGTAAACATTTCATTGCTAAAAAAGAAATCTATTACTTTCTCCGTCATGTAGCTTTTAATGGTCATTTCCAAAATTCCGCTGTTCAACAAATAAACGGCTTTCTCCACTTCGCCATACTTTGTGATGATACTTCCTTTAGAAAAAAAGGTTTTACTTACAGGATAAGGTAATCCTGTATCATCTGCAACATTTGTATGCAGAATAGAGTTGTAAAAGTCCCTGAATTGCATGATGGTAAAAAACTATGCTTTAAAATTAGTATAAATAATTAAAGTACGAAAGCAGGTGAGCTTTATACGGATAATTTACCCTGCACCAATTATTTCGCCAGGCAATATCAGTCCGTAATCTTATAACATAAACCCATAATTATATAACAAGATCTGGTAAAAAACCACAGACATTTGCAACTGGTTTTTCAAAGGATATGGACTAAAAAATTAGGGCTGGATTTCTATCCGGCCCTTAATTTTAAATCATCCTGGTTTCTTTAAAAGAATTGGGTTATCCTGATACCCGGCGTAACGCCTTTAAAGAAATTGTTGAAATATAAACATGGCTCTACCGAAGTTTTAAGCATCTGTATCTTTCCCATGCCAAGCCTGAAAGTGTTCTTATCAAAATATTCCCCACTGCGGCGCTGCAGCCAGCCTAATGAAAAATCTGCACTAAAGGAAAAAGGTTTCATCGGGTCATGGTCGGTGATACCACCTTGTGAAAAAGTAAGTGTAAGAAAATCATTTCGATATGTTTTTATTTTACCGGAACTGTCCCGACCAAATAAAAAGTTCGGTTCCCAGTACAACCCGATCTCTCTTTTAAAAGTACGGGCATTGTTGGAAAGTGTTATTCTTGCACCCACACTAAAAGAAGGAACAAAATAATTTTTATAATTCTGTATGTTAACAGAGCCAAGCAGTGTAAGATAATCCCGTGATTGATTGCTACCATATCCTTTCGGCTTATTTGCTGTAATGCTGTTATCTTTTTTCAGCAAATAAGTACCAGTACCGGGCACAGATTTCCATTTGTCATTTACATTATTTCGCAGGATGTTCAGTTTTTCATTCAGCGTATTATTATTAAAATACTCTTTCAATTCATTCACATCATTCAAAAAAAATGTATAATGATAATACCGCCTGTCTTTATGGCTTACTATATCTTCCGGCTCCGGTGCATTTACAATAGCAACTATAATATGTACTGTGTCCTGCTCCGTTCTTAAAGAAGCCAGCTCATCTTTATTTACTAAAAAACTGGCGCCTTTTGAAGCAAACTGTTGAAAGCGTATCTTCTTTCTTCCTTTTTCATCAATGAAATAATCAATGCGTTTAGAAGTAAGCGGATCGGAAAGCGAATCTTTCATCGGGGTAATATCAGTAAAGAACACCTGCATCAGCGAATCGATATTGCTTGCAGCAGCAAGGTCTGTAATATCAGTCATTTCTAACCGCAGCTTATTGCCTTTATCAAGATTGATTGTAAAGCGCCTGTTCATAATTACATCGCTGTTTATTTCGAACGATTTGTTTTGCTGGCTTTGGGCACAAAGATTTACCGTAATGCTTGTGGCAAGCATTAATAATGCAATTGTCTTTTTCATTTTACTTTAGTTTACAGGGGAAGTTTTACTGGTTGAAATATTCAAACCTATTTTTCCTGGTGAAGTTGTATTGTTATTTACCGGCTGGCTTTTTACTCCAAATTGTATCACACTGTAATCACTACTAAGTTTCTTTCCTTTATCATCATTGTTATCGCCCAATTCGTTCACATGCACCACTTTTAATTTTGCTTTTTTCTGAACACTAACAAGTGGCGTTGATAAGGGTTTTATACTGTCTTCCTTTTTCTCTGCTGGTAATGATATAACAGTTTCTATTTCTATTGACGCAGGGAAAATATCTTCTTTGGTTTGTTTTTCATACTCCACATTATTTACCCTTGCTTTTTTAGTATTTGTTTTCCCTGGAGAACTTTGTCCCGGCAATGTGGTAACCAATGCCTTTTGCTCGCTCTCATTTTGTACCTGCCGTTCTGTTTGTTGTACAGGAATAGAGATAGCCGTAGTATTATTTGTTTGTTGCCTTACAGAAAAAACAATGGTAAATAAAACAGCCGTGAAAATACTTGCTGCCGCAACCCAATACCAAACTGCTTTTTTACGGCGTGGCTTGTGTAACCTGTTATACACTTTATTCCATGCAACCCCGGTGTCGGCAAGTTCACCTGCTGCAAAAGCAGTTTCATCTTCCAGCTTTGTTTTCCAGTGCCTGTTATTTTGATCGTTGTTTTGCATATGCTGTTCCATGTTGCGCCAGGTTTTTTTGTAATAAAATTTTTGCCTTGCTCAGTTGCGATTTTGATGTGCCTTCAGCTATGCCTAGCAAAGCTGCAATCTCTTTATGTTCCATTCCTTCCATTACATACAGGTTAAAAACAGTTCTGTATCCCACCGGCAATTGAACGATCAACAACAGTATTTCTTTTGCAGACAAACTATTCAATCCTTCTTCTTCCAATGCCACATCTTCTGCTGCCGATTCTGTTACAATGCTGAAAACATTTTTCTTACGCAACTGCATCAGGCATTCATTTATCATTATTTTTTTCAGCCAGCCATGTAGTGCGGCATCGCCGTTGTAAGTAAAGCCATGCAGGTTTTTAAAGAACTTATAAAAACCATCCAGCATCGCTTCTTCTGCATCCTGTTCATTTTTTAAATAACGCAGGCATACGATCAGCATCTTTTTGCCCAACATATCAAACAGGCATTTTTGTGCGGCTGCACTACCTTGCCTGGCTTCTTTTAGCAGTTGTGCTGTATCCATGTATCTTATTAGCGAAAGTTGGTTCTATATAATGAAATGCAGTTTGTTTACTCCAGGTTGCCCGGAGGAAAAAATAATTGAAGCAAAAATATAAGGCAGGTCGGTTTTGATAATGTTAAATAAAGAAGCACCGGCATACAAAATCTATTATCTTTAATTGTAAGATTTATAAAATGCAAACTTCTCCGGCTTCATCAACAAAACTTATATATGGGCTTTTTATTGCGGCCCTTACCTGGTTTGCATGGATAACACAATGGTGTATAACCAGTTTCGGATTTATTGATTTCATAAGTTTCTTTACAGTTCAGTGTAACCTGCTTGTGGCACTTTGCCTCAGCTTTTCACTGCTTGCACCAAACACAGTTTTGGGTAACTTTTTTTCAAAAACCACAGTACAGACAGCCATTGCATTATACATTTTCATTGTAGGGCTGGTATACAATACGGTACTTCGGGGGCTATATAGTTTTGCAGGCATGCAATGGCTTATTGATAACCTTATGCATGTAGTGGTACCCATGCTGTTTGTTATTTACTGGTTCTTTTTTACTACCCGTGTATTTTTAAAATGGAAGGATTGTATTTACTGGCTTATTTACCCTTTGCTTTATACTTTATATTCAATGATACGTGGCGCTTTTGTGCATTGGTATCCATACCCATTTTTAAATGCAGAGAAACTTGGATATCCGCAAGTGTTTATAAATATGCTTGTTGTCCTGGCTGCTTTCCTGGTTACAGGATTAATATTGATTGCAGTAAAAAGAAAAAATTAAAAAAAAAGAAACCACCGGGGTTTTACGTTAACTCTGGTGCCAGTGTCATAATTGTATAAAATATCACGTCAACGATCCTTCACTTCTTCCCACAAATGTCTCACCAGTCCATCTGCCAAACCGATCTTAGGTACATATATTTCTGCTGCATTTGCCCAGCGCATTACGTTGATGTAGATAAGCAATGCAGGCACAATTACATCGGCCCTGTCTTCACGGAGAGCATATTTTACAATACGGTCTGCAATGGTTACACTGCTTAACTCTTTATAGAATTCTTTCAATGCATCGGCCGATAAAGGTTTGCCTTCTTTTCGCTTGCTCATGGAAAACACTTTATTAATGTTGCCCCCTGAGCCAATAGCTATAACCTTTTTATGGCCATGTATTTTTTCTTTTAGGGTAATTCTCATATTGTCCCACATATCCTCGGTAACCATATTTTTTAAAAGACGAATGGTCCCGATGTTATATGAGTCTTTAAAAATCATTTTGTTATTGCTGAAAAAAGTGAGTTCTGTGCTGCCGCCGCCTACATCAATATATAAATATGAATGGTCTTTATCCATGTTCTCGGCAACATGGTTTTCATAAATAAATGAGGCTTCAGCACTGCCTGATATT
>JAZKGV010000333.1:4051-5142 GCA_040385725.1 Bacteroidota bacterium | reverse complement strand
TCTTTAATACAGAATTACTCTTTATCCACTACTAAACTTGCCTATGCTTATGCGTACTTCTATTCTTATCTCATTGCTGTTTCTTTCATCAGTTGTTTATTGTCAGTCAACTACTTTTTTACCTGTAGTAGAATGGGAAAAACTATTAGGTGGAAATGGTGGCGATTATGGCCTGGACCTGCTTGCGGAAGCGGACGGGAGTATTGTAGCAGTTGGCAAATCTTATTCTACTAATGGAGATGTCAGCGGGCATCATGGTGACAGTACACAGGCAGACGGGTGGGTAGTAAAACTTGATAATGCCGGAAATATTCTCTGGCAAAAATCAATAGGTGGCACATCAAATGATGAATTTACTACGATACTTGCCACAGCAGATGGTGGATATTTATGTGTGGGCAACAGTTATTCAGCGGATATGGATGTGCCGGCCAATAATGGCCTTGCTGACGCTTGGTTGGTAAAATTATCTCAAACCGGCGATATTGAGTGGAGCAGGAATTATGGTAATAACCTGATCAATACTTTTGTTTCAGCCAGTGTAATGGATGATGGAAATATTGCAGCCATAATGGAATCAAAACCTAATACGTGGACAACTGCACAAACTTCTGTAATAAAATTTGATCCGCAGGGCAATATTCTTTGGCAAACTGTTGCCAATACAGGCACCTCAATTGTAGAGACAGACGATCACAGATTGCTGACATCTGCAGGAATTTTATTTGATGGAGCTTCTGGTACCGCTTCCACAGTGATATGGAACATGGTCTATGGTGCATCAGCGTTAAAAAAGATAAATGGGATAATATATGCAGTAACTTATAGTTATCCTAATGGCAATGATAACATGGTAGGGTATCTTGAAAGAACAGAGGGCAACGCATTCAATTTTGTGGGCCAGGTGTGGGCCACAGATTTTTCAGCCGGTGATGAGTCCGGGTATCAAACTACTTACAGCGCATCACCAAATGCACTTGCTTACTTATCTTCATCTGATTCATATGTGGTAGGCGGAACTGTAATTACTTCCAGCAGGGGAGGCGTGTATGAATACGGCGTATTAAGTACTGAAGGCAACGCTGCTTTCT
>JAZKGV010000333.1:0-4029 GCA_040385725.1 Bacteroidota bacterium | reverse complement strand
CACCTTGTACAGAGACTGGGAAAGATTATTTGCAGTATGTGCTTTAGGTAATGGAGATGAATTTGTATGTGCAGGCAGGAGGTTTGATTCTGTACGTGAAAAATTCTGGGTGGTAAAATATTCTATACGCAATATCATCAGGGGCAATGCTTTTCTTGATCTCAATAATAATAACATACAGGACGCAGGTGAGCAGGCATTCAATAATCTTCCTGTAAAGTCCACAAAGAACGGACTGGATGCGATCAATAAAACTTTACAAGGTGCTTATACCAATTTTGTTGGTGAAGGAACATTTACAACTTCGCCGGTACTGGACGGGTTGCCATATTATACTGCTTCACCTGCTTCAGATACAACCAATTTTATTGGTTACAAAAACAAAGACAGCATCAACTTTGCAATACATAAGACTGCTGATGCCAGGGATTACAATGTTTCCCTCGCTTCTTACTCACGCCCAAGACCAGGCTTTACTGTTACATACGAACTTACTTATGGCAACAAAGGAACTGATACTCTATCGGATAAGGTAGTGCGTTTTGTAAAAGACAGCCGTCTCGACCTGGCACAAACATCTCCACTATTCGATGCGATCTCCGGCGATACCATTTCCTGGAATGTAAATAATATTGCGCCCGGTGCTGAAGGGCATATATCAATTAATATGATTGTCGGAGGTACAAATCCTGTAGTTATCGGCAATACACTTAATTCCTACGTGTTTATTGACGAGGATGGGGATGTAAATACTATTGATAATAAAGATTCAATGATGCAGGTTGTTATGGGCTCTTTTGATCCTAACGATAAATCGGAGATACATGGTGATTTTATATCTAAGCTTGAAGTGGAGAATAGTAAGTTCCTGAAATATACCATCCGTTTTCAAAATACAGGGAATGATACTGCTTTCAACATAGTAGTAAGAGACACACTTCAATCAATGTTGGATGCTTCAACTTTTGAAATGGTAAGTGCAAGCCATCCTTATACTCTTAGAGTAAAGGATGGAAAACAGATAGCATGGCATTTTGATAATGTGTTATTAGTTGACAGTTTACATAACGAACCTGCAAGTCATGGTTATATAACTTATCGTATTAAGGCCAAAAATGAGCTTGCCATTGGCGATATCATTAATAATTCTGCTTCTATTTATTTTGATTTTAATGCACCTGTAAAAACCAATACACAAAAAACGTTGGTAGTAAAAAGTACGGCTATATGGACTGGTGCAATAAGCAATACCTGGGAAGATGCCAATAACTGGAACATCGGCGTAGTACCTGATGCTGAAACGGTGGTGATAATACCTGCAAGTGTGCTACATTATCCGGCAATCAGCAGCGCTGCAGCCTGTTTTGCTTTAAGGGTTGATAAAAACGCCACTATTATGATCAATGAAGGCTATAATCTTGAAATAACCGGTAAATAATTATCAGCATTTCAGCACAGGAGTTGCAATATCATGATAGAATAAGAATGTCCAGTGTTCTTCATGTGCCTGTTGCCACCATTGCTGGCGAAGCTCCATGCAAAGCTTTCCATCGTAATCGTATTTGGCTATAAACTTGCTTTTCATTTGATTGAGTTGCGGCGCCACATCAGCGCCAAAAAATAATTTTTCACCGTCTTCTTCAATCATAAAAGTTTGATGATATGGACAGTGGGCGCCGGTTACCTCATACTTTATATAATCATCAATTACGCCATTGCCTTTTGTAAACATCACTTTATCGGCGCCACCTAAAATGCTGAATTCATCTGCTGTGTAAGATGGTTTGCCGGTGGTGATGGCAAAATCAAATTCATCTTTGTTTACATAATAAGTGGCAGCAGGAAAACTGAAAAATTTTTGCCGCAGTATTTTATCTTCCTTGCTCACACCACCTGCATGGTCTTTATGCAAATGGCTCATCAGCACTTTTGTTACATCCATTGGGTTAATACCATTGTCAAGTAAATTTTGATGGATTTGCAATGTGCCATCAGGATTACAAAAGCCAAGCCCGGTATCAATAATCAAAATATCGTTTTTTGTAATGACGCAAAACGGTTGTACTTCCACCAGCAAACTGCCAACAGGCCGCTGCTGCAGGTCATCTCTTGACGTATCAAAAGGAACAAACTGTTTTGTTTTGTCTATTGTAAATGAGCCTTCGCTAAGGGGGATTATTTTCATTTTATATATTGAAGTGTGAGAGTAAATTGTGCCTTTGGTTGATGGCAAGATTGATAATGTCAAATCTTTTGGTGGCAGTGAACGAACCCATGTCTGTATCGCTGTTAATTAAAACAGCCCCCATCAATATTACATAGCGGCAATTGTATTTTGTTTGTGCCACCAGTTCATTAATGCGTTTGTCAATGGCTTCATAAATTACTTCAGTTGCTTCCAGTAAATTGTTTGTGGCTTGTAATATCCTCTCTTTTTCATTCAGCAATATTTGCTCAATGGTATTCATTTGATAATCTATGTCTGTTATCTTCCCTTCTTCAATCTGGTTATTGATCAATTTATTCAAAGCCCCTTTAGCAGCACCACAGCATCCCGAATTTTTATGCTGGCCAAAGCGGTGTATCTCACCTACGGTGCCATCTTTTGAAATGCCGATATGTGGGCCGTAATAAACAAACACGGCGCCTTCATCCGGCACATGGCTGGCAAAGGCACCCATTCCTGTTAATCCTGTAAAAGGAAACCCATCTAATCCGCCCATTTTAAAAGGCCCTAAAAATTCATGTGCCCTGGTTGGGTATTGAATGCTGTTTACATCATCGCTGCAGATACTATCAGCCAGCATTACCTGTGTTGTCTCAAGGTCTAATTTTTCTTCTGTAAAATCTATCAGCTTGTTTACTGCATCAATTGTAGTGATGGCATTTGGATAAAATTTCCGGATGATGGCGAGTTTTTCTCTTTTCTTCATGTTGAAAAAAAATATTTACATCTGAATATTGTGTGTTGATACTATTCCTGCAAAATATTCAATTTGCTGTAAAAATTATCTCAGCACCATCTGCCGGTCTGCATCTAATTTAATAGCAATAAATAAAAGAATAGTGAATGTAACGAGTGATGAACCACCGTAACTCAGCAGCGGCAATGTAATACCTGGTGATGGTGCAATACCCAACGTCATACAAACATTGAGCGCCACGTGAAAGAAAAGAATACTTGCCACACAATAGATATATACCCTGCTGAAAGTACTTCGTTGCCTTTCCGCTAAAAAAACTAAACGGAACATCATACCAAAGTACAATAACATCAACAGCACGCAGCCTACCCATCCAAAACTTTCGCCTACAGACGAAAAAATAAAATCGGTGTTTTGTGCCGGTACAAATTCGCCCCTTGTTTGCGTGCCCTGTAAAAAACCTTTACCAATAAAGCCGCCGGAGCCAATGGCAATTTTTGATTGCTTTACATTGTATCCTTCCACTTTTTCATTGGAACCTTTTTTTACCGTACCTAATTTTGAATATTCTTTTTGTATTTCGATGGTTCTTGCAGAATCTTTAAACTTATAATCATCAATTCCAAAAGTGGTGAATATGCGTACCACCTGGTGGGGCTTTAAAACTTTATCAAATAATGCCGGCACTAAAAACCGCTGCACACCCACACAAAGCAGCCATACCCCAGCTATTGCGATCAATATACTTTTATCCCTTTTTATTTTGCGGCGGAAGAGGTAGGCAATTAGTAAAACAATAAGGGTAAGTGCAATAAATAATGCATTGGGTGGCACCACTATGCTGGCAATAATAAGAATAGTGAGAGAAAAAACAAGTACAAGATAAATTGCCGGTAAACCTTCCCGGTAAAAAGCGATGGAAAATGAAAAGTAAACAATGGCAGCACCAGGTTCTTTTTGCAGTACAGATAAAATGGCCGGTGAAAATGCAATGGCTGCGGCAATCAACTGCGATTTTGTTTTTGAAAAATCAAGGTCGGGCATGGAAAGATATTTTGCCAATGCCAGCGAAGTAAAAATTTTACAAACTTCCACCGGTTGTATG
>JAZKGV010000332.1:2637-8127 GCA_040385725.1 Bacteroidota bacterium | reverse complement strand
GGATACATTCCCTCATTTAATTAAAAAAGGGTTTCTGTGCTATTGAAAAATATCGGCGTCATCCGCATATTTGACGTGGCTAAAGCAAAGGAATATTTTGAATGATCTGTCAATAAAATATAAATTATAAGTGGCATTTTAGCCAAATAACGCAGCACTCATACCCCATAACTTATAACTACTCCACCCAGTCTGCAATAAAAATATTGGTATCCCTTGTACCGCCGTTATTGCGGTTGCTGCAGAAAACAATTTTCTTTCCATCAGGGCTAAACATAGGGAAAGCATCAAAAGATCTTTCAGCAGAAATTTTTTCAAGGCCGCCGCCATCTTCATTTATCAAATACAAATTAAAAGGAAAGCCACGTTTGCTTTGGTGGTTACTTGCAAAGATGATGCGTTTGCTATCGGGCAGGTAAGCAGGTGCCCAATTAGCGTTGCCAAATGATGTTACCTGTTTTGCATTGCTGCCATCAGTGTCAGCAACAAACACTTCCATATTGGTTGGCGCCACTAAATTTTCTGCCAGAAGGTCTTTATACTCTTTTATTTCAGTTTCTGTTTTGGGGCGGCTTGCACGCCAGATGATCTTCTTTCCATCAGGACTGAACCATGCGCCACCATCATAACCCAATGTATTCGTTATGCGTTTTTCTTTCCCACTCTTTAAATCCATTATATACAGATCAATATCTCTATCCTTTGTACTTGTATAGATCATTTTCTTTCCATCGGGAGAAACGGTTGCCTCTGCATCATAGCCTTTGCTTGCAGTTAATTGCTTAACGATATTACCATCCAGGTCAGTCATAAAAATATCAAAGCTCTCATACAATGGCCAGATGTATTTGTTACCATACTTTTTTCTGTCTGGTACCGGCGGGCAGGTATCTGCACCCAAATGTGTGCTTGCATAAAGGATGTGTTTGCCATCCTTCATAAAGGCCCCACAGGTAGTTCTGCCCTTTCCGCTGCTTACCAATTTAGGTTCAAATTTTTCGCCTGGTTTAGTTGGTATCTTTCCAATAAACATCTGGTCGCAGGCAATCCTTTCTTTGGCATTTGTTTTTTGAAAGATCAGCCATTGCCCATCAAAGCTAAAATAGGCTTCGGCATTATCGCCGCCAAAGGTCAGTTGCTGCACATTGGCAAAATGTTTCTCTGCAGGAAAATGAATGGTATCGTTCTTACTCTCCTGTGCTTTAACAGCCTGAAATACCATCGTTACAAATGGTAATACAAAAAATAGTTTTCTCATACTTTTATTTTCTTGGGCAAAGTTAAACGGCTGTTGAAAGAAGTATTGCAATAATTTTGTGAGTAAACTTGCAGCAAGCCGTTATTTTTGCTTTTTTACATACAATGAACAAACTTATCCTTTTCTTTTTTGCCGTTGCCATAGCAGCCTGCAACAATAATACAAACAGCAATGCCGATATGCCCGAGCAGGAAAAAAAACTACGGGAACAAATTGCTGAACATCCCGACTCCCTGGTATTGAAAGAAAACCTTGTACAATACTTCAGGGATAATAATAACTATAGCCAGGCTATTGCAGAAACTGACAATGCTTTGCAAAAAGACAGCACCAATGAAAGGCTTTGGTATATGAAGGCTACCTTGCTTTTTGAAAACGAAGACACACTAAAAGCAATTAATGCCTGGGAAAAACTGGTTAGAATAAATGCACAACCTGAATATATAAAAACGCTTGGGTTTTTATACGCCATTACCAAACATCCACTGGCACTTGGTATGAGCAACCTCCTGCTATCTGCTCCCGGCCCTACAAGAAATGAAGGACTTTTTATACAGGGATTATATTACAGCAAGATCGGCGAAAAAGAAAATGCTATTGCTTTATTTGACCAATGCCTTTCATTAGATTATAAAAATATTATGGCTTATCGTGAAAAAGCAATTGCAGAATATGACCTGGGGAAATACTTAGACGCATTGAAAACACTTGAATTGGCACTGGCCGTACAACAAACTTATGACGAAGCCTATTACTGGATGGGCCGCTGTTTTGAAAAATTAGGAAAGAAAGAAGAAGCAGTTAAAAATTACCAGACGGCAATACAATTTGCAGAAGGGCAGGATTACCCTGAGGCGAAGGATGCTTTGGGGAGAATGGGAATAACACAGTAAAGAATAAATGGCTAAATTGATATATGGTTAAATTGTTGTGCATTAATATTTCACAATAGCAATTTAACAATGCAACAATACAACAGTTCAACAATTAAATAATTCAACAAATGCCGATCATCGCACCATCATTACTCTCAGCCAATTTTCTTCAACTGCAACAAGACTGTGATATGCTGAATGCCAGCGAAGCAGATTGGTATCATTTAGATGTGATGGACGGAAGTTTTGTCCCTAATATTTCTTTTGGGCCCATGCTGGTGGAATTTTTCAGGAAGGCAACCACAAAAGTTTGTGATGTGCATTTAATGATTGAGCAGCCGGAAAAATATGCAGAGGCATTTAAAAAAGCGGGCGCTGATATTTTAACTGTTCACTACGAAGCCTGCCCACACCTGCACAGGAATATACAGCAAATAAAAGGCCTGGGCATGAAAGCCGGTGTAGCTATTAACCCACACACCAATGTTGAACTGCTTACAAATGTTTTAAAAGACATTGACCTTGTTTGCATGATGAGTGTAAACCCAGGTTTTGGCGGACAATCATTTATACCACAAACCATTCAAAAAATTAAAGACTTACGGCAACTGATAACCCAACTGAAAGCAGATGTGAAAATTGAAATTGATGGTGGTGTTACGCTGGAAAATGCAAAACAAATAATTGAGGCCGGTGCCGATGTGCTGGTGGCAGGCAATACAGTTTTTAAAAGCCCCAACCCTGCTGAAACAATAGCAAAGCTGAAAGCCATACAATAATTCTTTCAATTGCATCAACCGGCAAATGCAGAAAAAAACTTCTACAGAACAAGTTGTTGATGATAACAACAGCAAAGCAGCACTGATAATGCGGCTTATCTGCATCTTTTGGGTGATGGCAAAATTTATCAGCTGGAAAGTATGGATAAAAGACAGGCAGTATCCACTGGCCCCGGTTTTTGACTGGCTAAACTGGCCTTCCCTTTTTCATTATATTTTATTTGTCTGCTCTATTGCTCTCATCGTATTCTTAGTTTTAAAACCATTTAATAAAATAATACTTATTGCCCTTCTTATTACAGAATTACTTTCCTGTGTTGCCGACCAAAACCGCTGGCAACCCTGGGAATACCAGTATTTATTTTCTATTGTTATCTGCATCATCAATTTTAATCATCCCAAAAAAATACTTGCCTGCATTGCATTTGTAATGGCTGCCACCTACCTGTACAGCGGTATCGGGAAATTTAATGAGGGTTATTTGACATTGGTGTGGGATAACATCTTTTTGAAGAGAATATTCAAACTAAGCGATGCGTCCATACAACAAAGTTCCATTCATTACAGCGGGTATATCACATCGGCAATGGAAACAATTTTTGCAGCAGGGCTTCTTTTTTCAAAAACAAAAAAAGCAGCGGCATGGGGAATGATCTTTATGCACCTTTTTATATTGTATGCTATCGGCCCATTCGGCACCAATTATAATACAGTGGTGTGGCCGTGGAATATTTTAATGATGTTGCTGTTATATTTCATTTTTATAAAAAACCAATCGCTACAAATCAATATGGCGATATTATGGCAGGGATGGAATAAGATCGTACTGATTGCCTGGGGAATTTTGCCTGCCTTAAATTATGTTGGCCTTTGGGATAGCTATTTGTCATCACGGCTTTACTCTGGCGGTTTGCCATTAATGGCTATTTGTTTAAAAGATGCTGCAGATATTGAAGAACTGCAACCGTATCTCAATAAAACAGACATCTATAATTTGTGCAATGGGCAGAAAATGGTAAACCTTCAAAACTGGGCAATGAAGGAAATGAATGTGCCGCCTTATCCTGAAGTGAGAGTATATAAAAAAATTGAAGCTGAGTGGCCAACTACACATCCCGGCTCATCTGCAGGGTTTGTATATTATTTTTTTGTGAAGCAAAAACAAATCCAGCGTATAGAGAATAAATGATCATCGCTGCTGTAAGAAATGAACAATGCTTTTTGCTGCATTTGCCGAAGCATTCCCTCCCCTGCTTAATAATTCCCTTAGTGAGGTGTAATCTTTTTGGAGTTGTTGTTGCTTCTGTGGATCTGATAAAATCTGATCAAGCTCTTTAGTGATATTTTCCACAGTGAGTTCATCCTGTATCAATTCCTTCACCACTTCTTTATCCATTATCAAATTCACTAAGCAGATATATTTTATTTTGATAAGCCGCTTTGCAATTTGGTAAGATATGTTGCCGCCTTTATAACAAATTACTTCGGGCACAGCAAACAAAGCAGTTTCTAAAGTCGCCGTGCCGCTGGTAACCAATGCTGCTTTTGATTCACTCAGCAGTTGATATGTTTTGTTTACTACAAACGAAACGTTTGAATAGGGAGAAAGCAGATCATTATAAAAACTTTCTTCAATACCGGGCGCTTTGGCAATTACAAAATAATGTTGTGGAAAATTTTTAGAAGCCTCCAGCATGATGGGAAGCTTCTTCAGTATCTCCTGCTTGCGGCTTCCCGGTAACAAAGCGATCACATCTTTCCCGCTAAATAATTTTTCATGAGCAGAAAAATTATCGATCACATTCACCAGTGGATGCCCTACATACTCCACTTCATAATCCCACTTTTTATAAAACTCTTTTTCAAATGGCAATATCACGAGCATTTTATCAACATCTCTTTTAATTGCTTTTACTCTTCCCTCCTTCCATGCCCACACCTGCGGAGATATGTAGTAGATAACTTTTAATCCCTGTTGTTTTGCCCACTTTGCAATGCGTAAATTAAAGCCAGGATAGTCAATTAATATTAATGCATCGGGTTTATGAGCAAGAATATCTTTTTTGCAAAGATCAAGATTGCGTAAAATTGTTTTCAGGTTTTTCAGTACTTCTATAAATCCCATAAAAGCAAGCTCACGGTAATGCTTTACCAGTGTGGCACCTGCTTCCTGCATTTTATCGCCGCCCCAGCAACGGAAACCGGCATTTGCATCCAGCAATTTTATTTCTTTTATCAAATTGCTTCCATGCAAATCGCCACTTGCTTCGCCTGCTATTACGTAGTACTTCATCTGAAATTAATGTGTTGCAATTTATATCAAATCATTTTAAACTAACTGTAATAAAAGAGCCCCCAACTGTTGGGGGCCCTGCTTGCTTATTCTTAAACCTGAAACCTTCTTAATTCGGTGTTTCTGTCTTTACATCCTCTTTCTTTGTTTCGCCGTCTCCTTTACTGCCTTTCATTTTTTTATGTTTCCCTTTTTCATCTTTCATTTTCGCCTTCATTTCTTTCATCTTTTGTTTTTGCTCATCTGTAAGCATAGCATGCATATTTTTTTTGCTCTCATCTTTCA
>JAZKGV010000332.1:0-2627 GCA_040385725.1 Bacteroidota bacterium | reverse complement strand
CAAAGCTTTTAATTGCTCTTTCTTTTGGTCCTCTGTAAGGCTGCTGTTGTTTTTAATAGCCTCTTTCTTCTGTTTGTTTGCCGCTTTCATTTCCTTAAACTTCGCTTTTTGTTCTTCGCTCAGGTTAAGTTGTTTCATCATTTCGTGTTTTCTATGCTTTCCTTTTTTGTGAAAGCCGTTCTTTTCCGTTTTTGTCTTGCTCAATTCTGTTGAGGTTGCTTCCTTTGTTTGTGCAAAAACCAACTGGCTCATAAAAGTGATGGCCAGTATCGCAAAAATTTTCTTCATTTGATTTATTTTTTGTTTACAATTTAATTAATGAATTGGAACTTTTACTGTTCCGGGTTAATAGATTTTTACAAGTGCCAAAGGTTTAACGCACAAAAAAATAAAAAGGCACCAATGGCACCTTTTATGTTTTTATTATGATTTAAGAGTTACCTGATTTGATCAATCACCAGCTTTTGCACCTTGATTATATTACCCTGCAGAATAATTTGTAATTTATAAACACCTGGCAACAGACCCACAGGAACAGTTACCTGTTGGTTAAAAACACCACCTGTATGAGTTATTGCTTTTTTATACACCTGTTCACCAATAGTATTATAGATCAGCATTTCACATTTTCCTGCCTTTTGTTCAGAAAGATGAATATTGAAGAAATTACCTTTTACGGGATTTGGTGACACTTGTATTTCAAAACCTTGTGCACCGACAATTACTTTTACAACCTTACTGTATTGCACACGGCTGTCATTACCAACAGATCTTACCCTGTAATAATAAATTCCTGCTTTTGCATAGGTATCAATAAAATTGTAAAGGGGTTGGCTGCTTTTATTAACAAAACCAATGCTGTTAAAATTAATTCCGTTCAATGATCTCTCCACATGGTAGGCGGCATCATTGTCTTCGTTTGCAGTTTTCCATTGCACTTTAATACCAGTATTTTCCTTAATAGCTTTTATATCAATAAATGTAACCGGCAAAACTGAAAATGGTTTAAACACAATCCTGAAACGGTCTGCTGCAACGGAGGCCGGATCAGTATTTACGGAGAAATTAAATGAAGTGTTTCCAGATTGATTTAATAAAGAACCTGTTCCGGTATATTTATCTTCAATGTAACCATACATTCCGGGCATATCCAGATTATCAGCTATAAATTCAAGAGTATAGTTCATCCTTTTGAGGTTACGAATACTTAGTTGTACCGTGTCTTCGCCTGATGGCACTGTCCTTCTTTCCACCACTAATTCGGTGTTTGATTTTAGAATACCAAAAGTCTCTCCCATATTCACCAGCTTTCTTACGTCCTCTTTATCCACACCATTGTTATGTGCATCATTAAACAAGATCATATTACCGTCAACTAAAGAGTGTGTATGATTATCAGCATAGAGATTGGTAATGATTTTTCTGCTGTCAATTTGTGGTGATGATGGACGGAAAACAAGATTACTACCGCTTGCTTTGCTGCTTTCTAAAATCTGAACTGTACCATCCGATCCTGTAGCCTGCACCAACAGTCCTGCACCACTTTCAATAGTATTAACTACAGAGCCTGATGATAGGTAACTGCCACCACCGGGTGTTACTACATAATCAGACCCCACCCTGGTAAGCGTTTGGTAGGCTCCGTTTCCTGCTGTGCCTGTAAGCTTAGGGTCCCATACCTGGAAAGCATTAACAGTTCCACCTCCAATAGAAATATTCCGCATATCTAACGCTGATGCATATGGGTTACGCAATAATGCATATTTACCTGCTGTAACATTTTTCACAGGTTGGTCTCCCTGGTAAATTGTTCCTTTGCTCCGCAATGTGGTAGCTGAAACAGGTGCTGAGCCTGCAACAAACTGGCCTGCACGCCTGTCTCCACGAATAAATACAAAATACCCTTCTTCAGAAGCAAAAAGTTTGGAACTTATACTTGCCAAAACCGACCAGTTTCCTATTGCACTATTAAAGGAATAAATTGATGGCGATGGAGACAAGGTATCAAAGCCTGCAGTTTGTGCTTCTGCCAGGGTGGGAAACTTATTGGTGATCATTATACCATACCCGGGATTACCATTTGCTAATACCGGTTGATTTTCCTGCCATGCTTCTTTTATAGTTTGCCCGGAAGTATTTGTTGCAAGCATACGCCATGCCTTGCTGCTGTTCTGTGGGATATATCTTTCTACCGTTACGTCACCTGAAATATATCCACCTGCTGCACTGCCTTGTGCTATCCGTGCCGTTCCATATTCGTTAGATTTCATCACAAGAAACCCTCCTGTTGTTAAAACTCCGCTACCAGATACCGTCAAAACACCTTCAACGTGTTCATCACAGGCAGTAATATTCAGCTCGTTTCCCAAAATAGCCGAGGCCCCATTGGAAATAGTAAAATTTTTCAGGTAATTATTTGTGCTGTTATTATCAAAATAAATTGTACCGGCATTCCCATTCATAGTTAAGCTGGATGCAAAGGATCCGATAAAATTTCCTGTGCCAGATACCAAACCATTTACGGTTAATGTGTGAGCACCAATATTCAGCGATGAGTTTACCTGAAGATTAATATCATTGGCTGATGAGGATGCAGATAACATAGGATAAGGTATGTTGCCTGTTGG
>JAZKGV010000331.1:0-16193 GCA_040385725.1 Bacteroidota bacterium | reverse complement strand
CGATCAAACTTAAAATTTTATCCCTTCCCATTTTCTTTACCGCACTGCTTACAAAATGCTGCGGCAAAAACTGCCATGTCTTTCTCATCGCATCTAAAAACTGCCTTACATTTTTTGCAACAATGGCCTGTGTTTCTTTATCAGCTTTTGTAAATATCATAGTGATTGGTAATCCCCATCCATCCAGCTTCTTTAAAAATTCCAGGTCAATTTTTTGTGGGCTATGTCTTGCATCTATCAATACAAAGATCATTTGCAGGTTTTCTCTTTTACGCAAATAACCCTCGATCATCTGCTCCCAGGTGCGGCGGTTGCGGATGCTTACTTTGGCAAAACCATATCCCGGCAGGTCAACCAAATACCATTTTGTTTCTGCAGCGCCCTTTTCATCTGCAGCACTTGTTATTTCAAAATGATTGATGAGTTGTGTTTTGCCCGGAGTACCGGATGTCTTTGCCAGCTTTGCATTATTGGTCAACATATTTATCAGTGATGATTTGCCAACATTGCTCCGGCCAATAAAAGCAAACTCAGGCTGGTTTGGTGGCGGGCATTTATCAAAGGAAGGGCTGCTGATAATGTATTTGGCGTGTTTGATTAACATGGGGCAAAGATAACGTGACGTTTGATTTAGAAATCTGTTACATCGCATCGATGAAAAGTATTCTGATACAAAAGCCATTAGCAATATCCCCTTAAACTCCTGTTAATCTACCTAAACAATCTCCATCCAAAAAATGGAAACCCATTATCTTTGCCCGGATGTCAAAATTTGAGCATGATACAGTAGTGCCGGTGGAAGGCTCGGTACTGTCGAAGAAAGAGCAGGTGGCAGATATGTTTGACAATATCGCTTTCCGCTACGATTTTTTAAACCGGTTTTTAAGTGCAGGTATTGATGTGAGATGGAGAAAAGCAGCGTTAAAGCAACTGAAAAGCATCAATCCAAAGAAGATACTGGATGTGGCTACAGGAACGGCTGATGTGGCGATAATGGCAACCAGTGTTTTGCAACCGGAAAAGATCATTGGTATCGACATCAGCGACGGTATGTTGAACCTGGGCCGGAAAAAGATTGAAAAAGCAGGCCTGTCAAGGATTATAGAGCTGCAAAACGGCGACAGTGAAACAATAAACTTTTTAGATAATACGTTTGATGCAGTGACAGTGGCCTTTGGTGTAAGAAATTTTGAGCACCTGGAAAAAGGGATGGCAGAAATACTGAGGGTGTTGAAACCGGGAGGAAAACTGGTGGTGCTGGAATTCAGCAAACCAAAAGCGCCGGTGGTTAAGCAGTTTTATAATGTGTATATGAAGATAGTGGCGCCGGCAATGGGCAAATTGTTCAGCAAAAACCGCAATGCATATAAATATCTCGACGAATCAATTAAAAAATTTCCAGAAGGCAAAAACTTTACTCAAATTTTAGATAGCCTCGGTTATCGTAACACTTATTGTAAACCTCAGAGCGCAGGAATATGCAGCATTTATTGCGGAGAAAAATAATCACAAGTATAGCAGCTGTTTTGTTGTGCCATATTGCTATGGCGCAGGAAAAGGAGTTTAACTTACCTGATCACGACAGTAAGTTGTATCATTTTGGTATCAACCTTGGCCTGAATAAATCACATTTCAGGTTCAGCCATCATCCACAGTTTTTAAATCCTGTGTTGAACGACAGTATTGCTGTTATTGAAAGTATCAACAGCACAGGCATTAACCTGGCATGGTTGGTAAACCTCAACTTTAATGAGCATTGGGACCTCCGCACTTATCCGCTCAACCTTACGTTTAGTGAAAAGGCTTTTGAATACACTATGTCGAAGTTTGATCCCTTTCTTGATGAAAACAAAAGTACAGTCTATCACATTAAGTCTTCCATTTCTTTTAAAATTCAGCAGCGACCGTATTGGCAATATGAAAGTGTTTACCACTTTTGGCGGCCGCTTTGATTACGATCTTGCATCAAACGCCAATAAAAAAAATGCAGAGGAGTTGATAAAACTGAAACCCTTTGGCTACAGTGTGGAAGGTGGCATTGGTTTTCATGTTTACTTTCCTTACTTCGTTCTTAGCCCTGAGCTCAGGGTTAACTGGGGTTTGAATAACCTGCATCAACGCAATCCCAACCTGCGTTTCAGCAGTAATATCGACCAGGTATATGCAAGGATGATATCTTTTTCCCTTACCGTGGAATAGCATTTTCAGCAATATGTAAAAAAGTATTTTTTAATTAATGCCGGCTCAGGCATGCATGGCTTTTACATTAGTTGTTTGCCAAATGCTTTGTAGCCTGGCCGGGCTTTATTATTTTATTGATGAAACAGGCCCATTAATTCAAGTGCCTTTTCTTCATTATCTGCTTCTTCTAATATTTCGTACAGCCTTGTGGTTTCATTTTTTGTAAGCAGCATATAAATGCCTTTTGAAGGCGTAGGTACCACTATAGCTTTTGCCGTTGGGTTGTTGTAATGATCTGGCTGATCATTCTTTTGCTTAACAACACTGCGTATTTTTTTAAAATCTTCAACAGTAAGATTGAGCATGCTGCTGGCAAAAGCTACCTGGTAATGGCCACATTTATTGCACCGCACCACATAACCATCATCGCCAAAGTATAAAGATTGAAATTCACACATAATGCAAAGAATTATGCTGCAAACATGAAGGAAGTTTGGAGGAAACAGATCCCGTAACGGGAAAAACTGCTTTCGAAAAAAGGAAACTATAAAAGAATGCCTTGCAGAAAAATATAGGCAAATGAAAAATAAATAACCAGCCCTGTTACGTCAACGAGTGTTGCTACAAAAGGTGCTGAACTAACAGCAGGATCGGCGCCCAGTTTTTTTAATACCAGCGGCAGCATAGAGCCGCTTAATGTTCCCCACAAAACAACACCTACCAATGAAAAACCAACTGTGAATGCAATGAGTACTTCATGCTCGCCATAAACATTAGGTAATATTTTGCCCCATAATACTACTCTTGTAAAACCAATAATGCCGAGTACGGTGCCCAGCATCAAACCCTGTATAATTTCTCTCCGCATTACACGCCACCAATTGGCAATAGTTATTTCACCTACTGCCATCGCCTGTATAATTAAGGTAGATGCCTGCGAACCGGTGTTGCCACCACTTGAAATGATCAAAGGAATAAACAATGCCAGCACCACGGCTTTTTGTATCTCATCTTCAAAATATCCCATGGCTGTGGCAGTAAACATTTCTCCCAAGAAAAGTACGATAAGCCAGCCAACCCTTTTTTTAAACAGCTTAAATAAAGAGATATCAAGATAAGGTTCATTCAATGCCTGTGTACCACCTATCATCTGCATGTCTTCACTAAATTCTTCGCTGGCCACCCACAGTACATCGTCAATGGTAACAATGCCAAGCAATTTATTGCTCTTGCTTACTACCGGCAATGCCACCCTGTTGTTCATTTTAAAAACTTCATTCGCCACTTCCTGGTCATCGTCTGCATGTAATGCAATAAAGCGGCCATCCATCATCTCGTTTACTTTTTTATCCGGCGAAGCCAAAATAAAATCTTTGATACGGATGTCATCCAGCAGCTCCCCATTTTTATTTATCACATAGATCACATCAATAGTTTCACTGCTTTTGGCATTTTTCCGGATGTAGTTTAATACTTCCTCCACTGTATTATCTTCATACACATAAATGTAATCAGGCGTCATCAGCCTGCCTACACTGTCTTCAGGATAGCCTAATAATGATAAAGTGATCTTTCTTTCTTCAGGGTTTAATGTTTTTACCAATTCTCTTACTGCACTGCTGGAAAGTTCACTCAAAAAAGCAGTGCGGTCATCTGCCGGCAGTTCATTTAATAATTCTGCGGTGGTAAAAGCCGGTAAGTCTTTAATGATCCTTTTTTGAACCGGTAGCTCCAATATCTTAAACACCCCAACTGCCCTGTTTATGGAAAGATGGCTGACGATCTGTGTTTCATACTCTTCGTTGTCATAAATAAGATCTGCCACATCGCTTATGTTCTGGTGGTTCAAAAATTCTTTTATCTGAAGTTTGTCTTCAGTGGCTATCACTTCTAAAAAGCGTTGCTGTAATGATATTTCTTCCAGTTCTAAAGACATCAAGTATGAATTGAAAATTGACAATTGAAAATGGAAAGTATTGACAGAGTTTTCAATTTTCCGTTTTCCCTTTTCAATTATCTTGCAAATTACTTTAAATCACTTTAATAAATTGTTATGCTAAAATCTTACCTGTTCATTGCACATACCGAAAAAATGGGCAGGGGTGTTTTTACAAAAAAGGAAATTGCAGCCAATACCGTTATTGAAGTGGCACCGGTGATCGTAATGAGCAGCGATGAAAGGAAACTGGTTGACCAAACATTATTGCATGATTATATTTTTGAATGGGGCGAAGAAAGCGAACGCTGCTGTATGGCACTCGGCCTGGTACCTATATACAACCATAGCTATAACAGCAATTGTGAATATTATATGGATTTTGATACCGATACTATTTTAATAAAAACAGCAAGGGATATTGAAAAGGGAGAGGAGCTCACCATAAATTACAATGGTGATTATAATGATGAATCGAAGATATGGTTTGAAGCCTTGTAATAAAAAAGCGAAGTTGGAATTATTTTAATCCCAACTTCGCTTTGTAGAATAAACGGTCATCGTTGATTTGTTACCACAAATGATAAAATAAAACCTTGCTGCCCGGCCTCACTCTCCTTTAGGAGAGGGATAAGAGGGTGAGGTTAAAAATCATACGTCCTCTTAAACAAATTCATTCTTATTCCTGCTGTAATTAATGTGTTACTGTTGTTTGCATTTATCAGCGGTGCTTTATAAGTGCGGTGCTGCAAACTAAGATCAAAGTATAAATTTTCTCTCAGTTCATAACTCACCTGCAGCAATGCATTCAGGCAGTTTGCTTTTACACCCCCGCCTACAGCAAAGCCGCTTGTACGGCCAAGTGGTTCAGCAATTGTTGGCGGACGGTTTTCGTTATATAATTCAAACGGGTTGCCACCAAAATTATAACCAGCACTATCAAGCCCCTGGTAATAATAAATAGCCCTTGCATATACATATAGCCTTTTTATTGGTTGGTATTTTAATATACCGATAAACTCCTGGAAGTTGGCTCCCAATGGATGTGCCATGGGCTGGTTGTAATGTGTGTAGGTAGAAACTGAATCATAATGAGAATAAGTAAACGGCCTTACCCTGTTGGTTTCCACCTGCAGGTCAAGATTAGGAATACCGAATGCATCGATATACTTGGCACCTAACTGGTAGCCGTATTTATTTACATAATTGTTTTTATCATTCTTCAGCTTGCTGAGTACAAATTCATCAAGCAAAAATTGCCCGTAAAATTGAAAACGGTTGGCAACATTGGCTTTAAAATCAAAACCAACTTTTGCTTTATCACCACTGCCATTACCACTTTCTACCGGGCGAAGAAAAATGATCGGGTTCAGGTACTGAAAATCAAAATGGTTCCTTCTGCCAAAAGTTACCGCTTCAAACACACCAATATTTATCGATTTTGAAACATTGATGCTCAGGTGGTGTATCGTTTGGTATTTTTTATCCAGCACACGGTCGCCTCCACTTTTATTGAAAACCGGCATCAATTCCATAAAAATATTCTGGTAGTTGAGCTTCCATATTCTTGTATTGAGTTTTAAGAACAGGTAGCTGTTTCCCCAGTCACTTAAAAACAAACTACGGTAACCATTGGCGATAAAATTCTTATCATGCCCAAACTGTATGTCTATGTATTTAGTAGCATTAAATGTAACATAGCCACGAACATCAAAGTAATCAACGGCTGTGCTGTCGGTTTTAAAACCTTTATAAAAACCATAACCCGGTACAGCCCTGTTGGCCTGTATATAATCTGAAAAAAATGCGGGGCCTCTTTCCTGGTTATCACTAAAGGAGCTTGAAAACCCAATTTTGTTGGCAATGCGCCCTCGTACTGTAAGGCCACGACTGTTTATAAACGCAGTTTGTGTGTTATTCGATTCTTTGCCGCCCGCTATATTCAGCATCGGGTTGATCACCATAAAAAAATCTTTGCTGTTTACCTCATAGAGATTCGGTTTTGTTTTATAAAATGCTTTTAAAATGGGTCTTTTGCTGGCAAAGCCTGATGGGTCACCATTGTACCATTCGCTGTTGGCCATATAAAAACTCTGCAGGTTAAACTCATCGATCGCTGTAAGTTTGGAAGCATCTTTTTTGTCACCTGCCTTTGTTTTGTTTAAACTGTCAATGACCTGTGCTTCGGACACTACAGCTTTGCGGCTGAAATATTTTAAATTCGAAAAATTCAGGCTGGCATTTGTTTGTGCTTTTATTTCCAATCTTTCCAGTAAAGTGTATGCTTTATCTCCCTGTTGCAGAAAAGTAGTTTGTGCCGTGGCTGCCACCGGGCAAATAAAAATCACAAGTTTGAATAAGCTTTTAATAATTTGCATTGCTTTGTAAATTTTGAGTTTTGTTGTTATAGGGCTTGAAGTAATTGCTAAATTGTTAAATGGTTGTTTGAGCTTTAAGTTTAAGGTCCCCAACAATGTAACAATACAGCCATACAACAATAGTTTTAATATTTACCTGGTAACTGAACAGGTTTATAATTTTTTAATCAGCGTTCAAGATATGCAAAAATACCTTTTTAAAAACATACAGGTGGTTAACGAAGGGAAAACAATAATCACAGATGTTTTAGTAAACCGGGAAAGGATAGAAAAGGTTGCATCAACCATTGATGTAAGATCTGCCGTAACAGAAATAAATGGAGAAGGAAAATTTTTATTGCCCGGTGTAATTGACAACCATGTTCACTTCAGGGAGCCAGGCCTTACATACAAAGGCACCATGTATTCCGAATCAAAAGCAGCGGTTGCCGGTGGTACCACTTGCTTTATGGATATGCCCAATACCATTCCACCAACTTTTACGCAGGAACTGTTAGAGGAAAAATTTGCCATTGCTTCCCAAACTTCGTTGGCAAATTATTCTTTTTACATGGGCACCAGCAATGATAATGCCGATGAAGCATTGCGGACGAATGATAAAAGAAACGAAGTATGCGGCATTAAGATTTTTATGGGGAGCAGCACAGGAAATTTGCTGCTTGATAATCCTGTTACATTAAATAAACTCTTTCGTGAAAGTGAAATGCTGATCGCAACGCACTGTGAAGATGAAAGAATAATGAATGAGAATTATGCAAGGTTAAAAGCAGAAGGCAGGGAACTCACAGCGGCAGATCATCCCATTATTAAAGATGATATTGAATGTTTTGAATCTTCATTATTTGCTATTCAACTGGCTAAAAAATATGGCAGCAGGCTGCATATACTGCATATTACCACAGGAAAGGAATTGCAGTTGTTCAGCAACATGTTGCCATTAACCGAAAAATTAATTACAGCCGAAGCCTGTGTGCATCATTTGCATTTTACCAGCGATGATTATGCAACACTTGGCAATAAAATAAAATGTAACCCAGCCATCAAAGCGCCGCACAATAAAGAGGCATTGTGGAAAGCGGTGAATGATGGCATTATTGATTCCATCAGTACCGACCATGCGCCGCACATGCCGGAAGAAAAAAATGTGCCTTATGAAAAAGCACATGGCGGCGTGCCTTTTGTACAACATTCTTTAAGCATGATGCTGCATTATGTAAAAGAAGGACGCATAAGTGTAGAAAACGTAGTTGAGAAAATGTGCCACAATATTGCCACTATCTACCAAATAAAAGAGCGTGGCTTTATCAGGGAGGGATACTTTGCCGACCTGGTATTGGTTGATATGAACAAGCCTTCCACTGTTACAAAAGATAATGTTTTATCAAAATGTGGCTGGAGCCCTTTAGAAGGATTTACTTTTCCTGCAACCATTGAAAATACATTTGTAAATGGCACCATGGTTTATGGAAACAACCAATGGGATGAATCTGTTAAAGGAAAAAGGATATTGTTTGATAGAAAGTAATGTGAGTATAATGTAACAATCAATATTTTCATTGCCACAACCTGAGCTATTTGTAGTTTAAGAGTAGGATTACTAATACAGAAGCTACAGTAGCACAGAAGATGAACATAGCTGTATGGCAGGAACGGGCTGTAATCGTTCCTGCCTTGACTTTTTTGGTTACTTTTTGTGTCAAGACAAAAAGTAACAGCAGGGAGCAATTGCTCAAAAAGATATTAAAATATACTGCATGGAAATTGACAAAACAACCCTCGCCGACCTCTCCATATTAAACGTAGAAGATGATTTTTCTGTTTTTAATAAACTCAATTTCTGCCGCACAGCCGGCGGCAGGCACCGCTTGTTTTACAATTTCTCCACGCCATTAAAAACAATAGAAGAGATACAGGGCATCCAGAAAACATTGCAGTTCATTATAAAAAATGAACCGCACTGGCCGCCGCAAATAACCAATGGCTCGGTGTTAATGATCGAGAAATTTTATATTGCCACCATTGACGACATTCCGGAAAAACCATCACAGGCTGGTGTATTAAGTTATAAACTATTTAGCAGCGCAGATTATTCTTTTGTAAAATTTTCCACCGAACACACATTCGATTTTATAAAAGGCATGCAGCAGTTTGTAAAATATTTTTTAAATACAGATGCTCCGGCACCAATAAAGAGACTGATGGAATCGATCAGTGTTTCTATTAACAAAAAAGAATTTGAAGTAATTGCAGCTAACAAAAAATCAAAAGATCTAAACAATACGAACCAGTTAATGCTGGCGAATTATTTCCGCTATCGCTTTAAACATACCATGCAGGAGCTGGTGGAAATATATTACCAGTTAGATGCCTGGTACGGTATGGCAATGGCAGTAAAAAATCACCATCTTGTATTCCCTTCTTTTAGCACCGAACAAAAACCATTGCTTGATATAAAAGGATTGTATCATCCTTTACTGCAACAACCTGTTGGTTATGATGTACGCTTACTGCCCGGCAAAAATTTTCTTTTTCTTACCGGCGCTAATATGGCTGGCAAAAGCACTTTTATAAAATCTGTTGGCACTGCAGTGTTTTTGGCACATATCGGCATGGGTGTACCGGCACAAAGCATGGAGTTAAGCGTATTTGATGGCTTGCTCAGCAATATCAATATCATGGATAATATTGTAAAAGGCGAAAGCTATTTTTACAACGAGGTACAGCGGATAAAATCAACGGTTCAAAAAATTTCTGATCACCGCAACTGGCTTATATTGATTGATGAACTGTTTAAAGGCACCAACGTACAGGACGCCATGAAGTGTTCCACCGTTGTTGTGGAAGGCTTTTTAAAAATTCCCAACACTGTTTTTATCCTTTCAACACATTTATACGAAATAGGCGAACAGCTAAAACAATACCCAAACATCATCTTCAATTATTTTGAGACCGCCGTTAATGGAGAAGAACTTGTTTTCAACTACCAACTAAAAGACGGCATCAGCAACGACCGGCTTGGTTACGTCATTTTAAAGAACGAAGGCGTAGTGGATATGCTGCAGAAACTGTAGCTCATCAATTATCACCCGGCAATAAGCCTAATGCACTTATTTTTGCAGTTACGCTGCGGTAAAGCCAGCTCATTTCATGAAAAATCTTTTCGGGATATTTAAATATGTAAAAATAGAGAAGGGCAAACTGGTATTTTATATTCTCTGTTCATTACTGGCTACTTTTTTTTCAATGGTATCGCTTGGCATGCTGTCTCCTTTTATGCAGCTGATCATCAATGGCGATAATAATGTGCCGATTGGTTCAAAAGCAGTAGGCGGCCTTATAAATTATATACAGCATTTAAGAGACACAAACGGGCCGATGTATGCACTCTCTGTTGTGTGTGTAATAATTTTGATGGGCAACCTTATCAGCAATGTGTTCAGGTATGTATCCTTTTATATTTCCACGCCAGTAAGAAATAATGTATACTCATCCTTCCGTACCCAGTTGTACGATAAGATCCTTCGCCTGCCAACAGGTTATTTTTCCGAACAAAAGAAAGGCGACCTCATTAACCGTATGACGGGTGATATGGGGGAGATATATGTAACGGCGGTGGCTACTATGGAAGGTTTGATAAAAGACCCGCTCACCATCATCGGTTACATTGCTTACATGATCTATCTAAGTCCGCTGCTGTCGTTGGCACTGTTGTTATTATTACCTGTTACAGCTTTGCTGATCGGTAAAATAAGCAAGCGGCTTAAAAAGCAAGGGACGGAGTTTAGTGTGGCATCAGGAGAAAACCTCAGCCATGTGGAAGAAACATTGGGCAGCATGAAAGTGATAAAAGCGTTTAATGCAGAAAGCCAGATGAGGGAGAAATTCCGTGTGAGCAATAATAAAATGATAAGGGTATTAAACTCCATGACACGCCGCCGTGACCTTGCCAGCCCTTTAACAGAAGTCCTTGGTGTTGCAGTATTGTGTGTAATACTTTTTATTGGCGGTTACTTAGTACTTCATGAAACCGGTGATCTGCAAAAAGCAGATCTTTTTCCTTTTATCGCTGTGTTTGGTATGGTGATCAATCCTGCAAAAAATTTATCTAATAATATCAGTAATATACAACGTGGCCTTGGGGCAGTGGTGCGCCTGCAGGAAGTGCTGAACGCACCAGAAAAAATTGTGAACAGCCCCAATGCAGTTCCATTAAAAAGTTTCAATCACAGCATCGAATTCAGGAATGTAACTTTTATGTATGATGATGTGGCCGTGCTGAAAAATATTAATCTCGTAATTGAAAAAGGAAAAACAATTGCATTGGCTGGTTCGTCTGGTGCTGGTAAATCAACTATTGCAGATATGATACCGAGGTTTAATGATGTATCAGGTGGAGAAATACTGATCGACGGCGTAAATATCAAGGATTACACCATTGAATCGCTCCGCAGGCAAATGAGTATTGTAACGCAGGAACCAATTTTGTTTAATGATACCATTGCCGGAAATATTGCAATGGGTAATCTGTCAGCATCACCCGAAGAAATAGAACATGCTGCAAAGATTGCCAATGCTCACATGTTTATTAAAAATAAAGAGCAGGGTTATCAAACAAATGTTGGCGATCGTGGTGTAAAATTAAGCGGTGGTGAAAGGCAACGGGTTACCATTGCAAGAGCGGTATTACAAAACCCACCGATACTTATTTTGGATGAAGCAACTTCTTCATTGGATACCGAAAGTGAAAAACTGGTACAGGATGCGATCATTAATTTAATGCAGGACAGAACCTCTATTGTAATTGCTCACCGCCTTAGTACTATCAAAAATGCGGACGAAATTATCGTGTTGCAAAAAGGTGAGATAATTGAAAGAGGTACGCATGAAACGTTGGTGGCACAAAATGGATTTTATAGAAAGTTGGTGGATATGCAGGAGATCAATTAGTTATTGGTTAATTGTTAATAGATAAGAAAACTTTGATATTGAAATAATCATAACAATCATGTCTTTCTTAAACAATCTGCGATAATAA
The DNA here is from genome assembly GCA_040385725.1 of Bacteroidota bacterium. GTDB lineage: Bacteria > Bacteroidota > Bacteroidia > Chitinophagales > Chitinophagaceae > Ferruginibacter. The sequence continues at coordinate 4,663 of JAZKGV010000331.1, read as the reverse complement.
ATTAAAATTTTTGCAATCACTTTCTTACCTTACAATTACAATTTTCTTGATCCAAAAACATTCCTGATGTTGGTAAAAACTTTCGGTAGTGCAGTATATGGCGTGGAAGCCATTACTATCGCTGTGGAAGTAAGTGTAAATAACCAGGGCAAATCTGATTGCCTTATTGTTGGTTTGCCTGATAGTGCGGTGAAGGAAAGTTTATTAAGAGTGGAAAGTGCCATCAAAGACAATCACTACCACATGCCACGTACAAGGGTGATCGTAAACCTTGCCCCGGCTGATATAAGAAAAAGCGGAACTGCCTTTGATCTCCCCATTGCCATTGGTGTATTGGCTGCCAGCGAACAACTGGATAAACCTGAAAGAATAGAAGATTACGTGATAATGGGAGAGCTGAGCCTTGATGGTGAAGTCCGCCCTATTAAGGGTGCATTACCAATAGCGATACAGGCAAGGAAAGAAAATTTTAAAGGATTGATCGTTCCCAAACAAAATGCAAGGGAAGCGGCGATGGTGAACAATTTAAAAGTGTATGGTGTATCGCATATAAATGAAGTGATCGAATTTTTGAAAGATGAAAACTTTCTGGAACCAATTGTGGTAAACACAAGAGAAGAGTTTGCCAATGCACAGGGAAGTTTTGAAATTGATTTTTGTGATGTAAAAGGACAGGAAAATATCAAAAGGGCTTTGGAGATCGCAGCAGCAGGCGGACACAATGCGATATTGATTGGCCCGCCGGGCGCAGGTAAAACAATGCTGGCAAAAAGATTACCTACCATACTACCACCACTTAGTTTGCAGGAAGCATTAGAAACAACAAAGATCCACAGTGTAGCTGGCAAGCTGCCGGAGAATGCAACACTCATTTCAAAAAGGCCATACCGGTCTCCTCACCATACCATTTCAGATGTTGCTTTGGTCGGTGGTGGCGGTAATCCACAGCCGGGTGAAATTTCATTGGCACATAACGGTGTATTGTTTTTAGATGAATTACCAGAGTTTAAAAGAACAGTGCTTGAAGTAATGCGCCAGCCGATGGAAGAAAGAAAGGTAACCATTTCAAGAGCGAAAGTGGCATTGGATTTTCCTGCATCTTTTATGTTGATCGCTTCGATGAATCCCTGAAGTTGCGTGCCCTATTTCCGTCATTTTGGAAAAGGGAAGGATTGGGGTCGTAGGCAAGAGCAATATCAATCCTGTCCTGATGAATTTCAATCCGTTGTGTAATCGTTTCAACAATAGACCTTTTTTCTTCATAGGGTAGGTTCCACCAGTTTGTATATAAGTCTTTCGCTTCCTGGATGATCGTATCAGAGGATAAATATTGAATTTTTAAGAAATCTACTTCGGCTTGAAGTTCTGGTAACTGGTGCTCTAACTGCCGTAGTTGTTGTTCAACTGGCTTGTAGAACTTGGCAAAATCTTCTTTTGACAATTCTCCGTCTAACCGAAGATTCATTTGTTGTTCCGTCCGTTTTGCTAGCTTGTCATACTCTCCCTGAATTGTCTTAAGGAGTGTTTCCTTTTCTCTGATAGTTGTATTTGATTTAGATGCCAGTGTTTCAATATCATCTTCTGTCATCAGGAATGACTTTAATTGTTCGTGATATATTTCGTCAATATCTGCTACGGCAATTTTTCGTTTACATTTCTTGCATTTATACATTGGACTTTCGGTATACACATACATCTTGCTTCCACAATCACAGTATACATATCCAGCTAATAAATGAACTGTACGAGGTCCGACATTTACCCGTTTTTTTGTTTGGAGGGATAGGATTGAATTACATTCATTCCAAATCGTTTCATCAACTATAGCCGGGCAAGGAATTTCAATCCACTCTGATTCCGGTTTGATTATCCAATTCTTTTTTTCTCCCAAGCTTTTAGTATAGTTAGCTCTGCGAATTCCTTTCGCTGTCGAATCCTTTATTAAACGTTCAACTGTGGTACCAGTAAATTTTGATCCATTACGAGTACGATGTCCTAATCCATTGAGTGTTGTCGCTGTTGCTTTGATTCGCTTTGTTTTAAGGTATGTTTCATAAAGTAGTTTTCTAATAGGCGCTTCAGTTTCATTAATGATTAATTCTTTTCCTTCCCATTTGTAGCCAAATGTTGCTTGGCCACCTAAAGGTTTACCCATTCTTGCTCGTATAGGAACAGAGGCGGCAACTCGTTCAGCAGTTTCTTCCCGTTCCCACTGTCCCATGGCAGCTAAAATTGTGAAAAAGAATCGACCCGCAGGTGTAGAAGTATCGATTGATTCGGCCAATGAAATTAGATCAGCATTTGCCGCTCGGAAGTACTCAGCCATTTCAAGGAGTTCCTTTGTGTTGCGAGCAAATCTAGCAAGCTTTGAAAAAATCAAACCAGAGATAACACCACCCTTTATATCTCTCAGCATTCTTTTCGTCTCTGGATATAAGATGATTGATTTTCCTGAAAGCGCATCAAGACGATAGAAAGTAACAACATTCCATCCCTTAGCTTTTGCGTATGACCGTGCTCGTTCTTCGTGGTGTTCTGGGCTTTCGTTATCAACTTGAAAATCAGTTGATACTCGAATCCAAATACCTACATTTTTAGTTACTTCCATAAAAAAATTCTTTCTAAGAAAGATATGAAAATTAACTATAAGTAGCTAACTATTTTAGTATTTTATTTGAATAGAAATTAAATACACTGGAAATGATTCTAAGTATTAAACAAGTTCTTATTGGAGTTTCAGTCAAAGACAAGGAGCAGTGTACGAAGAAGGTAATTGATTCATGGGAAGATACATGTTAGTGAATAATTAATTTAATTATTGCTCCAACATTGATTTTATACTCTTCCGAGAAAGAACTATAATTTTTGGCTATTTCAATTCTTCCATAATCATCTTTTAATATCAAGTTTGCTCCTTGTTCAACATCTCCAAATTTATTACAAACTTTAAGCTCTAAAGAAACGTCCGTTTTAACATCAATGAATTGAATTTTATCTCCGACTCTTATCCCCGAATTATCCCATGTTTCATGTAAAATATTGAGATGAAGAGATCCGAACTTGTTTATTTGTATAACAGATGCTATGATTTCATTCTTTACAAAATAAGCTTCATCGTATGGACCTTTAGTTAGATTTTTAATTTGAAGTTCGGGCCCAAAATTTTCTATATTCTCACCTATTGATAAATATGCAGCTGCAGGCGCAAATATATCTCTTCCATGAAAAATTGGTGAAACAGGATGATTCATATATTTTTCATTTAAAATCTCATGAGCAGAAATAATTCCCCCCATAATTTGGGCTGCACTTAAAAGCACACCATTGTCAGGTCCTATCAAAAAATCACCACGACTAATTTTAATTGCAATAGCTTTTCTTTGTGTTCCAACTCCGGGATCACAAACACAAACATGAATGCCAATTGGAATATATTTTATAGTTTCCATTGTTCGAGCTGCAGCAACTATATTATAAGAAGGCAAGCCATGCATTAAATGAATAACCTTCACGTCAGGCGCAATCGATAGGATTAAGGCTTCCATAATACCCACTCCCTGCGATTGAACACCAAAATCTGTTGTTAATGTAATAAACTTCATTTCTTATTCATTTAGGTCTTTTAGGAGTTGAGAATAACCCTTTATAGACTCTTCAATCAACTTGCATCCTATCAATGCCGAAGCAAGATTTTGATCTGAATTGATAACTCCTGATTTGCTATATAATTCACTGGCTAAATCATTACTAACCCAGTATCGTACTTTAGCATATTCTTTTGTTAGCAATGATTTATCAACCAATGACTCATCAATTGCAAGTAATATAGAAGCGTCGGTAGCATCCGCATGACCACCATTAGGATCCCCAAACTCATCTTGCATTATTTTTCTAAAGCCCGAGAAATCCCAAAAGTCTTTAGAAATATATTTTAAACTTTTAAGCTCGTTACCCAGTTCAGAAAAAGCCGCCATTATGCTTCCAAGGTTGTCTCCATGGCCATTAATTATTAAAAATCGTCTAAACCCAGCCCTATATAATGAATTTATATAGTCTTTTATTACAGCGATTAAAGTAGTAGGATTCAAAGAGATTGTACCTGGATAATTTAAATGGATTAGTGAATCTCCAATAGAAATTGTTGGGGCAACTAAAACTTCGTTCAAAATCCCTACTTGTAATGCGAAAAATTCTGCAAGTAAAGTATCTGTAAATAGGGGACAGGATGGACCATGCTGTTCAATTGCTCCAATAGGAACTATGATTAAATCAGATGTTTTCAAATGTTCTTCAATTTGCTTCCATGTTTTAAATTTCAACTCAATATTTCTAGAATTTGATAACATAAAAGATGTTTTAGGATTAATTTAAATTGTTTATTTGTGGCTAGTTTATAATTTTATTAAGCATAAGAACTCTTTTAGTGATACCTTTTTTTTCGGGAACTTTTAATTTACTAAATATTTTTAATGCTTCCTTAAATTTAATTACGGCCTCTTGATAGTTTTTTGATTCAAAATAAGTTATGCCTTCAACATCGTAGGAGCGACCAATTTGATAATCGTCTCCAATTTTTTTTGCGATATCTCTAGCTTCTATTGCATAAGTTCTTGCCAATTCATAATTTTTGAATTCAATTTCCGTATATCCTAAATTATTAAAA
>JAZKGV010000330.1:0-6555 GCA_040385725.1 Bacteroidota bacterium | reverse complement strand
ATACGCATAAAAGAAAATGCTTACGGCAAGTACCCATACCCAACGGTATTTTGCCGGCAGCGCATACAGTACCAGCAACACAATGGCGAAGAAAAAAATGAAAGCAATAGAATTAAAAATCATATCCCTTAGGGTTTACAGGTCAGCGTTTTCAAAATGGGATATGGATATAGCGCCGTAAGAACGCTTTATCACAAGGGTTTATTGCACTTTGCTGCTGATACTATCGATCATTTCGCTGATATTTTTCCAGCTTTGTATTTCTTTTGCTGAAAAGCGTATTTTAAACTTCTTTTCCACTGCCACTACCAGTTGCACATGGGTTAAAGAATCCCATCCCTCTACGTCATCTGCGGTAGAGTTTTCGGTAAGTGTTACGTTATCTTCATCAAGTGTATCTGAAAATACGCTGCTTATTTGTTCCAGTATTTCTTCCCTGCTCATTATGTATCTTTTTATTTTTTATTGATAAAACATTTTTTGTTTTCGTATTTAATTACATCCAGTTTCCAGCAGTCAACATCTTCTGCAAAGCCTAATTTTTTATAATGGTCTGCCACCATTTCATTTTTTGCTGTTGGTAAATATTCTCCTTTAAGGTATGTAAAACCTTTTTCTTTTGCATAGTTTACTATACTGTTAAGCGTAAAATCTTCCATCCCTCTTTTTAATACACGGCAACTCATCAGCCATGTTTCAATAAACAAAGTATCATCATTTTCTTTCTTTAAGATAATGATACAGATGAGCCCGTTATCGCCAAATTTATCTTCTAATGTAAAAGTAAATGGTGCATACGAATTATCTGTTGCTATACTTTCAATATCCGCTTCTGTATAACGGACTGTTCTCAGGTTAAACTGGTTGCTTCTTTGTGAAAGCTGTGCCACCCTTGGTGTATTGAATTTTGTAAAAGGTTCCACCAATGACACCATCTCCAGGTTCTTTAAGAAATCATCTTCACTGCCAAAGCTTTTCTGCAGCACCGCTCTTTTTGCTTCCACCTGGTATTGCTTTGTACGTTCTGCATCTTCACCAGAAAAAGAAATGGTTTCAAAAAGATTAAGGCTGTATAAATATTCAAGATACTCCGCTGGGTCTTCCGGCAGTTCCGGTACCGTGATGTCTTTGATATTTTCTCTTACAATATTTCTTTCAAAAGGATTGTCATCTAAAAACACCATGGAGTCAAAACCAATATTCAATATGCTTTGGATATGCCTGATGTTATCCACCTTTGTTTCCCAGTTGGCAACAAACACAGCAATATCTTCCAGGTGCAAAACCATATCCGGATGTTTTTCAAATGGCTCTTTTGCTATTGATTCAGTATTCTTGCTGCACACCGCCAGTATGATGCCCCGGCGTTGTAATTTTTTTATCCAATATTGAAATTCGCTGAATGCTTTGCCGATACCCAGGCTTCCAACCTGTATATTTTCCAGGCCATCATCACCAATAATGCCGCCCCAGGTAGTGTTGTCAAGATCGAGTATCACACACTTTTTAAATTTGCCATTCAGTGTTTTTATAATATCAACTGTTCTCACAGCTACTTCGGGCATTACATCCAGGCTCAACACCATTTCGGTGTTTATATAAATATTGCTTTGGAAAAAAGTAGCCTTCCCAAATTGATTTTGAACAGAAGAAATATCGCAGATAAAAAAGTCAGCATTTGCTGCGGCAAACTGCATCAATCCGAAATTTAATTTTCTTAATTGAAACAGGAAAGAGGATTCTATCTTATTTGCATAATTACCAAACACCGAATCATTGATCTCGGCATAGTTGTAATAAATTATTTTTGATTTAAGGCTGCTCTTTAACTGCCTGTACATACTATCCACCAGCTCAAGCCGGCTATCGGCCAGCGATGAATAAGCTTCCGGTTTTAGTTTGTTGTAAGTGCCCAATAATTTATGGCTTGCCTGGAAAAAGATAATGATGTCTGGATTATATTCATATAATTCACTTCCATTATCAAACACCTGGCGTTCCACCTGGTTAAAATCAGCTTCCCATACCTGCAGGTCAAAACCTTCATTGAAAGCTGCACCACGAAGTGCCTGCACCAATAATTGAGTGGCACTGTCGCCAAGCAATGCCACTTTTAATGCTGTTAACCCTGTAAAATCTTTTTTTAAATTCTTTTTTAGCTCTGAAAATGTTAGCATACAACAGGAGGACTAATTTTTTTTGTTAAATGAAGTTTATCTTGATCAAAACAGAATATGCTGTTTTAACTTCATTAACTGCTTGTATATAAAAGATAATTTTTGAATGTGCCACTTAAAGCCGGTACTTCTGAGAAGGCATATATTTATGTGCCGAATGCTTAACAATATTGCCGACTTTTCCTTTAAACTTCAATTGCAACAAAAATAACCGAATTAATTTATACCCCAAAACAAATCAGCTACACCACCCATTTTGGCTATTTGAACGCAGTCAACCTGACTATTCATTTTTTGCAACCACAGTACCATTTTATTCATACAGTAAAAACAATTTGTCATCCAACAGCGTTATTTTTGCGTCAATGAAATTTTTCACACTCCTTTTCAGCCTTTATATGTTAGGGCTTTCCTGTTTCCCTTGTGGCGATGGTGACGAGTGTGTGGTTAAAGACGATACAAATATTTCAGCACCCATTAACCACAACAATCACAGCCAGGATGCAGAACATTGCACTCCATTTTGCACCTGTTCCTGTTGTGCAGTCTCTGTTTCTTTACAAGCAATTGCTTCATTTAGAATTTCTAAAAGAATTTTCCCTGCTAAAAATTACCCTGTTTACGAAATTTCCTATAGCGAACAAGTCTCCTTTGCTATCTGGCAGCCGCCAAAATTAAGTTAAGTATTTTTTATTTGTAACAGGCAGTTGCTTGTTGCTATGTAACAGTTTGCAATTACCAAATTGCTTATTACTGTTTGTTATGTATTGCTTCAATTTAATTTATTGTTAGATGCTTAATAAGATCATCCATTTCAGTATAAAGAATAAACTCGTCATTGGTATAATGACGCTGGCACTTGTAGTTTGGGGTTTGTGGAGTGCATCCAGGTTGCCCGTTGATGCACTGCCTGATATTACCAACAACCAGGTGCAGGTAATTACCACTGCCCCCACATTAGCGGCGCAGGAAGTAGAACAGTTTATAACTTACCCCATAGAAAAATCTTTGTCTAATATTCAGGGCGTTGTAGAAATGCGTTCCTTTTCACGTTTTGGGTTGAGTGTAATAACAATTGTATTTAATGAAGAAGAGAATATTTATTTTGCCCGGCAACTAATTAACGAACGGCTGAAAGAAGCGGAAGAACAAATTCCTGCCGGTGTGGGTACACCCGAACTGGCACCTGTTACCACAGGGCTGGGAGAAATATACCAGTATGTTATTCACCCTAAAAAAGGCAGCGAACAAAAATATTCTGCCATGGATTTACGCACCATGCAGGATTGGATCGTAGGCCGTCAGCTAAGCGGTATTAAAGGAGTTGCCGAGGTAACAGCATTCGGTGGTATTTCCAAACAATACGAAGTAGCCATTATCCCCGACAGGTTAAAAGCGATGAATGTAACCATTCCCGAAATTTTTACGGCACTTGAAAAAAACAATGAAAATACAGGTGGCGCTTATATTGATAGAAAGCCCAACGCTTATTTTATCCGTGGTGTGGGCCTGGTAAAAACATTTGCCGACATTGAAAATATTGTGGTGAAGCAACAAAACGGTATTCCTGTGTTGATAAGGGATGTGGCAACAGTACAGTTTGGTTCGCCGCCACGATATGGTGCGATGACTTACAATGGCGAAAAAGAGGTAGTAGGAGGTTTGGTGCTGATGATGAAAGGTGCCAACAGTGCGGCAGTGGTGGATCTGGTAAAAGAAAGAATGAAGACGGTTGAAAAATCATTACCGGAAGATGTAATAATAGAACCCTTCTTAGACCGAACCAATTTGATTGACAGGGCAATCAACACCGTAAAAACAAATTTGATCGAAGGTGCATTGATTGTAATTTTTGTACTCGTTTTATTCCTCGGCAATTTCAGGGCAGGGCTGATTGTTGCTTCTGCTATTCCACTGTCTTTGTTATTTGCCATGGCTTTAATGAATTTGTTTGGTGTAAGTGCTAACCTCATGAGTTTGGGCGCAATAGATTTTGGGTTAATTGTAGATGGTGCTGTAATTATTGTAGAAGCCACCTTGCATCATTTAGGATTGCGAAAAACGCAACAGGCGTATACCCAAAAACAAATGGATGAAGAAGTGTACCAGTCTGCTTCGGCCATAAGAAGCAGTGCAGCATTTGGAGAAATTATTATTCTCATAGTATATATTCCTATTCTTACTTTAACGGGCATAGAAGGAAAAATGTTCCGCCCCATGGCGCAAACAGTTGGCTTTGCAATCCTTGGTGCGTTACTGCTTTCACTTACTTATATCCCCATGATGTGTGCGTTATTTCTGCCCAAAGCAATAAGTTTAAAAAATAATTTCTCGGATAAGATGATGAACTTTTTTCAACGCATATACAAGCCCATAATTAACGGTGCCATCAAAGTAAAATATGTAATAGCCGGCGTAACTGTTGCGTTATTTATTTTGTCACTTATCATTTTTAAAAACCTGGGTGGTGAGTTCATTCCCACATTGGAAGAAGGTGACTATGCAATAGAATTTGTGTTGCCTCAAGGTTCTTCTTTATCGCAAACAACAGAAACGGTTATGTTGGCACAAAGAATGTTGCGCCAATTTCCCGAAGTGAAAATGGTGGTGGGCAAAACTGGGGCTGCTGATGTGGCTACCGATCCGATGCCTCCGGAAGCAAGTGATTTGATGGTGATATTAAAGGATAAAAAAGAATGGACAACCACCGATGATTTTTATGAGCTGGCGGATTTGATGGGAGAAAAATTAGCTACCATCCCTGGTGTAATTGCTGAGCCCAGTCAGCCTATACAAATGCGCTTTAACGAAATGATGACGGGCATACGCCAGGATGTTGCCATTAAAATTTTTGGAGAAAATCTAGACAGCCTTGCTAAATATGCAGCAAAAGTTTCGGCTGCTATAAAAAATATAAAGGGCATTACGCAGCCACAGGTAGAACGCATTGATGGCTTACCACAAATTACCATTGAATACGATAGGGCAAGGTTGGCAGGTTACGGATTAAATATTGAAGATGTAAACCATGTTATCAGTGCGGCATTTGCCGGTGAGAAGGCAGGTGCAGTGTATGAGAACGAAAGAAAGTTTGATTTGGTGTTGCGGTTAGACAGTAATCACCGTACTTCTTTAAATGATGTAAGTAATTTGTATGTGCCGATGAATGACGGCAATCAAATTCCTTTATCTCAAGTGGCCACTATTTCTTTTAAAACGGGTCCTGCACAAATAAGCCGGGAAGCTGGTAAGCGAAGAGTGTATATTAGTTTTAATGTAAACGGCAGGGATGTACAGAGCGTAGTGGAAGATGCACAAAAAGTATTGAGTGAAAAAGTACAACTCCCGGTGGGTTATTATTATACTTATGGCGGCACTTTTGAAAATTTACAAAAAGCATCTGCCCGTTTGATGATTGTGGTGCCCCTGGCGCTGTTACTTATATTCTTTATGCTGTATCTCACTTTTCATTCTTTTAAAGATGCCACACTTATTTTCACGGCCATACCTATGAGTGCCATTGGAGGTGTATTTGCTTTGCTCATTATGGGTATGCCGTTCAGTATTTCTGCAGGTATAGGTTTCGTCGCATTATTTGGCGTGGCAGTATTAAATGGTATTGTGCTCATTGGCACTTTTAACCAGTTAAAAAAGGATGGTATTACGGATACAATACAAAGGGTAATTGAAGGAACAAAAATAAGATTGCGTCCTGTACTAATGACAGCTGCTGTTGCGGCATTGGGTTTTTTACCTATGGCATTAAGCAATGGTGCTGGCGCAGAAGTACAGCGGCCATTGGCTACCGTTGTTATCGGCGGGTTGATATCAGCAACTTTTTTAACGTTGATTGTACTCCCTTGTTTGTACATCATCTTTTCAAAAAAGAATCAAATGAAAATAATACCAATAGCAGCAATTGTAACAGGAATTATTTTTTTTGCTTCACCAAATAGTTTGCAGGCACAACAACTGGCTGCAAAAAGAGTAAGGGTAAGTGAGGCGATTACAATGGCTAAAAGCAACCTGCTGTATGACATAAATAAACAGCAGATTGAAAGAGGCAAAGCACAAGTCAATACTGCAACTGCATTGCCTAAAACAGGGCTGTTTGCAGAGAATGAGGATTTGCGCCCAAGCGATGGCAAGGGTATTTTAAAAATTGGCCTATCGCAAAGTATTGCCTGGCCCGGCTTGTACAAAGCACAAAAAAAGCTGTACAATGAGCAGTTGAAGTATTATGAAGCAAACACTGCCGCTATTGATATTGATATAAAAAAGGATGTACGCACTGTGTATTACCAACTTTGGTACTTGCAGGATAAACAATTGTTGTTTGCAAGGCTTGATAGTATTTACACATCGTTAAGTGATGCAG
>JAZKGV010000329.1:23793-27815 GCA_040385725.1 Bacteroidota bacterium | reverse complement strand
CGCTGCATCAGCCTTGGCCTTTCCAATACTTTTTGCGTCAACGGTTTTACAGAAGCATCGTAACAACTCAGCATGGTAAGCCTTTGCTTTGCATGGATGCTGGTGATGCCCGGCAATAAATGCAAATAATAATCAACAATACTATCTGCCACCGGCATACTGGTAATAAAAATTATTTTTGTTACAGGCATCCGCAACAGCATCAACAGGCAGAGCATACGCTCTTCATAATACTGTGCACCTTTTACTTTTGATAAAATATCAGCATCAAGGGAAAGCGAAGGCAGTATCACCACGGTACGTGGTGCCAGTTTATCAGGAAACACTTTTTCAAACTGTTCCTTTAGATCTATCTGCATTTGTGTGAACAGCCTGCTTTCTTCGGCAGAACCGGGTGCAGGATGATCAGTATCCGGGATAAATATTTTTCGATGCTTACCAGCAGCAATGTCCATATAAAAATATTTGCGGTAAGATAGGAAATTTTAAAAAAAGAGGGCCCTTTGCGTCAGTTAGTGGTACACGATTCAGAAAACTGTTTGATTTATTGAGTTTGAGTTTATACTCTTTACTATGATAGCGCCGGGTCGCCTAAGGCAGACCCAGATGAGAACTTTTAGGTTTATTGATGGGAGACTCAGGAGGTAATAAGCTTTTTATTCTTCAACATCAACCTATTTCTTATCCTTCCTCAACCTCAACACCCCAACATCATGCGCCAGCACCACCGCAACAAAATTTTTCGCTGTGCTTCCTTCTGTTTTTTTCAACCAAAGATTTTGAATACTGTACACTGCTTTTGAAAAGTCGATATGCATATTTGAAACAGTATCACTTACCGGATTTGCCTTCCAGTCGTAGTTAAGCTGCACAGCTTTTTTTGAACGGTTAAAAAAACAAACCGCCACTTCATCATTGCTCAAAGGTTTTATCCAGGTATCCACACTGTCTTTTTGTTGATAGAGATATGCCTGTACACCCAATTTATCCTGGTTAACTGCGATCAATTCTTTATTGGTGAGTATGCTCACTGTTTCAAGAGACATTTTTCTCAGGTCATTGCCTGCCATCAACGGTGAAGCAAGCATACACCACATACTAAAATGTGCCCTGTCTTCATTCACACTCATGCCATGCCCTACTTCCATCATATCAAAATCATTCCAATGATCTGGCCCGGCATACTGGCGGATATTTTTCCGCATATCAATGATATAAGTAACGCCCCAACTCTTCCAGCTTCCATGATCATCAATACAATCACAGCAATTGGAAATGTCACCGCTGATACGCCATAACTGTCCCACATCTTTTGCCCATAACCAGGGTTCATTACTCCCCCATTCGCACAAACTGAAAATAATTTTTCTTCCTGCCAGCTTTATGGCATTACTCATAGTTGTATAAGCTTCCTTTGCGGTGATGCCTTCGGTATAACACCAATCGTATTTTAAATAATCCACTTCATTTTTTGCATACCAACGGGCATCATTGTATTCATAGCCTCTTGTGCCGGGGTAGCCACCACAGGTTTTTGTGCCAGCACAATTGTACAATCCAAATTTCAAACCTTTACTGTGTACATAGTCTGCCACATGCTTTATCCCTCTGGGAAATTTTATTGTGTCTGCCACCAGGTTTCCATTGGCATCTCTTTCTTTTGCCATCCAGCCATCATCCAGCACTAAATAATTATAGCCTGCTTCTTTCATGCCGCTCTTCACCAGATCATCTGCCATTTCCATCACCATCTTTTCATTGATATTCGCCTGGAAGGTGTTCCAGCTATTCCATCCCATTGGTGGCGTTAAAGCAAGCCCTTCAAATTTTTGTGCTGATGAATTTTGTATCATCAATAACATAATGAACGATACAAATATTTTTTTCATTCCCGTCATTATGATGAGTTACTTGTTTGCAATTTTTAAATACTCCTTCACTTTCATACCAGATTCTTTGATGTCCTTTTCTTCCCAATCACCAAAACTCTGTGCAGATGGAAACAATACAGAACAGCTTTCATCCTTATCTGATACTGACCAGGTAACCCAACTTAATTTCCGCTGCTGCATCCAGTCAATATACTTTTGCCATTCTGCGTAATCAATTTTACCATCACCGGTGGCATTCATTCCTGCACATTCAGAAACAAAAATGGGTAGCCCGGCATTTATTGCTTCATCAGTTCTGTCTCTTAATTCCTTTTTGTGTGTGCCTGCATAAAAATGCATGGTGTACATAAGATTACTAAATCCTGTTATCGGGTCAGCGGCAGGTAAGTTTACATCCTGGTCCCACCGGGGAGAACCTACAAGAATGATATTGTTTGAATCGATGGCCCTGATCGTTGAAATAATTTCTGTGGTATACGCTTTTACTTCAGGCCATGTTTCATAATCAGGCTCATTAAATACTTCATAAATAATATTGGGGTACTGGTGATAGTCTGTTGCCATTGTTTTAAAAAAAGCTTTGGCTTCTTTTAAATTGATATTATGACTGTGCCAGTCAATAATAACATACACACCTTGCTCAATACAGGCATCTACCACTGTTTTTATCAATTTTATTTGCCCGGCGGAATCCTGTTTGTATCCTTTATCAGGTTCTACGCCCAAAGCGGCTCTTATCACATTACACTTCCAGCTTTTCACCAATTCTTTTACTGCACCATGCGTATAAAAACGGGGATGAAAACAACTCCAGCCAAAACTCATTCCATGCAAGGCAATAGGCTTATCTGTTGCATCAACCAACTGGGTGCCTTTTACTTTTAGTTGCCCGTGTTTTTTTACCGGCTGTGCAAATGCAGCAGTGAATACACTTACACAAATAATAAAACAAATTATTTTTTTCATCTTTTTTATTTTTTTGCATTAACCTTTGACTTATAAATTTCCTTCAAGTCATTTTCAAATAACGTATAAGGGTCATTATAAAATTTGATAAAGTCCTTTTCACTTATATGGCCGGGAAAAGGCGCATAATAATGTGTTGGGCTTGTGATATCATTTCTCCAGACCAATACATAAGCCAGTTGCAGTTCTGCTTCTTTAATTGATCTTAATAAGGTTTCCGTCCACCAGGTTGTATTGGGGATTGACTCCAACCCTGTTTCTGTAAAGGCTGCTATCTTACCTGCCTTCTTTGCATAATCGCTAATGATCTTTAACTTTTTCACACCTGCTGCCACATCATATTTTCCATCCCTTCCCCAGTCACCATAATTGTCTATACCTACCATGTCAACATATTCATCGCCGGGATAACGCTCTAAATATTCTGTTTCGCTGTTGAATTTATTATCAGGAGAAAAAGCATAAATAAAATTGCGTACCTCCATTGAATCTTTTAAATAAGAAACAGTAAACCGCCACAAGTTTTTAAATTCATCTGCAGTGCAATGACCTGCTCCCCACCAAAACCAATCACCATCAAACTCATGGTAAGGACGGAAGATCATTGGCGCCAGTTTATTGTCATTTCCTTTTACCGATTTTGCAAACACCGCAATATCCTGTAGTATGCTTTTGTATTTGTCATGATGGCTGCCGCCGGGAATAATAAGTTTTACAGAAGGTTTAGAAACAGAATCTTTCCAATAAAAACCGCCGCCGGAAGCTGGATTATTAAAATGCCATGAGATAGTGGTGATGCCGCCACGGTTATATGTAGCTGCAATATTTTTTCGTAACGATTCTTTCTTTTGTTCAATATCATTTCCTTCTTTCCCAAAAATATCGATGAAGTCAACCCCGATCACAGCAGGATGAGAACCTGTTACTGACCTCACATCGCTTCGGTTCTCTTCCCCACTCCATCCATGCCCATATTCTGTTGCATGTTGGTGGCCAAAGAGGATATGTTTCTTAGAAAGTTCAGCAAGATTGAAGTACAATGCTTTTGTTTCCAAAGTTGCTTTGGAGTCAATTAGTTTTATTTCACTTACTTGTTTTTGTGCCGAAACAACCAAGACAGAAGAAATTTTAAAACAACAAATAACCATAACCGATAATAAAAAT
>JAZKGV010000329.1:0-23783 GCA_040385725.1 Bacteroidota bacterium | reverse complement strand
TTTCATCATTTTTATTTTATTAGTACACTGTTTTGTAAAATACCATTAGGACTATAATGTCTCAAAATTCTATTAACATAAAAATTAAACGCTTTTGCTTCTAACCTTAGTAGAAAATTACTTCCTTGCTGCACAACCTTATTCCCTTATTAAAATACTGCCCGATAAGGTAATAAGGTCGGCACTTGCTAATACCATCTTTCTACTAAGGTTTATTACCTACTTTTTCACCCGTTATAAAATAAATCCACCAATAACTTACCAAACAATATTTTTTTCTATAAAATTGATAAGGCTATCTGCCAATACTTTTTGTTCTGTTGTTTTAGGATGGCCCGGGGTGTTTTTATAAGAAACAAACAGGGTATAAATGTTTTTATCGCCCAGTTCCTGCACAGCTTTTGTTACATAACCAGGCCAGGCAGAACCTTCACTTGTAATATCCATATTGCCCAGCATACAAATGATTTTAGCGGTTGGATACTTTTCTCTTATCAACTGAACAAAACTTTTGTATTCACTCATGACAAAGCCAGGTGTTGGTTTCTGAGCGGCAAAACGGGACCTGTATTCAGGATGATTGGGCATATTGGTTAACCAGTAATCATTCTGCAACAAATTTATCACCACCACAGCAGGTGTATAATTTTTAAAATCCCATTTGCTTGAAGCATCTGTCGGATCAAGCCTGTCATACATTTCTTTCATTAAAAGAGGAAACCAACTAATTGTAATACCAATACCACTTTTAGCAATGCACTGGTATTGTGAATTAAAATGCCTTGCAGTAAGGGCAGGAAAAGCGTCATAATTATTTTGATAAAAGCCAATGGGCAGATCGCCTGTATAATCTTCAATGCCATAACCGCACTCAATAGAATTACCATAAAACTCGATCTTTCTTTTTGGTTTTGGCGATGGCGGCAATAGTTTTAATTCATTCCCGGAAAAGCCATAGAAGGAAGTACTGCCTTTATCCCATTCTGTTCTTTTAAAAAGCTGCAGGCTGTGATTTTTATTTTCCAATCCAGATGCCAATGTGTAAATTTTTCTTTCCCTATCAAAATGGATCTTTGAAATAATTTTACCATCAAGTATTATGTTGTAGTAATTGGCTGTATCAGATTCGCTGAACTCACCTTTTATTTCTGTACCGGCAAAATTGATATATACCGATGTGCCGGGCCACGATAATATGGCAGCATCATTTGTGTAATTTATTCTTCCTTCATAGCTTAACTCCTTATCGTTAAAAGAGACTATTGTACCAGGTTGCTGCTTACAGCAAACCATTAAGCAGGCAATTACAAAAAGAGAAGTTATTTTCATTGGCAACATGGTATTTTAAATTTGGTTCAACCTAAATGTATCACCCTTTATTTTAGAAGTCAAAAGTTACTGCATTTAGCGTTGATATAGCAGGTAAATCCTTAAAGTATCGGTGTTGGTAAAAATTGTATCAAACTAATTTTCGTTTACAAACAATAGCATATTAAATTGTGCTGAAAACCGATGAAAATGATAAAGAAAAATATTCCCTTATGGTTTACCAGCAGGCTTGCTATCATATTAATGATCGTTGGCTGCATGGCCACCAAATGCAAAAAAGAATCCGCAGCGCCTGCTCCAATACCTCCAACATCAAATTTTGCCAAAGGTGCTGATGTTGGCTGGCTTACCGAAATGGAAGCAGCAGGAATAAAATTTTATAATAACACAGGTACAGAAACAGAGTGCATTGCCTTGTTGAAATCTCTTGGCATGAACAGCATACGGCTCAGGGTGTGGGTGAATCCACCAGCAGGATGGAACAATGCAGCCGATGTGGTGGCGAAAGCAGTAAGGGCAAAAAACCTGGGTATGAGGTTGATGACAGACTTTCATTATAGTGACGATTGGGCAGACCCAGGTAAACAATTTAAACCTGCTGCATGGGCAACACAGGATCTTGCAACTTTAAAAACATCTGTTGGCGCACATACTACTGATGTATTAAACCAATTAAAAGCAGCAGGCGTAACACCAGAATGGGTGCAGGTAGGCAATGAAACAAATGATGGTATGTTGTGGCCCGATGGAAAAGCTTCAGCGAACATGAGCAATTTTGCACAATTGGTGAACGCAGGATATGATGCAGTAAAAGCAGTTTTTCCTTCTGCAAAAGTTATTGTACATCTTTCAAACGGATGGGACAATGGTTTATTCCGCTGGATGTTTGACGGGTTAAGAACCAATGGAGGAAAATATGATGTGATCGGTATGTCGTTGTACCCAACATGGGCCGGCACTGGCTGGGCAACAGCAAATCAAAATTGCGTTATCAACATGAATGATATGATAAGCCGCTATAATAAAGAAGTGATGATAGTTGAAGTGGGGATGCCTTGGGACAATGCAACGGAATGTAAAAACTTTTTAACCGACATTATTACTAAAGCAAAAGCTGTAAGCAATAACAAATGCCTCGGCGTATTATATTGGGAACCGCAGGGCTACAATAACTGGAAAGGTTACACACTTGGGGCATTTGACAACAGCGGCAAACCAACCATTGCTTTAGATGCTTTTAAATAAGTGATACAATGATAGGAAAGATAGGAAAACTGTTTTCTGAAAAATTTTCGCAGGAACCCTTAATTATCCGTTCGCCAGGCCGTGTAAATATTATTGGTGAACATACTGACTACAATGATGGCTTTGTATTGCCAGCTGCTATTGACAAATCAATTTATGCAGCTGTTGCAAAAAGAAATGATAACGGGATACATTTATTCGCTGTCAATTTTAATGAATCGTTTGAAACAACCATAGCTGCTATTCAACCTTCCTCTGATTGGCCTACCTATATACTTGGCGTTGTTGACCAGTTATTAAAGCATAATCATACCATCGGCGGTTTTAACCTGGTACTTGATGGAGATATTCCTCCAGGTGCAGGGTTATCCTCTTCTGCGGCGGTGGAATGTGCAATAGTTTTTGCATTAAATGAATTGTTTGAATTAGGCATAGATAAAATGCAAATAGTTAAGATGGCACAAATGGCGGAACATACTTATGCAGGGGTAAAATGCGGTATTATGGACCAGTTCGCCAGTATGTTTGGCAAAAAAGACCATGCGATAAAATTAGATTGCCGTTCATTGCAGTATGAATATATTCCTTTAAACCTGGAAGGATATAAACTGGTACTCTTCAATACTAATGTAAAACATTCACTTGCTTCTTCAGAATATAATGTAAGAAGGCAGCAATGTGAAGCAGGGGTAGAATTGTTGCTTCCACATTACCAGCAGGTAAAAAACTTACGGGATGTAGCAATGCCAATGCTGGATGAATATGTGAAGCCTGAAGATGAATTGATATACAGGCGTTGCAAATATGTAGTGGAAGAAAATGAAAGGCTCACTACAGCCTGCAATGATTTGATGCAGGGAAATGTAAAGGAATTGGGTAAAAAAATGTTTGCAACCCATGAAGGCCTTAGCAAAGATTATGAAGTAAGTTGTAAAGAATTGGATTTTTTAGTGGATGCAGTGAAGGGTAATACAAATGTTTTAGGTGCAAGAATGATGGGTGGTGGTTTTGGTGGCTGCACCATTAACATTATAAAAGATGAAAGCATTAAAGAAATAACTGAAACGCTTGCCAAAGAATACAATACTAAAATGGGAATGGAACTTACCGCTTATATTGTACAAACCAATGATGGCACCAGTGTTGTAACTACATAAAAAATTACCAGTGCATTATTTCTTTGATGGCTGCGGTTAGTTCAGCTGCTATTAATGTATGTTCTTCCAGGCTGGGATGATAATCGCAACCGCTGGTGTAACTACGGGAGAAAAAATAGTGATATACTTTTTTATCCCCTTCATTTTTTAATGCCGATTCAACAGGCAACAAAGTCTTTTGCATAAAAGCAAACAGCGTTTTATCTGCCATAGGACTAGAGAGTAAAATAAAAGTTGCGTCAGGATAATGACTTCTCAATCTTTTCACAAACGAAATATAGTTATTACAAAATATTGCCGAATCCTGTACGCCATCGTTCTGTCCTAAACAAATTGTAACAACATCCGGTTGATACTTTTTAAAATCCCAATTGATGGTATCATTTCTCATGCTTACTTTATCAAATACCTGTGGCATAATTACATCCAGGTTGCAACAGCTATGCATAAGCCCGATACCTGAAACTGAAGAGAGATGATATTGCGTATTCAACGTTCTTGCAGTGACAGCGCCATAACTCATATAAGCATTATGCTGATCCTGCCATACACCTTTACCACATGGAACAGCAGACATATCACTACTGGCCCCACAAGTAATAGAGTTACCAATAAATTCAATTTTTCTTTGCGGCTTTGCAAGTGACTTAATTAGTTTTTCACAACGAAAACCAACGAGTTCAAGATAACCGATGTTAGCTTCGGTGTTTTTACAAACAACCAAGCTGTGTTTTCCTTTTGATAAATTTTTGCCAACGTTGATAGTATCTGTTTTTGATCTTGTTTGCAGGCGAACTGGTTTGCCATCCAATACTACTTCCAGGTAATTATGGTTTGTGCCCCACAAAATTTCGTCATTTAAAATAACATCGCAGGATGTCCCTTCAAACCAAATACTGATATAAACTCCAGGCTGCCAAAAGCGTGGCAACTTTGGATTGGAAAAATCAATTCTGCCGATGTATTGTATTGAAGGATGGTCTGTTGAAAAAAAAGAAAGCTTTTTTGATTGTGCTAATGATTGTGATTGAAAACAGCTCAATAGAATTACAATAAGTACAAGTGAGTGACACAACGGTGTACATAAGAATTTCCGAAGGTGGTTCATAAATATTTTTATTGTAATGGCCAGTCATCTGTCCTGAATGGTGCAACAGGTAAGCCAAAACTGCTGTATAAATTCCCAATGCCTGCATTACTAAAGGCGTACCGGACCGCAACAGGTTCTTTTACCATTGCACTCCAGGCGATCAAAACATTCCCTTCAATCTTTGATTCTGCCGGGTAAAATACCCTGTCTTCGCCAGCTATTTCCAAAGCGCTCACGGTTTTTCCTCCGCAATAGAGTGTACCACCAGTATAAAGAAAACCAATTTGTGCTTTATCGTCAGTAACCAGGAGCCTGTCGAACAAAGGGTACTGCACTACTATAGTATCCTTTTGATACGTTTGTGCAAGTGCCATATTTGCAAGCCGCAATCCTACATCTTTTTTATTTTTTGGATGAATGTTTGTACTGTCATCAACAAGATCCGAAATGATGATCATTCCTGTCTTATCGTGTTTTGCTGCAATTGTCTGCTGCTCTCTCAATATTGCTGCCGCATATCCCTTGCCGTAAGTATGAGGCGCAATTTGCACAAAATAAAACGGGAAATTCCTTTTCCATGCGCTCCTCCACGAATCAATCATTGTGGTAAGTAAACTACCATAAGTTGACGGAGCTGCAGTATTGCCTTCACCCTGGTACCAGATAGCGCCAGCGACAGAAAAATTTATTACTGGTGCTATCATAGCGTTGTATGTTGCCCCGGGGCTTTTGGGCCACCACATAGAAGAATCTATTTTTTGATACGAATTTTTCAGTACCGGGTTGCTGTTTATTTTCTCTGCCGGGGTCCATGTTTCTGCTGGTGTGCCACCCCAACTTGATTGTACCAAACCTACAGGCACATTCAACTCCTGTTGCAATTTTTTTGCAAAGAAATAAGCAACAGCGCTGAATGATTTTAAATTATTTGAATCACATACAGCCCATTGTCCACGTGTGTCCTCCTGTGGAAATTCAGCCGTGTTTTTTGCAATGTAAAAAAGGCGAAGATTTGATTGCACTCCTAAGTCGAGTTCCGGCTGCATATCATACACGCCTGCATAAAAGTTCCAGTCCATATTACTCTGGCCGGAACACATCCATACTTCGCCACTCATTACTTTTTCCTTTTGTTTAAAAGTAATTGTAAATGGCCCACCGGCTGTTGGTGTTTTTACGTTTATACGCCACTTAGCTCCATTACTGGTCAAGGTTGAATCTGTTTTATTATCCCAGCTCGTGGTAATAAAAACCTTCTCCGCAGGGTTACCCCAGCCCCATAATAAAACAGAATCATTTTGTTGCAATACCATATTGGATGACAATACTGCAGGCAAGCGGAGCTGGCCCATACACTGCATTTTTATGATTGCTGCAATTACAATGAGAACTATTTTATATTTCATACCCGGCAAAAATTTTTACAGCTTCTGTATTACCAAAAATACTGCCGCTCTTGCAGGTATTGAAATTTTTATTCCATTTGTGGTTGAAGCAGCAAATGGATTGATGGTATCATAATCAGACGGGCCGCCAGATGCAATAGAAGGGCCATAAGAATTAACAAAAGTTTTGGCCGAGAATTCTCCGTTATCATTGCCACCGGTCAAAGTGTACCAATAATAATTAGTGCCTTTTTTAAAATTTGCTACTTTAACTTCTGTCGCTTTTGCATCAGAAGATTTATTAACCAGTATCACACCTGTTTCGCCGGAAGAAAATGAAGTAGCATAAGAAACTACATTTGCATCAGAAGAAGTTGAACTTACCAACCTGTCACCACAATATTTTTGAAAGAAATACATGTGATAAAATGCCGGGCGTGGGTTCCATTTAGGAATGCCACCGGGTTCATCACCAATATTAAACAAGCCATGATCATTACCATCGCTCCATCCATTGGCCAGGTCCCATCTTGCGGTCATGCCATATTTATTTTTAATTGCCTCACCCAATATCATAGTTGCATGTAATCCATTTATATGAGAAACCTGTTGCTTTGAACCCTGTGAAGTAATATTCCATTCACCAAGGATAAATGGTTTTTGTGCTGCGCCGCCTGCTGTTATCTGCTGTTTCACATAATCCATCATTGTTTGTGTAACTGATTGTGGCGTTGCCAGGATAGTGGCAGCATTGGCATTGGTTTGATACGGAGTATAATAATTATGAACAATATAAAAATCGGGGTAGCTGCCTGCTCCGTTCATTAAACCCGAGTTCCAGTTAGTAGCTGTTGCTGTCCACCATGATTGCGGAGCAGACTCAGACATTACTGCACCTATATAAATTGTTTTACCAATTGATGCAGCAGCGCTACGCATTGAATCTGCAAACACTTTAAAATGCTGCCCATATAATTGTCCTGATAAATATTCCGGCTGTCCGTCCTGGTTATCTGACACTTTAATTCTGTAACCTGCTTCCCAATCGCCAAAATTTTCATTGCCGATCTCCCAGTATTTTGTTCTTCCATTATCATAACGAACCCAATCCGCTGCAAGCTGTGCTGCGGCCGCAACAGGGTTTGCGCTTTTACCATAACGGGCATAGCCATAATTAACAGTTATCATTCCCTGGTTATTTGTTTGCTGCAACATGCTGTAATAATTATCTACAGAGAATGTCCAGTCAGCCGTATTCTTTCCAAACCAAAAACCTGCAGCGGAAGAAGCGCCACTTGCATTTACCAGGTTAGTTGGTGCATCTACAGGCGGCACACCAGGTTGTGCATTCCAGAAAAATATATCGCTGATGCTTCCACCGGGAAAACGAATGATATGTGGTTGCACTTTTGTAATGTGATTTAATAAGGATGGCTCTGTTACATATTGCCCCATCCAGATATTTGAATTGTTACCTGCAATTGCCCGTGGAATTTTTGTAACTACATTACTCCTGTCTATGTTAATGGTAACGGTAGTTGAAGACGGTGTTGTGGTAGTTACAGATGACGAAGGCTGTGTAAAATTTTTCGGTAGCCAGTCATCAAGAAAAAAACCAATGCTGCTGGCAATGGCAGGATCAACCTGTGGATTTACTGTGGTGGTATCAGTTGTGTCAACAGGTGGATTGGGAGAACCTCCACCTGTTTTTTTACAGGAAGATGTAACAGGCAATAAAAAATATAGCAGCATTGCTAATGAAACAATTGTCGTTTTCATATAAAGGTTTATAATGTTGAAATGCGTTTTATTAATTCTATACAAGCCCGGCTATTGTGATAAGGACATTTCCACAAGCCTGCTTTTTCCTTTTTTATTATTGTGCCATCAGCTTCAATTCCCCAGAACCACTCTCCTCTTTCATTGTCTTTGATATGCTTTTTTACAAAGTCGAAGCAATTGAGGGAATAATGTAAATATTTATCATCACCTGATATTTGATACGCATTAAAAAACCCAATCATTGCTTCTGCCTGTGGCCACCAATGTTTTTCTTTTATCCAATGATCATCTTTTGGTTCGTATTCATACCAAAGCCCACCATCGTTTGCATCAAGGCCTTCTGCCGCCGCATCTGCTATTGACATTGCCAGTTGTTTATAATGGTTGATGAATGAAGTGTGATGAATCGCTTCTGCACATTCCTGCAATAACCAGGCTGCTTCTATATCATGCCCAAAAGAAATTAATGATGAACGTAGGTTCCATTCGTCATCCATAAATAAATTAAGATGATGATTTTGTTTATTGATGATGTATTTATCAAAATATCCCAGCAACATTTCAATTCTTTCCTTCAGCAGATCATCGGGCCAAACGGAAAATAAATTTGCATACGCTTCAATAATATGCAAATGCGTATTCATTGTTTTTCTTTCGTTATCATCCTTATCACTCAACCGCAGGTCGCCGGAATTGTACCACTCTCTTGTAAATGCTTCAATATAGCCACCGTTTATTGTATCAAAACTGTGCTGCTCAATTGTATTGTACAGATCCTTTGCAATTATCAATGCCGTATTATCATTACTTGCTTTATAATATTCTGCCAGGCCATACATACAAAAAGCCAAACCATATATCTGTTTCCTGCCATCCTTCATTTTGCCTTTTGTATCTACAGACCAAAACACACCACCATAGCGGTAATCGATAAAATTCTTTTCGATATAGTTAAAAGCCCGTTTGGCAATTTGTAAATATTCTTCCTTTGGAGAAAAATTATACGCCGAAGAGAAGGTCCATAATATCCTGCTGTTTAGCACTACGCCTTTTTCTGTGGGAGCAGGCTGATTATTGTTTGCAACAGTTCCATAAAAGCCACCATCCTGTTCATCGATCATATAGTGCATCCACCAGTCAAGTATCAAACCCAGCTCAGTTTCCATTGCTGCTTTGTAAGAGGAAAGCTTTGATGGTATATCCTGCCTGGCTGTTTCTTGCTGCATCAACCTATTTTTTATTTTTAAATGATGTAACCTGAACCATTGCTTCCGACTGATTTTTATCAATCAGTGCAGTTAAAGCTTTTACTGTTTCGGCAGATGACAAACCATCAGGCGCTGTATTCATTATATAATCCAACAACTTATCAATAGTGGTGGTTGCCACATGCATCCTTGTATCGGAAGAGGCATAATAGATAAAAACGGTGCCGTCGTTTTCTGCGATCCATCCATTGCTGAATACAACATTGGATACATCACCTACTCTCTCCTCTCCTTCAGGCGCTAAAAAATAACCAGCCGGTTTATAGATCACTTTAGTTACATCTTTCAGATCTGTCATAAACAAATACAGCACATAACGCAAACCAGCAGCCGTATTTCTAACTCCATGCGCCAGGTGCAACCAGCCTTTTGAAGTTTTTATAGGTGCCGGGCCAAGGCCGTTTTTTAATTCATATACTGTATGATAAATTTTGTGGTCGATCACAATCTCTTTATCAATCCTTGCATTCTCCATGGAATCACTCAACCCAAAACCAATGCCTCCTCCCTTGCCTGCACTGATAAAACTATCCTGTGGCCTTGTATAAAAAGCGTATTTACCATTTACAAATTCAGGATGCAAAACAACATTACGCTGTTGTGGTGATGGGGTTACCAGGTCATTCAGCCTTTCCCAGCTTACCAGGTCTTTTGTTCTTGCAATACCACATTGTGCAACTGCTGCAGATTGGTCAGTTGGCGGTGCTGATGGGTCTCTTCTCTCTGTACAAAACAATCCGTATATCCATCCATCTTCATGCTGCACCAGGCGCATGTCGTAGGTGTTAGTATCAGGCACAGCTGTTTCCGGCATTTGAACAGGATAATCCCAAAACCTGAAATTATCAATTCCATTAGGGCTTTCTGCCACTGCAAAAAATGATTTACGGTCAGCTGCTTCAACTCTTGCCACCATGATATATTTATCATTCCACTTAATAGCACCTGCATTCAGCACTGCATTAATACCAAACCGTTCAAGCAAATGTGGATTGGTTTCTTTATTCAGATCATAACGCCAGAACAACGGTGTATGTGCAGCCGTTAGCACAGGGTTTTTATACCTGTCAAATATACCATTGCCGGTTTCTGCTTTTTCATTTGACTGTTGCAGCAACTGTTCATACTCCTGCTCCAGGTTTGTCAGTCGATTAAAAAAATTATTCTTCATACCAGTTGAATTAAAATGATCAGTCTTCCAGTTTATCCCACCATGTCTTTTTAAGAATGATGATGACAATTGCAAGTATAATAATGGTTACCAATAGCGGGAGTTTCATCCACAACACTATGTACATGGGCAGTATTGTCATGCACAATTGAGCAATAATGCCAAGTACCACATTGAACATGTCAAGCCCAAATCTTTTATTTGCTTCAAACAAGGGGTTTTCTTTTATCACCATCTCATGCACCGGTTTCCAAAAACCCCAGGGACGAACGGTGCTGTAAAATATTTTTAGAGTTGCCTCGTCTGTTGGAGGTGCGGTATAAGTTCCAATAACACAACCCAACAAAGACAATAAAAACAACAACGGGAAATAATATAAAAACTCTACGCCGCTAAACAACTTTGAGAATACTAAAGCACCTGCAATACCAGCAAGCATGCCATAGAAAAATCCATTGGCATTAAAACGCCACCAATACCATTTCAAAACATTCGCAGCAATATAACCTCCGTACAATCCTGAAACGATCCATTGCAGAATGCTGTTTACATCTTTTGCAAAAAATCCCAACACAACACCAACGGCCACCACAACAACACCCGTGATATAATTCATACTCATCACTTTTTTTGTGGAAGCATTTGGGTTAACATATTTAAGGTAAATATCGTTGACGATATAAGCCTGTGCTGCATTTAATGTTCCGGAAAAAGTTCCCATAAATGCACCAAGCAAACCGGTAAGCACCAAACCTAAAATACCAACTGGTAAAAAGTTGTTGATGGTTGCAGGTAATATTCTTTCAAAATCAACAGCGCCAGTACCATCACTTAAATTGAGTTGATTGTAATAGAGCAAACCCAAAACAGTTAACCCGATCACCATTGAATAACGAACAGGCAACAACACAATCGAAACAAAGCCTGTCATCTTACTTGCTTCTTTCGGTGATCTGGTTGATAATATTTTTTGCATATCATAATTAGGTGCTGGACCTGCGCCGGCAGCAAACACACCCTTAAACAACATCATCATAAAAAACAAGCCAAACAAACTATAGCCGTCTTCTGCAATTTTTTTGTTGGCATCTGCCACAATATTGCTCCAGTCAAGATGTAGTTTGCTGCCAAAGAAAGGGTCACTCCATCCTTCCGGCACATGCAGTGTATTGCCTTTTAAATGCATCATGGCAATTACTGCAATGGAAATACAACCAATCGTCATGATGGCGTACTTTATCAGATCACCCAACACAATACTGTGCATGCCTCCCAATATTGAATAGAACATGGCAAAGAGTGTAAAAATTATTCCATAGAAATGTGCCACGTATTGTGGTGCAATATCAAAAGGCACATACCCTTTTACCATTTCCCATGGAATAAAAATTTCAATGAACTTGCCAAGCCCGATAAATCCATACGCCAAAAAACCAAGACAGCCGATCAATGCAAAAGCCACCACAATATTGTGAGACCCTTTTACACCTTTTCCAATAGAACCAAATCTTGTTGCCAGCCATTCAGCGCCGGTGTTGGCATTCGATCTTCTCAACCATTTGGAGAGATACATCATATTAAATACCTGATTAAAAACGGGCCATAACCATGGGATCCAGATGCTTTTGACCCCATATACAAAACACAATGATACCATCCACATCGTGCCGCTGATATCAAACATATCTGAAGCATCACTCATGCCCAGCATATACCAGGGGAGTTTTTTTCCTCCCATCATGTAGCTCTCTTTATTTTCCCTCGCTTTCTTCCGCAAGTACCAGCCAATTAAAACCATTGAAGCCAGGTACAAAACAATTATGCTGATGTCTATTAACTGTAATTTCATTTCTGGTTTTAGCTTACACAGCTGTTTTACTCCAAATATAACTTTGTACCCTCATTATTCCACCGCTGTTTAGCCTGTAATAAAAACGGTTCATAACAAACAGGTTTGAAATGAACCGGTAATTACCAAACGAGTGCTTATGAAAAAAAACGTTTCAATACTTTTCAAACAATTTAATTCAATCCCATATCATCCACATAAATAGTGTAATCTGTACCAGTAAATTCCTGCAGCCAAATGGCGGTTAACGATGTGGCTGATGTAATATTTGAGATCGAAATTGCATAATCATTCCACTGTCCTTCTGTACCCAACGTAAGTTCATAGCCGCCAGCTTCATTAAATACAATTTTTATTTTTTTACCCGTAGTTCCGGTGCCACCATAAATTGAAATTTTAAAGGTGGTGTAAGAACCGAATGGAATGGTAGCACCACCTAACTGCAATGGCGAACCCCAACCTCCTGCATAATCAATTTTGCATGAGAAAGACCCATTGTGTACCGGCGTAGTGTTTGATAATTCTTTAGTGCCGCCCCAGCCGCCACCAAGCCAGCCATTCCAGTTGCCTGATAAACCTTCATCATAAATCGGGAAAGCAAGACCCGGTACCAGAATAGTTAAAGAGATACTACTTGTAACTGTACCGGTTGGTGTTGTAATAGTAACAGCACCTGAAGAAGCACCAGCAGGAACAGTAAATGTTATTTCAGTAGCGCTCACCACTGTATATGTTACAGGTGTTGTGCCCAGCTTTACTTCTGTAGCACCGGTAAACCTGGCGCCCGTAACCGTTATTACATCTCCAGCCACAGCGCTGGCTGGTGCAATTGAAAATACCTGCGGCGTAATATTTACATTAAAAGAAGCTGTATCTACGCCACCTGTTGATGCCGAAGTAACAGTGATCAACTGGTCGCCGCCCTCTGCTTCTGCAGGAATACTTACCTGTATCTTGGTTTTTGTAGCTGTAAAGCTTGCAGCAGGCTTGCTGCCAAATTTTACTTCGCTGACAATATCGAGGTTAACGCCACTGATAGTAACCATGTCACCAGGGAAACCAGTTGTTGGCAATACACTTGTAATATCTGGCTTCAGCAAAACATTAAAAGGTGCTGCGTTGTATCCTACACCATCTCCATAATACACCTGCACAAATACTTTTCCTGAATCCATGGAAGGCACCTGCACCATTAATGAAGTATCAGTAACTGACGACAGATCAAAACCGCTTGCTTCCACTGTTCCAAACTTAACAGCAGTTACATTTTTAAGGTTCTCCCCCTTTATGAGTACACTTACACCAGGAACACCGCTGCCAGGTGCAACAGCCGTAATTTTAGGCAGCGTCTGGCCAGGATAAACATCTTTCTTTTTACAACCTGTTTGTACAATGCTTGTCAATACAATGAGAGCAAGTGCTGGTGAAAAAAAGTTTTTTAATAATTTATACATATACGTATGGTTTGGTAGTTGGTAAATTTTATTTTCAGACTATAACAAATAAAAGGGATGGCTTTTAACAGCCCTTATTTAAAAATCAAAAGATTGTCGAAATAAAAAGTTTCATCCTGTGCATCAGGGCCTTTTATCCAAAAACCGATCTGCTTTAATGGAGCCACGCCTGTTGTCCACCTATCACCTAATGCTGATACCGGCAATTCAAAAAACTTCCATGTGTTAGCCGGAATTTCCAGCGGTGTTGATTGGTCTGAATTGCCAAATGCAATGGCTCTTGTATCAGTAGTGAGATACAATGTATAGTCCTGTGAAGCGCCTCTTATCCATACACTGAAGGTTTTAAAATCAGGATCGAATGTGATGCCGTTACTCCAGTCAACAAATTGTATCAGGTGCCAGTTACCTTTTTGATAGTTCTTTGATGCAGATGCCGTGCCTGCTTTTTTCTGAGATGTGTTGATCACACCGGCATCGCCCCATGAACCATCACCAAAACCATTGTAGTAAGTATCTATAAATATTTTGTACGCCAGGTCAACATTATAAAATGTAAACAAAGTTGTACTGCTGCCTGCATCGTTTGTCACCTGTATTTTTGTTGATTTAACAGCAGAAGAAGGCATTATAATTTTTAATTCATTTGTTGTTGCAGAAAGAACCTGCACTGTTGCTGTTGGATCTTCCGTCATAATAACGTTGGTGGTTGTACCAAGATAGTTGCCATAAATAATAATGGTATCACCTGCCTGCCATTCGTTAATAGATGAAGAAGTAAGCGTGGGTACTGCCAGCACTTTAAAAGGAATGCTGAACTGGTAGCCTGATTTTGTTTTGAAAATGATATTCTGGTCACCGGGATTTGCATCTTCCGGCACCCTGAAAACAAGTGCCCCGTCTGTATTAAAATTGGGGTTGAAAGGTGCCGGTACATTACCAAGATCAAAAGTAATTGTCTGTATATTTTTCAGGTCGGAGCCTGTTAAAGTAATTACAGCATTGCCTGCAGCTTCACCAGGTTCTATCTTAGCCGTGCTGGGGTTTATTTTTATTTCTTTGGTGCAGGATGCAACAAACAACAAAGCTGTAAAAGAAACCGTAATCGTTTTTAAAGTATGTAACATAAAAATTGTATTAAAGTATTATAAGTTTTTACGTCCAGGTTAATAGTATGGTATAGCGCCTTCCAGCAATTTGGGATCGGCCACCGTTTCATCCTGTGGAATGGGCAGGAACAATTTGTCAACAGTTAAGTTTTGTACTTTCTGGCTGGTTAAAACCTTGTTACCATCATATATTCCTCTTTCCTGTGCTTCCACCAGTTGTTTTGTTTTGGCAAAATTCACCGGTTGCATATTGGCATCTAAAGCCTGCCGCTGCATATCAAACCAATAATCCCCTTCAAAAGCAAATTCGCATTTACGTTCCCTTAAAATATCATCCATGGTGATGCTTGCTACGGGCAGTAAACCTGCACGCTGGTGTACGGCGTTAAAAGCTGCTATAGCACCTGCATCGCTGGTGCTTCCAGCGCCGGCCAATACTGCTTCTGCATAGATCAGCAACACATCAGAATAGCGTAGCAGGTAAGTGCAGATGCTGCTGGATGTGCCGCCACCGCCATTTACAGGCTCTGCGGCCCTGTTAGGCCCCACCACATACTTTAATATGTTGGCCCTTGTGCCGGTGAGCACTTTGAAATCTGTGGTTTGCGTGGTAACCGTATCATACGTAAAGCCAGCAGGGAAATTATCATTCACCCAGTCTGCCCTATGGAAACCCTGCTCCATTGTTGACCATCCCCGGCGGCGGTCGTTGGTTGCCCAGCCGGTTGTAGTGTTTAAAAGATCGAGAGAAGGGATCACAGATGAATAACCATTGCCGTTAGTTGGCCCGGGCTTGGTTAATGGCTGTGGTGCAGCGTAGCTCATCCACCTGTTGCCACCATTCCAGCCAAGGTCGTAAGCCCATTGCAATGCAAAAAGTGATTCTTTATTGTTATTCTGTGCTGAACTGGTAAACATTTTATCAAAGTCACCCAGGCCAACTACATTAGGGTTAGCAGCGGCAAAATCCATCACTTCCTGTGCTTTTGCTTTTGCATTGGCATAGTCTTTCAGGTACAAATAAATTTTTGACATTAATGCTTTGGCAGAGTACTTAGTAACACGGCCAGGCAGGTACGCTGCATCAGGCAGGCCTTGTTCTGCCACTTTCAAATCTTCAATGGCAAACCTCAATACATCTTTCTGAATATACCTTGGCACTAATGAGCCACCTTCTTTTGTCATGTCTAATGGGTTGTCAACTATTGGCGCATCGCCGAATGTGCGGCCAATATAGAAGTAACAATAAGCCCGGATAAATTTTGCTTCTGCAATGCCCAGGTCTAAATAAGCACTATTGCTAACCATCCCTTTCTTTTGATTAAAATTCTGGATAAGCACAGAAGAATTGCCTGCCGCTTTGTAACAAGATCTCCAGGTTGCTTTTATCAAATCATCTGTAGGAATAATATTAAAGTTCCAGAATGAATTATACTGTGTATTGCCATTGGTGCCGGTAACGGTGCCGCCAAGCACATCACCTACCGATGTAAAAGCTTTGTCGTACCAATCAATCCAAACAGAATTATACAAAACGCCTGTAGAACCATTTACTTCTGCGGCTGTATTGTAGTAGTTATCAAGTGTAACACTACTGGTAGCAGGTTTTTCTAAAAAACTCTTTTTACAACCTGCCCATGTGCAGCTAAAAACGACAAGTATTAAAATGAATTTATTTTTCATGAGAAATGTGTTTATTGTTTTAGAATTCAAGGTTAGCGCCAACAGTAATTGTACGTGGGTTAGGGAAATGCCCGTTATCAATATTCATCAGACCAACCTGATTAATCCTGTTACTGATGGTCCCTATTTCAGGATCGTACCCGGAGTATTTTGTAAACGTGTATAAATTTTGTGCGGAAACATATATCCTTGCGCTGGTGAAGACATTGCTCTTGCCAAGCAAATTCTTTGGAAACTTGAACCCAAGTGAAATATTCTGGATACGAAGGAATGAACCGTCTTCTATATACCTGTCCGACACCCTTAAGTTGCCCTGTTGCACACCTGTTCCTGTATAACGTGGAAGTGTGCCACCCGGATTGTTTTCTGTGTACCTGTTCATTACAGTTTCCAACTGGTTGTTCCATGGGCTGTTAAGCCCCTCAGTAAATATTCTTGTGTAGTTAAATATTTTAGCGCCATAGCTGCCATACAGAAAAAGAGATAAGTCCAGGTTTTTCCAGGAGAAAGTATTAGTGAGGCCTGCTGTAAATTTTGGGTGTGGGCTACCAATAACCGTTACATCCTGGTTATCTAATATCTTGTTCCCGTTTATATCTTTAAACCTTATATCTCCCAACCAAACTCCTAATGGTGATACTGTACCATAGTTCATCGCTGTTAATTCTTCCTGCGTCCTGAACAAGCCATCTGTTGCAAAACCAAAGAATGAACCTACAGGATTGCCTGCACGGCTAACCGTTACCGTTTTAGCCGTACCATACTCATCGAAAGTGCCGAATATAGCAGTGGTGGAATCGTTTAATTTATCCAGCCTGTTTTTATAATGGCTGAAGTTGAGTGAGGTTTTCCAGGTAAAATTCTTATTGTTGATATTGTATGTCGTAATGCCGACATCAATACCTGTATTGGTCATTTGCCCGCCATTAGTCATTGGCACTGTAATGTTCAGCCACGGATCTGCACTAAGGCCAGAGAGTATCGGCAACTGCGCCGGCAACAACATATTCTTAGTTACTTTTTTATAAACATCAATAGTTATTTCTGCAAAATGTTTAAACAAAGTCATGTCCACCCCTGCATTGTAAGTAACTACAGACTCCCACCCAAGTGCTACGTTGCCAAGATTGGCAGGGAAACCTACAGTGCCCCATGGGCTTTGCCTTGCAAGGTTGATATTAGTGGTGTATAAATTTGCCCCGCCAACTTCCTGGTTGCCAACAGAGCCAATACCTACCCTTAACTTGAGATAGTCGAGCCCTTTAATATTTTTTGCAAACTCTTCATTGGTTATTGTCCATGATGCTGAGCCTGCATAAAACTTGCCCCAGCGTTTTTCCGGGCCAAAGCTTGATGAACCATCTGCCCTTGCAGTACCGGTGAGTGAATATTTATTGTTGAAAGTGTAACCTAAACGAAGGAAATAAGATTCCATAGCCCAGTTGCCTGCGCCAGCGCCAATCGTTTCGTTTGCATTTGAACCAACAGCCAACGATGGAAGATTTTGTTGCAGGTCGTCCCTGTAGGCCTGTATATAATCCCATTCAGATGCCTGTGCTTCATGGCCCGCTGTTCCAGAGAATGAATGTTTGCCAAAGCTGTTATCGTAGTTAAGATAATTCTTTAGTGCCCAGTAAAAATTATTATTTCTTTGTTCGCTTAATTTACTTGGATTGATAATTAATTCATTCGTCAGTGGATTTTTTACAAAGGGTTGAAAAGCTTTTTTTGCTGCCAAAGAATAATCATAGTTAAACTCATTACGCAACCTCAATCCTTTCAGGAAAGTTATTTCAGCGTAGATATTGCCGAAAGCTTTTGTAGTTATTACCCCTACATCTCTCAACTCCGCTTGTGCTACCGGGTTGGCAGACTGACCAACTGATTGCCCTTGCAGATTAGTAGAGTTTACAAAATTGCCATACACATCTTTTGCCATAGCAGCAGGGCTGTTGTACAACACAACACTTGTTACTGCATCAAATGCATCAGACAAACCAATTTTTTGAACGCTACGGGAAAGATTGCCGCTAACACCTGCCTTTAACCATGACTTTACCTGCTGGTCAATAGCAAAACGCATTGTATAACGGTTAAACTTTGTACCGATCAAAATTCCATCCTGGTTAAAATATCCTCCTGAAAAATAATAGGTTGTTTTATCTGACCCACCAGAGAAAGCTAACTGATGGCTCTGCATATTGCCTGTCCTGTAAATTTCATCCTGCCAATCAGTGCCTTTCCCTAATACACTTGTGTTTTTAAATTCACCCACGCTATCTGCACCCAGGCCAACAGCTCTTATTTCAGGCACTAATGAATTTTGATAGTTTGCAAACTGCTGCAGGTTCATCACTTTTAATTTCTTTTGAAGGCCTTGCCAGCCATAATACATATCATAAGAAAGTTTTGATTGGCCGGCCTTACCTTTTTTTGTAGTAATCAATACAACTCCATTGGCAGCCCTTGAACCATATATTGCTTGTGCGGATGCATCTTTTAAAATATCAATTGAGGCAATATCCGCAGGGTTCACCAAAGCCATTCCGCTTTGAGAAGTTTGCCCACTACCACCGCCTAACACATTTTGCTCCAGGCTGGTATTAACAGATGCCACAGGTACACCATCAATTACATACAACGGGTCGTTGCCGTTAACTGAAGTAATACCTCTAACCCTTACAGAAACACCACCGCCGGGCTGCCCACCGTTGCTAGTAACGGTAACGCCTGCCACCTTACCCTGCAGCAATTGGTCTGCGCCTGCTGCCGGCAGGTTTTTAATATCCTTTTCACTTACTGACGAAATAGCCGATGATACATCTGCTTTTCTTGAAGTACCATAACCAATCACCACCACTTCGTCCAATGAATTTGATAGTGGGTCAAGTGAGATTTTAAAAATTTCATTTTTCCCGATCCGTATTTCCTGTGCCTTCATACCAACGTATGTAACCGACAGCGTTTTGGCACTTGCCGGAACATCAATGGTAAATACGCCCAACGAATTGGTGGTAACCCGGGTAGTGCCTACGGATACAGTTGCTCCAACAAGAACTTCCCCCTTATCATTGATAACGGTACCGGAAATTTTCTTTTGTGCAAATGATGAATAACTTAAAAGTAGTGTGCACACAATTGTAAGGCACACCCATGCAGGTAGTTTGTTTCTTTTTCTCATATAGCAAGAATGTTTAGTCAAAATTACTATTAAGCAATGCCCATAAACTAATACTATTTTAACTCTTTGTAGTCAATTATATATCTTCCACAAACGATTTCTATCTAAAACCCTGTAATAACAAGCTACAAAAAGGGGCTTTCATTAAAAAAATAGTATCACTAAGTAGTACTATTTTATCATTTAAACTATAATTTTGACACCTATATGAGTACAAATATTATGAGGGAGATAACGCCCCTTACAAGCGCCGATTGCTTTACCATCTTCACCAGGGTTAAATCTGAGTTTGATTTTCCATTGCATTCACATGAAGAACTGGAGTTGAATTTTATTATGAATGCCAAAGGTGCCAAAAGAATTATCGGCGACCACATCAGTGAAATTGAAGACCATGAACTTGTATTGGTTGGCAGCAACCTGCCGCATGTATGGCAAACACACAAATGCAAAAGCAAAGAAATAAAAGAGATCACTATACAGTTTCACAAAGACCTGTTTGATGAAAAATTTTTGCGGCGCAACCAGATGAATTTTATCCGTAAGATGCTGGAACGTTCAGCTAAAGGCATTTTATTTTCAAAAGAAACCATACAACAGATAATGCCCAGGCTATCCATACTAAGCCAGAAGCAGGGCTTTGATTCAGTATTGGAATTGTTATCTATACTGCATGACTTGTCTGTATCAAGAAACATGCACACACTTTCTGACAATACTTTCAGTAATGCAGAACTGAGTTATAACAGCAGGAGGATTGAAAGAGTCATGGAATACATGAACCAGAATTTTCAAAAAAATATCACACTGAATGAAGCAGCTAAGCTTACCAATATGACACCGGTTTCATTCAGCCGTTTTTTTAAAACGAGAACAGGCATAACGTTTATGGACAGCCTGCTTGAATTACGATTGGGCCAATCATCAAGACTATTGATAGATACCACACAATCTGTTTCAGAAGTGGCGTACAATTGCGGCTTTAATAATATTTCCAATTTCAACCGTTTATTTAAAAAGAAAAAAGGCTGTACACCCAAAGCATTCCGTGAAAACTATACTTATGGCAGCAGGATATTTATTTAACAACATAAGATTAATTTTACAGTATTAAAATTAATCGCATGTCTCAGAAAGATATAAAACCAATAGCTGTTGTAACAGGCGCTGCCGGCAACCTAGGGCAAGCTGTTGTAAAAAAATTTATTGATGAAGGTTGGTTTGTAATTGGGGCAACTGATCCTGCACACAATGAGAAATTGAATTTTCCTGCTGACTCTTTTGAACAGGTAGCCACTGACCTTTCTGATGAGGATGCTTCACAAAAATTTATTGAAAATATTATTACAAAATACAAGCGTATTGACGCTGGCATATTAACCGTTGGTGGTTTTGCAATGGGAAAAATTGCTGATACCACAACAAAGGATATTTTGAAACAATACAAACTGAATTTTGAAACGGCTTACAATATTGCCCGGCCGGTATTTGTACAAATGATGAAGCAAACAAAAGGAAGGATCTTTTTAATGGGCTCCAAACCCGGATTAAGTGCAGGCAACAGCAAAGGGATGGTTGCTTACAGCCTTGGCAAGTCGTTGATCTTTCGTTTAGCAGAATTGATGAATGACGAAGCAAAGGGACATAATGTGGTGACAAATGTTGTTGTTCCTTCAACTATTGATACGCCACAAAACCGCAAATCTATGCCGGATGCTGATCATACCAAATGGGTAAAGCCTGAAGATATTGCTTCAATAATACATTATCACTGTACTGATGAAGCCAGCATATTAAGAGAGACAGTTATAAAAGTATATGGTAACTCGTAGTAAAGATTAAGGCTTATGCTTTTGGTTTCTTTTTCCCCAACACTTCTACTTTTACCCTGCCGAGCCCATGCTTGGCTGTGATACCAATCTGCCTGGCTGCACCACTTGTAAGGTCAACCACACGGCGCATCCTTGGATGGATACGGTCATTCACTTTTACAATAACAGATTTTCCGTTGCGAACGTTGGTAACCCTGAGCCAGGTGCCAAGCTTTACTGCATTGCAGGCGCAGGTAAATTTTTTTTGATCAAAAATTTCACCATTGGCTGTTTTACGCCCATTAAATTTATTGGCATAAAAACTTGCCTGTCCGTAAAAAACTTTTTTAACTGATGATTTGGTAGTATCCTGTGGTACAGCACCAACGATTGTGCAGATAAAAGAAAACAATACAGCAGTAACGCAATAACGAAGAAAAGTGAATTTCATACAACAGCAATTTGGACTTACTTATCAAAATACTTTTCCCTCAATGCTTTGTCGTCACCGTAAATATCATCATAAAATTTGATCTTTCCATCTTTTCCTTCGCAACTGTAATAAGCAAAATAAATATGCACGGGAGTTTTTATAGGCAGCCTCCTGTTCTTCTTTTCAGATAATAGTGTTTTTACAGAATCAAATGTGTAACGCAGCGTATCACCTGCAGCCAGGTTAAGGCTGTCGATAAGTGTAAAATATCTTGCCAGTTTTTCCCACTCCTGCACCCTTACACAACCATGGCTGTTGGCACGGGAAGAATTCTTAAACAGCCATCTTTCATTGGTGTCGTGCATGTACACAGCATAAGGATTATTAAAATTAAATTTCATTACTCCCAATGCATTCCTGTCGCCACTTGCCTGCACCACTTTGTAAGGAATGCCTTTTGAATATTTGCCCCAATTAACAGATGAACCACTGATGACTTGCCCTTTACTGTCAACCAAACTTAAACCAAGCCTTGCCAAATAATTAGCATTGTTTTTAAGTTTTGGTAGATATTGTTTTGCAATGATACTTGTTGGTACGGTCCATGTAGGATAGGTAACCATATCAGTGATAACACTTGTAAGCAGCGGCGTAGGTGTTGCAGGCTTGCCACAAATAATTTTTGATTCAAGCGCCAGCGTATCGTTATCCCATACCTGCATGTAAAAGCCGGGCAGGTTTACCCAAATATACCTGTCAGGAAAACTGTCTGTTATTTTTTTATACCTGTCAAGCGTTACAGCAATTCTTTTAAACCGTTCCACATCATTTGTGTTCAGCATCTTCACTAATGCAGTAGAAACTTTTCCATCAGGCTTTACGCTTTTCAATCGTTGATATTTTCGTATGGAAGAATCTAATTGGGTGGAGTCGGGCAGTTTATTGGTAAAACTGATGCAGTTGCTTTCACTTAATCTCCTTTGCAATGTTTTTATAAAGAACAAAGAATCTTTTGCATCATTTTTTTTATATGGATAGAAAACATAGGTGTACGTTTTACGATCCATACTGTCTAAAAACCGCTTGATACCACTTTTCAAACTTGCATATCCTTTTTCCTTAGGTTCGATATTGTTTAAAAAAGCGGTGAATGATTGACCATCCAGCAATGATTGCTGAAGAGAGACCAACGCTTTAGTCAATACAGTGGTGTCGCTGGCAAGAGCAGCACTGTCGTGGGAAAGCCTGCCATATTTTAGATCCTTAATAAGATGGAGACAAGCGTCTGTTAAAAGCAGATCAGCTTTTGACCACAATACCGCATCCATCTGTTTGAGAGAATCAGTATCCAATACTTTTTTGATTGCTGAAAGTTTATTTGCCTGGTAATCTTTTGGGAACAGCCCATACAGCTCGGCTTCTTCAGCCATTTTAAAAATAGAATCTGCAAAAGGTTGCCATTTTTTCTTTTTGCTCCACACATTCTTAAAATCGTTGCTGTTATAAAAATGGCTCACCACCGCCGTTAGTTTAAGCCTGGTGCTGTCATCAATTTTACCTGTGTGTGTTAACGCATAAGAAACCAGCTCTTCAATGCTGTTACCTGTCGCCTCATCCATCTGTTCAGGATTGGTAACAATTTTTTTTTCGCTTGTGTTATCGTTACTGTTGCAGGAAAGAATAAACAAACATAAAACCAGCAGGGTAAAACTAAATGCACTTACTTTTTGCTGAAACATAAAGGCCAATATTTATTTGAAATTTTCAGGATCGGATACGGTGGAGCTATTTCAGTGGATATTAACTTATACAAATTAACAAACAGATTTGATATGA
>JAZKGV010000328.1:0-5559 GCA_040385725.1 Bacteroidota bacterium | reverse complement strand
AATAATGGACAATTTGCAGGTATGGGATCATTTTTTGATGATTCAGATTACAAAGGAATTTACCTGGGTGTTCAAAATAATGGCATTATTGAAAATAATGTATTGGATAGTGTTGGTGCAGCCGGCATACAGTTCAATGGTAGTGATATAGTGGTGGAGAAAAATTATGTAAACTACTTTTGTAACGTAACGCATGATAACGGAGGTATTTACACTTATGCAAATGGAACAGATGCTGCTCCCGGTTCTATTTTTACAAACCGCATAATAAGAAACAATGTTATCAGTAATGGTATAAGTGCTCCTGATGGAACCAATTCAAGGTCTCCATTTTGTGCAGGCATTTATCTTGATGGCAGGAGCATGAATGTAACAGTAGTTGGTAACACTGTATTCAATATATCCAAGAACGGTATTCACTGTAATAATCCCAGCAATGTTACCATCAGGGACAATACATTTTTCAACAATTTGCAGGATAT
This sequence comes from Bacteroidota bacterium, assembly GCA_040385725.1. Classification (GTDB taxonomy): domain Bacteria; phylum Bacteroidota; class Bacteroidia; order Chitinophagales; family Chitinophagaceae; genus Ferruginibacter. The sequence continues at coordinate 5,077 of JAZKGV010000328.1, read as the reverse complement.
TAGTTTTATGCGCTGGGGATGGGGTAGCATCACCAATCTTAATATCAAGAAGAATATTTCTTTCCCTTATACCACTACACAAAGAAATATTTATTACACAAATGGGGCGCTTAACACGCCGGTTACTACTACTTTACAGAATAACCTGCGTAGCCTGGGTACTATTGACAGTAACTATTATAATACTTATACAGACGCAAGCATACAAACTGAAATTTATAGTACAGAGGGCGGCGCAGTGGTTCCAACCTCACCTTTTTCTTTAGATGGCTGGAAAGCACTTACAGGCCATGATCAAAAATCGGGCAAACCAAGACCAAAGATCGCACCTTATACCATCAACAGTGTAGTGGGTACAAACGTGGTTACCAATCCACAGTTTACAAGTAATATCACTGGTGTTACATTATTTGGCGCAAGTACTACAGCAGCATGGGATAACAGCAATAAAATTTCCGGAGGTTCTATACGAATGGATTTTGCTTCACCTGCTTCAAACAGGTTCAGCTTTATTTATGGCGCAGCGGGCGCTGTAAATAGTGCAAAACAGTATGTACTTCGTTTTAAAACATTAGGCACAACTGCAAACGGTATGGTAAGGGCGTATATCAGGAAAAGCGCATCCCCTTACAACAACCTGGTACCTACACAGTCAAAAGCATTTGGTGTTGCAAGAATTCAGCATGAATTTTTAATTAATGCACCTACAACAGATGCGGCTGCAAGTTTTGTAATTGAATTAGAACAAATGTCGGGTACCACATACATTGATGATATTGAGTTTTATGAAGTGGCGGCAACCATTAACACCATTGCAAGCCAGGTACGTTTTGAATTTAATTCGTCAAGTGTTGCTAAAACCATAACGTTGGATGCAAAGTATGCGGATGTTGACAGTACTATCTATAATGGTTCGATCACATTGCAGCCTTTTTCTTCCAGGGTGTTGATCAAATTAGGGCCAATAAATGTAGTGCCTGTTTGTTATGCCGGTCTTGATAAGACAGTGTTTTTGCCTATCGATACAGTAATGCTTTCTGGTTCTGCTACAGGTATCAATATATCAACTTTTGCATGGAGAAAATTAACAGGCCCTGCACAGTTCCTTATCAACACACCAAATAGCTCCAGCACAAAAGTGTCAAACCTTGTAATAGGCACTTACACATTTGAATTGTTGGTAACAGATGCAGCAGGACTTACCAGCAGGGATACCCTGAGTGTAAATGTGTCAACGATACTACCGGTAAAACTTACAAAGTTCTCTGCATACAGGCAGGGGAATAAAGTAAACCTTAAATGGGTTACTGAATCTGAAGCAAACAGCAGTCATTTTGTGGTGGAAAGAAGCACTAACGGAAGGGACTTTATCAGTATTGGAATAGTGGCTTCTAATAACAGCGCTGGTGAAAATGTTTACACCTTTGTTGATAACAACCCTGTAAACGGTATTAACTACTACAGGCTGGCAATGGTTGACAACGATAACAGCAAAGAGTACAGCAGGTTGGTATCAGTGAATATGAGCATCAGGCGGGCATTCAGGGTGGAGACTGCAGTAGTAACCACAACAGCATTGAGGGTAGCTGTAAACTCAGAAAGAAGGCAAACACTTAATATAGTGATTGTAGATGTGGCTGGAAGGGTAGTGATGAACAGGCAGGTGCAACTGCAACCAGGTAATAACACTTTAAGCACCAATATTACAGCTATACCAAAGCTGGTGTATTACATAAAGATGTTTACAGAAGAAGATACTGTTATAAGAACAGTGCTAAGCGAATAGTTAGTCAGGATTTCGATAAGTATAACCAAACAAAAACGCCCCCACTTGCCAGGGGGCTTTTTGCTGTATATAAGATTCTTTTTTTAAAGCCACATTGCGATACTGTATTCACTTAAATCTATAAACTGTTTGATTTGTGGTCAACCTATTTCAGAAGGAGACAGCAATTGCCGATTGTACTTCCTTCAGGCCGCACTTGCACACCATGTTCGGCGCTGACCTTTGCCGTTATAATTTCCAAATTCTAACCTGTTTAATTTTGTCCTTTTCATTTATGTCTATATACATTATGTCTTTTAGCTGAACCGATTTAAACTTTTCTTTTGATTGAGAAGGCTCTATTGAAATTTTGTCGATGAGCAATATCGTATTATCTTCCTCTGCATCAATAAGTAGCTTCTTAGCGCTTTTCCAGTGCCTTCGCTTAATCTTGTTTTTCTGTTTGTATGCGAACAGGATAACCGCAACATCTCTATAAAAAGGATATGACTGCTTTTCTTTGGATAAAAATAAAGCGTCTGCAAGATATTTCGTATCGTATTGTGCAATGGCTGTGTCCACTTGAATACTGTCATATGGTATTCCGTTGATAACATAAAAAACTTCGGAGCTTTCCTTAAAAGTGCTGTCTGAAATAGACAATAAACTATCTACGTAATGTCGAGTCGCCTTTTGAGAAAAAGAGAACTTAACAAACAAAAGCAGGAAAACTCCAATTAATATTTTATTAAGATCGAAAAGAGTCATTTAGTTTTTATTAGGTGGGTTATCTGACGGCTTGGAGCCAACTCTCAAATATACGAAAGCATGTTAAGGAGGAAGAAGCCCGATACCAATAAAAACTGTAAAACATAGCTTTATCTATAAATCAATAGTAAATAATAAAGTTGGCAACTTTCACTTTTTCAATTATCGGCAAGGCGACAACCTGCTTGCCGGTAGGTAAGTATAAAAAACGATTTTTTTTAAAACGCACTGTGAGTGTTCAGGATAATATCTTTCTAAGTAAATGCAAAATTAAAAGCTCTTACTTCTGCAACTCCCTTCTTATCCTCCCCGCAATCTCTGCAGAAAACATTTTTGAACCTGTCATATTCAAATGTACAGTGTCGTCAAAAAGTTGTGGGCTGTTAAAGTAGAAACTGTCTTTTGAATAATCAATAAAGGGTATCTTTTTTTGTTCTGCCACTTGTTGTGTAATGGCGAGAGAATAATCTGTGCCGATCGTTTTCATATAATAGGGAGGGCATACAAAATACAGCTTGATATTTTTTTGGATGCATTCATCAGCAAAAGCATTCAGCATATTTACCTTAATACTGTCTAATTCATACGGTACTGTGTAATCAAAAGTTTTGATGGGTTGTTTAAGGCTGTTGTGTAGCGGCATATATCCTTTAATATCTTCCTTGTCTTTTTTATTTGATTCAAGATTGGCTACAGCAATTTTAAACAGCATGGAATTATAAGGGTAAATGCAGGAGGTCAATTTGTATTTTTCGAAAGGACTGCGGAGGTTAATGATCGATCGCATCTCCGGATGGTCATTGTACAGTGGTAACAACAGCGATAATCTTTCGTAACTGGTGGGAGATGCTTTTAATGATGCATATTCACAATCCAGTACAATTACTTTGGGTGTATATCTTTTTAATACTGCCTGCAGCATGGCATAATGATAAAAAAAGGAAGTGCCATCCCTGCCCACATTGTAGCTGCTAAGGTGCAATGTATCTTCAAAGTAAGTGGGTATATATTGCTGTTGTGCACGGGATGCACCAAAGATGAGTACATCAGCTTTGGTTTCTTCTGCAGAATAACGGGTGGCATATTCCCATCCGGAAGACTGGCGGGTATAAAAATACTTTAGTATTTTACCAACAGTAAAGTCTGCAGCCACTACCAGCACAATAAACAACACTGCCTGCAACAGCCTGTAACGAATACTTTTATTTTTTTTTGTTGCCATTGTTTAAAATTGAAAGTAGATAAACTCACCGCCATCAAACACGGCTGTAGTAAGTATAATGATGATGAGCATGCAATAATACCCGTTACGTACCAACCAGTATTTACTTTGTTCTACATTGAATTTATTATCGAAAAATTCTTTTTTAATATCATACACTGCAATGTAAAATATGCCTGCCAGTATAAACATTAGTAATGAAGCATCGTTGTAAAACAAGGGGCCGTTAAAATGCAACATCTTTTTTATAATTACCAAAGCATCAGCAACTGTTTGCGCCCTGAAGAAAATGGAGGAAAAAGCAAAATAGCCAATGGTGAAAAGAATACCTGCGCCATTATTAAACCATACGGGTATTTTTTTACGCATATTTTTTCTTTGCTTACGGGTAAGCATTTCTATAGCAAGAATGAGGCCTTGTAAAAAACCAAATGTGATATACGTCCAGTTGGCGCCATGCCAAAAGCCCAACACAGTAAAGGTTACAAAACAGGCATATATCACAGCCCAAACTCCCCAGTTTCTTTTTGCAACAGCAATAGGATTAAAAAAGTAATCAGCAAACCACGTAGAGAGCGACATATGCCATCTGCGCCAGAACTCTGTTACCGACTTTGCAAGCAATGGCCGGTTAAAATTTGGCGTTAGTTCATAACCCATCATACGTGAAATGCCAAGCGCCATATCGGTATAGCCGGAAAAATCTGCGTATATCTGGATGATATAACAAAACGATGCAAAGATCAATGTGATGCCGGAATGATGCTGGTAATTATTGTATACGGCATCCACCAAAAGCGAAAGCCTGTCGGCCACAACAATTTTTTTGAAAAGCCCCCACAACAGTTGTTTTGCACCACTTACAAAGTTCCCGTAAGTGAGCGCCCGTGTTTCTTTGAGCTGCGGTAAAAAACGATGTGCCCTCTCAACCGGGCCTGCAATGATCTTTGTAAACAGTAACAGGTAAGTCGCAAAATGGCCGAAATGTTTTTCTGCCGGTTCATCACCACGTTTTATTTCTATTAAATAACCAATGGCCTGGAAAGTGATGTAGGAGATGCCAAGCGGCGCTGCGATGTTTATTAAAAAGTTGTTGGTAACGGTGCGTTGCGAATTAAACAGTTTTTGTGATATATAATTAAACGCATCAGTAAATGTGTCGGTGAAAAAATTAGTGTATTTAAAAAACACCAGCATGCCAATAATGGCTGCCACGCTTATAACAAACAAATTCTTCTTTTTCTTTTCGGTAGCAGCTTTTTCAATGGCAAGGCCTGCCCACCAGGTGAGCGTTGTAATAACGATGGGTATAAGTGTGTAAG
>JAZKGV010000327.1:0-7965 GCA_040385725.1 Bacteroidota bacterium | reverse complement strand
GCGTTGGATAATTAGCACTTTAATCTGAATATTCAAAACTTCAAATGGCAATACTCAGTATGCCATGGCTGCTTAATCGATAGATTAACATCCATTAGGGCCGTTGGACAGGTTGGCCGGTTACCATGTCCTCCCGCCGACTCAAAACAAAAACAGGCTGCTGTAATGGAATGAAGTGACCATTGCTTAAGACTATTCTTCTAAGGTTACAGTTGGTTGGTTAGGTTCCTGCTGTTTCACAAAAAATAATAACTAAATAAACATGTAGAAAGCTTGTGACGGATGTGTTTGGACGGCGGTTCGACTCCGCCCAGCTCCACAACAGGACAACTTTTGTTTTACATTAGTTGTCCTGTTTTATTTTAACAATATACAACTGATGAAAACCGTAACAAGCCGCAGGGCTACTTTTTATTGGGTTTCCATAGCTGCCATTTTATTTATTCCTTTTCTTGGCAATGTTCATCTATTTGATTGGGACGAAATAAACTTTGCAGAGATAGCCCGTGAAATGGTGGTAAGCAACAATTACGGTGAGCCGCAAATCAATTTTATTCCTTTCACCGAAAAGCCACCGCTCTTCTTCTGGCTGCAGGCCATCAGTATGAAAATATTTGGCATCAATGAATTTGCAGCACGTTTTCCTAATGCATTGCTGGGTGTGTTGGTATTGCCATTGTTATATCATACAGGAAAGAAATTAAGAGATAACCGCTATGGTATTTTATGGGCATTGGTATATGTGGGCACCGTATTACCACATTTATATTTTAAGTCGGGCATTATAGATCCCTGGTTCAACTTTTTTATTTTTTCTTCACTGCATTGCCTGGTGCTTGCTGCGTGGAAAAGATCAGCACAAAAAAACAATACCTGGCTGTTGATTGCAGGCGGCGCTTTTTTGGGGTTGGCCATTCTTACCAAAGGCCCGGCAGCATTGCTTATTGTTGGTTTGGCATTTGTTGTTTACTGGCTCAGTGAAAAGTGCAGGATGTTTATTTCCATTCCACAGTTGTTGATCTTTGCTGTGGCTACTTTGCTGGTAACAGGTTTATGGTTTGGTATCAATTACCTGCAGTATGGCAGTAAGTTTACAGTTGATTTCACTATTCGCCAATGGCAATTGCTTACAACAGAAGATGCAGGACACGGTGGTTTTTTTCTTTATCATTTTGTGGTGATATTCTTTGGCTGTTTTCCTGCCACAGTTTTTTTACTGCAATCACTTTTTAATTCAACGGGCAGCACCAGGCATTTTGCAGACTATAAAAAATGGATGGCTGTTTTATTTTGGGTGGTGCTTATCCTTTTCACTATTGTAAAAACAAAAATTGTCCATTACTCTTCGTTGTGTTACTACCCACTTAGCTTTTTATCGGCTGTAAGCCTTTATAATATTGTAACGGGCAAATGGGTCATGAAACGCTGGATGAAATGGGTGCTTGTGGTAAGTGGATTGCCTTTTCTGATAGCACCATTTGCGGCTGCATGGTTTGGCAAACACATTGATCAATTAAAACCATTGCTGGAACAAGACCCATTTGCAGTAGAGAACCTGCAGGCAAACATTCATTGGAGCGGTTGGGAGTTTTTACCTGGGCTTTGGCTGATCCTTGTGTTAGTTGTTTCATTTATATGGATGAAACAAAAGGAATTTATGAAAGCCTTTTATCTTCTTTTTGCAGGTACAGCCATTTATGTACAGCTAACTTTATTCTTTTTAATAAAACGTATTGAAGGCTATAGCCAGCGTGCCAATATTGAGTTTTTTAAAAGCCATGCTAAGGAAGATTGCTATATGGCTACTTACGATTACCTTTCTTACACCTTGTTTTTTTATGGTGAAATGAAACCGCATCCCAACAAAAATTATTCAGAAAAAGAATGGCTGTTCAAAGGCAGTATTGACAAGCCCGTTTATATCTCCTGTCGTGTGGAAGGTAAAGTAAAGCTGGAGAAAGAAATTAGAGATGCTGTTTTTCTTTACAATAGTAACGGGTTTTATTTTTACAAACGCCTGCCTAAATAAGCGGGTTTATACAAACCCCATTTTGCCAACCGGTATTGTAAACTCACTTTCAACACACCCAGTCCATATACAGCACTGCGACTTAAATTAATGGATGATGCTTCATCAAAATATTTGGTGGGGCAGGTAATCTCTGCAATGTCAAAACCAGCATAAAATATTTGCGCCACCATCTGGTTATCGAAAATAAAATCATCCGAGTTTAGATTGTAATCAATGCTTTCAAGTACTTCCTTTGAAAAAGCACGGTAACCTGTGTGGTATTCAGAAAGTTTTTGGTTGATCAATGTGTTTTGAAACAATGTAAGCATACGGTTGGCTACATATTTATACCAGGGCATACCGCCTTTTAAAGCGCCTTTTCCTAAAATCCTGGAGCCAAAAACAGCAGGGTATAATCCTTCGGCGATAATATAGCTCATGCTGTGGATCAGCTTGGGAGTGTACTGGTAATCGGGGTGAAGCATGATAACAATGTCTGCACCTAACTCCCTTGCTTTATTATAGCAACTTTTTTGATTGCCGCCATAGCCCTTGTTTTTTTCATGTATTACAATGTGCTTAATTGAAAGCTGCTCTGCTACCTGCACGGTATTGTCTTTGCTGCGGTCATCCACCAGTATTACATCGTCCACAATATCGAAAGGAATTTCCCGATAGGTTTTTTCTATGGTTTTAGCTGCATTATATGCTGGCAGCACTACAATAAGTTTTTTTCCGAGGATCAATTTGTAAAAATTAAGTTTGCAAAAATAGGCTAATAGATATAGAATGTTGAAGCCAGACCCGTCTTGGCCGGATAAACGTGCCATCGAAGCCACTCAGGTAACAATGCCACTTCAAAAAAAGATTCAAAAATTGCTTTGCCATTTACGCTAATTCCCCTACTTTTGCCGCCCCAAATAGTTCTTAGGAATTTATTGACTTGGGAGCTGCGGCTACAATTGCCAAAGCGCTATCACCAAAAAAATGTAACACATGGCAAAAGAAATTACTGGCTATGTTAAACTCCAATGTAAAGGAGGACAAGCTAATCCAGCACCGCCAATCGGGCCTGCACTGGGTTCTAAGGGTATCAACATCATGGAGTTCTGCAAACAATTCAATGGCAGAACCCAGGACAAACAAGGGAAAGTTCTTCCCGTTTTAATCACTGTTTTTTCCGACAAATCTTTTGAGTTTGTAATTAAAACTCCTCCTGCTGCTGTTCAGTTAATGGATGCTGCTAAAATTAAAGGTGGAAGTAAAGAGCCTAACCGCCAGAAAGTTGGTAAGGTTACCTGGGCACAGGTGGAAGAAATAGCCAAAGACAAAATGGCCGACCTGAATGCATTTACCCTCAACAGTGCTATGAGCATGGTTGCCGGTACTGCAAGGAGTATGGGCCTTACTGTTGATGGAAAAGCTCCATGGGAAAATTAATATTATCAACTCAAAAATTTTAGACAATGATCACTAAAAAAAGAAAATTAGCCAACGCTAAGGTTGATAGTAACAAAGCTTACTCATTAAAAGAAGCGTCTTCCTTAGTTAAAGAAATAAACACAACAAAATTCGACAGTTCTGTTGATTTGCATATCAAATTAGGAGTTGATCCTAAAAAAGCTGACCAGGCGATCCGTGGTACGGTTAGTTTACCACACGGTACTGGTAAAACGAAAAAGGTATTGGTACTTTGTACGCCTGATAAAGAGGAAGCTGCAAAAAATGCCGGTGCTGATTTTGTTGGCCTGGACGAGTTCATTACAAAAATTGAAGGTGGCTGGACTGATGTTGATGTTATCATCGCTACACCGTCTGTAATGCCTAAGATCGGTAAACTGGGTAAAGTGTTAGGTCCACGTAACCTGATGCCGAATCCTAAAACCGGTACTGTTACCAATGATGTAGCTGGTGCTATCACTGAAGTAAAAGGTGGTAAGATCGCTTTCAAAGTTGATAAAGTAGGTATCATACATGCTTCTATCGGCCGTGTAAGTTTCAGCGCTGAAAAAATTGCTGAAAACAGCCAGGAATTGATCAATGCTTTGGTAAAACTGAAACCATCTTCTTCTAAAGGTACTTACCTTAAAGGAGTGAGTATGGCCAGCACCATGAGCCCGGGCATATTGATTGACACAAAATCAGTTTCAAACTAAATTTTTCTTTTTTGTCGCCCTTCGACAAGCTCAGGATGACAAGAAGAAAAAATTAAAAAATATTTGTTATGACAAAACAGGAAAAAAACGAAGTGATAGACGTACTGAAAGGCAAATTCAGCCAGTACAACAACTTCTATATTACCGATACAGAAAGCTTAACGGTAGCACAAATAAGCAATTTACGCAGGCATTGTTTCGACAAGCAGGTGGAAATGAAAGTGGCTAAAAACACCCTCATCCGCAAAGCGCTTGAAGGTATTGATGCAGAAAAATACACAGGTGTGTATGATTCACTGCATAAAGTAACTGCTTTATTGTTCAGCGAAAACCCTAAAGAACCAGCATTGATCTTAGCAGGTTTCCGTAAGGAAAGTAAAGGCGAAAGGCCAGTGTTGAAAGCAGCGTTCATTAATGGTGATGTATTTGTAGGCGATAACCAATTGGTTGCGCTGACGAAGATCAAAACTAAAAATGAATTGATTGGTGAAGTAATTGGATTGTTACAGGCTCCAATACAAAGAGTATTGGGTGCGTTGCAAAACAAAGATGCAGCCAAAGAAGTTGAAGCTGTTGCTGAAGTAGCAGCACCAGTTGCGGAAGCAACACCAGCAGTAGAAGCCGCTGCAACAGTTGTAGAAGCTCCGGTAGCGGAAGCACCTGCAGCACCAGATGCACCTGCAGAATCTTAATTTCAGAATTACATTAGCACAATAGCACATCAGCTAATTAGCTAATTAATTATAAACAAATTTTTTTAAACTCTCCGCCGGAGTACAACAACAATGAAGGCGGAAAAAATTTAAACACATGGCAGACGTAAAAGTATTAGCTGAAAATTTAGTAAGCTTAACAGTAAAAGAAGTACAGGAATTAGCAGAATTTCTGAAATCAGAGTATGGTATTGAACCAGCTGCTGCTGCAGTTGTAGTAAGCGATGGTGGTGGCGGTGCTGCTGCTGTTGAAGAAAAAACTTCATTCAACGTAGTATTGAAAAGCGGTGGTGCTAACAAATTAGCGGTTGTTAAGATCGTTAAAGAATTAACTGGCTTAGGCTTGAAAGAAGCAAAAGACTTAGTTGATGGCGCTCCAAAACCAATTAAAGAAGGCGTTGATAAAGCAACTGCTGAAGAACTGAAAACTAAATTGACTGAAGCAGGTGCTGAAGTTGAGATAGCTTAATTTCTTTTCAGAATATCGATGAAAGCCCCCGATTTATCGGGGGCTTTTTATTGTCTTCAAAAACGCAAGCGTGCTGAAATGCTGTAGATTTCAAAATTTCCTTTCTTCCGGCGGTATTTCTCTTTATAAAAAGTTATCTTAACTGCCATTATGCAAAGCCCCATTTCCTTATTGCAGATTTCCTTTGGGGCATTATTTATTCTGGGTATTTTTCACTTTACTATTTATCTGCAGCAAAAGGATAAGGCCTTTAGGAATTACGCATTTTATCTTTTGGTGATGGCCACTTTTAATATAATCCGGTTATTGGATGCAAGGCTTAGTGATGTTTATCCATTATCTTATTATGCAGTAGAAACCCTTGACCCAATACTTTCAAATTTTGCTTTTTTGATGTATGTAAATTTCCTGGGCGTGGTATTAAATATCAGCCGGCAGGAAAAATTGTATTACAACTGTTGGAAATTTCTACAGGTATTTATTCCCTCTTTTTTGATGCTTTATTTTTTTGTAAGGCTTGCAGGCGATCAGTATCAAATAGGTAGTATCATCATTACGGTTGCAAGTTTTTGTTGTATGTGTTTTGGTTTGTTGCTGACGCTCCGTCTGCTGCAATTAAGAAAGGCAACTTTTTTTCAATTTATAATTGCTGGTACACTCGTGTCTGTTACCGGTGTTATAGCAGGACTAATATTGAATGTGTTTGTATATAAAGATAACCTGGCTTTTGGCGGGTTGTATTTTTTGGAAATAAGTATGCTGGTAGAATCAGTTTTTTTATCAGCCGCATTAGGCTACAGGCTTAAACTGGCATACAGGGATAAAGAAATTTATCAGCAAAGCTTATTGGAAGAAACACAAAAAAGAGAAGCGTTGGCAGTGCAAACTGCTACCTTGCTGCAACAGCAGTTAGATATACAAGAAGTACGCAGCAGCATCAGCAAAGATTTGCATGACGATATTGGTTCTTCGCTAAGCAGCCTGCAGATATACAGTTCGCTTGCAAAAAAACTGATGGATGAAGAGCCAGGCAAAGCCAAAGAAATGCTGCAGCAAATGGCTGTAAACACCGAAGGCATTATGAGCGATATGGAAGATATTATATGGTCCATGCAGCGCCCGACCAGCGAAATAGGTGCCCTTGAAACAAGGATAAAGCACTTTGCCAACAGCCTTTTGATGGTTAAAGGCATAGTATGCAGTTTTACGTTTGATGAAAATGTGGAAACTGCCTGCACTGATATGAGCACAAGAAAAAATATTTTACTTATAGCCAAAGAAGCCATTAACAATGCGGCAAAGTATAGCAATGCACAAAACGTGACTATCGATTTAGCGAGGGAAAACGGGAATATTGTTTTAGTGATAAAAGATGATGGGAAAGGCTTTGTCGTTGAACAAAACAAAAAAGGCAATGGGCTGAGCAATATGGATGCAAGGGCGAAAGCAATGGGCGGCAGTACAGTAATTGTATCAGGTGAAACAGGTACCAGTATAATGAGTACAATGCCTATCCCTAATATTAGCGATAGAGCCGTATAAGGATTTAAAAGAAATTTACCGGATGATAAGTGTAGTGGTATACGATGATAATGCCGCCCGGCGCAAAAGCCTGGAAGCATTGCTGATGCTCAGCGACGGTGTAGAATGTATTGGTAGTTTCACCGATTGCAGCACCGTATTAGATGACATGGAATCACTAAAGCCGTCGCTAGTATTGATGGATATAGAGATGCCGAATGTAAATGGCATTGAAGGCGTAAAAAAAATAAAGCAATACTTTCCGGCAATAAAAATTATGATGCAAACAGTTTTTGAAGACGAGGAAAAAATATTTGCCGCATTACAAGCCGGGGCAGAAGGATATATTTTAAAAACTGCTTCAGCAGAAAAAATTATACAAGGTATTATTGATGTAAATAATGGCGGTGCTTTTATGACACCAAGCGTTGCGTTGAGGGTAATGAAACATTTTAACAGCACTACAGTTTCCGCAAATAATACCATTGCTTTAACCTCAAAAGAAAAGGAAGTTTTAAAAAACCTTACCGAAGGCCTTAGTTACAAAATGGTGGCAGATAAAATGGGCATCAGCTATTTTACTGTAAACAGCCATGTAAAAAAAATTTACGAAAAACTACAGGTGCATTCCGTAGGCGAAGCGATATCGTATGCCATGAAGAATAAAATTGTTTAATGTCTCAATTGTTGCTGATAGAGGTATTTGTGCTGGGTGCTTCGTTGATCGCAGCCATTTACCATTGTATGCTTTTTATTCAGCAGAAAGATAAGTTCCTGCTTTTTTACAGTCTTTATCTTTTTGCAGCGTCTGCGTACTTAACTTTTAAATTAGTTAGCAATAACTACGATCCTTTTTCTCCCACTACCAATACATGGTATTACGCCACCGAAGAAATTTTGCAGGTGCTCATGTATAGCAGCTATGCCAGTTTTGCTGCTGTTACCCTCGAGGTAACAAAAAAGCCATTACTGGTAAAATGGTGCTGGATTGGCTTGCTTATTTTTTCGGGTGTTACCATCATTATCCATATTTCAAAAGCAATTTTTGTCGGCCCCGGCATCACTACAAGGTTTGCGTATGGTTTTTCACGTTTT
>JAZKGV010000326.1:0-8496 GCA_040385725.1 Bacteroidota bacterium | reverse complement strand
ATCAACAGGCACTTCCTTTATGCCCAGTAACACATCGCAATCATTCAGATCCCCTTTTACTTCCACGCCAGCCTGTATATATTCTTTATCTGCAAAGCATCTTGCAGGTGAGTTTTGTGCAGTAACTTTTATTTCCGGAAAATTTTTATGCAGCCACCGGCATTGTGCCGGTGTGAGCGCCACCCTGTTGTCAGAAGGTTTTTTGCCTTCTCTTATTAATCCAATCTTTAGCATCAATCGTTTTTTTGTGGCGGCAAGTTAAGAGATTTAAGATTGAGGAGATAATATGTAATATTAAAAAGTTACGGGTTTTTTGATTGTTTTGTTTACCCATTGCTTATTGCCCATTGCTTACTTTTGCATCATGAATTATTTTGAACTGTTTGAAATACCTGTAAGCCTCAGCATTGACAAAGCAACTATCACAAAAAAATATGTGGAGCTGCAAAAAAAATATCATCCTGATTTTTTTACACAGGAAAATGAAGCCGCACAGGACGATGCGTTGGAAATATCTTCTGCCATCAACAAAGCCATGAAGGTTTTTAAAACAACGGATGCAACACTTAAATATGTGCTGGAATTAAAAGGCATGGTGGAGGAAGAAGAAAAGTATCCATTACCACCTGAGTTTTTAATGGAAGTAATGGAGTTGAATGAAAACCTTTCTGAGGATTCATCAGCAGCCATAGAAACTTTTGAAAAAGACATTTATTCAGCAGTAGCCGCTATAATTGAAAATTATAACGATGCAGCTGTTACAAACGAAGACTTGCTGAAGCTGAAAGAGTATTATTACAAGAAAAAATATTTGCACCGTATTTTGGAGAGATTGGAGGGATAATGTAATATTGCACCCCCGTGAAAAGGTTTAAGGTTAGAAGGTTTAAAGTTCAAGGTTATTATCACTTTTCAACTTTAAACATTAAACTTTAAACGTGATTTGCCCAGATGGCGGAATTGGTAGACGCAGCAGACTCAAAATCTGCCGCCCACAAGGTGTGCAGGTTCGATTCCTGTTCTGGGCACAAAGTCCCGACGTAACTGTCGGGATTTTTTATTTCATATAGTATGGCGCAATTGGCAAACACAGTTAACTCAAAATATTTTCCCACAAACTGTGTCCCGGTTTCAATTGGATCTTGGGCACAAAATCCCAACGTAACTGTCGGGATTTTCGTTTCAGGCATTTTACACATGAATATGTGATTTCAATTTCTTAATTGAAATATTAGTTTTGCCGCACATCTACAACCATGTATAATTTTCACGATAAGATCATAAACAATCCCGATAAGTATCGCCAGTTTCGCTGCGGAGAATCGCTCATTACCCTTTTCAACTGTCCGCTGGATACAAAGTTTGCCGACCTGTGGAGCCATCATAATTATATTGTGTATGTAACAGAGGGAAGAAAGATCTGGCATACCGCCCATGGCTCTTATGATCTACGCCCCGGCAGTTGTGCATTGGTAAGAAAAGGTGCCTGCATTGTGGAGCAATTTTTTGACAGTAAGTTTTGCATTTACCTTTTTTTTATTACGGATGAATTTATTTGCGAAACACTAAAAGCAAAAGCAATTCCGGCTGCAAAGCAGGAGAGAAAAAAATACAACCCTGTTATACCCATCAGTAAAACAACAACACTCGATGCCTTTTTTATTTCCATGTCATCTTATTTCGCAGTTGCAACAGAACCTGATCGCCTGTTACTTGAATTAAAATTCAGGGAACTGATCCTGACGATAGCCGATAATCCGCAGAATGCAGAATTACTCTCCTATTTCTGTTCATTATTAAATGAACCGCAATCTGCATCACTACAGAAAGTGATGGAAGACAATTACCGCTTTAATCTTAAACTGGAAGAGTTTGCACAACTCTGCAACCGCAGCCTTTCCGCCTTTAAAAGAGATTTTCAAAAACAGTTTGACAGCACACCGGGAAAATGGCTGCAGGAGAAAAGATTGAATCATGCCATGCACCTGCTCAGCAATATGAATACCACTGTAAGCGAAGCCGCTTTTGAAAGCGGTTTTGAAAACCCATCACACTTCAGCCGTTCTTTTAAAGAACATTTTGGCATTGCTCCCACTGCAACAAAACAGTTACAGGCCAACTGAACTTTTCAGTAATATCTCTGGACTTATCAGTAATGCCTGTCCGCAAACAGGCTGATACTTTTGTGTTGTCATTAAACATTAATCATTAAATCTTAAAAAAATGAGCACAAAAGAAGTACAAGGCAAATTATGGAGCATTGCCCCCAATTACTGGTCAAAACATTTTGAACCATTCTTTCTTCCGCTTTACAAAAAAGCGCTTGAACAATTGCAACTGGATGAAAACAACTTGTTGCTGGATGCAGGATGTGGTTCAGGATTATTCAGCCACATGGCTATTGCAGTAGGTGCAGAAGTAATTGGAGTGGATGCAGCGCCAGGTTTATTAGAAGTAGCGAGGGAAAGAAATCCTCAAAACAATTTTTTAGAAGAAGGTTTGGAAGAGTTACCATTTGCTTCAGACAGCTTTCATACTGTTACAGGTTTTAACTCCTTTCAGTACGCAGGCAATTTTACATCTGCATTGGCAGAAGCAAAACGTGTACTGAGGCCGGGAGGTAAATTAGTAATTGGCATTTGGGATAAACCTCAATTCAGCGAAGCGGCCAATGTATTAAAAGCAATTGGCACATTACTGCCACCACCACCTGCAGGCACACCTGGCCCTTTTGCATTATCAGAAGATGGAAAGTTGGAAAACACCTGTAACTCGATCGGGTTGAAAGTGGTTTATCAAACAAGGGTGGCATGCCCGTTCCTTTATCATTCACTTAGTGATGGTATCAGGAGCTTTCTTGGTACCGGCCCGGCAGCTATTGCATTGAATCATGTAAGTGAGAAGAAACTGCAGCAAACTATTGCCAACGCTTTATCGCCTTACCATCTTACAGAAGAAATGTATTACCTGCAGAACAGTTTCATTTTATTGATCGCAGAAAAATAAATTATAAAAAATAAAAAAGTATAGCCATGATAAACAAACAATTTTTAATCATTTTGATCATTCTCTCCGGTTCAATTGCCATAAAAGCCCAAACCCGGTTGAATGATAGCAATGCACTTGCTGCCAATGGGATATCAGGAACATCTCAACCAGGATTACAGTTCTGGATAAAGGAGAACGAATACAATTCAAAAATTACACTGCTGGAAAAACAAGTGAGTATGCTTGAAGAAATGCTGAAAAAGACCAGTGAACCAAAAAGCGGTATTACTGATGTAGCTGGCATAACATCGCTGGAGCAAAACAACCCGGATCCTGTTAGTGAATATGCTACCCTCAGCTACAAGGTACCATCGGGAAGTAAAGGACAGATATTTGTTTACAACCAGGATGGCGTTGTAGTAAAAACAGCGTCTGTAAGTAAAAACGGGCAGTCAGTAATTTATGTAAAAGATATGCCGATCGGTATCTACACTTATTCCCTGGTATTAAATGGCAAATCAATTTTGTCAAAACAAATGCTGGTAGCACGTTAATTGAAATTAATGTAACTTTTAATAATCCGTACACATGTAAAAGCCTCTCAAAAAATGGGAGGCTTTTTTATTTGAATGCCGGGTGATATTTCTCCAGTGTATTCCTCAAATACTTCCTGTCGAGATGCGTATAAATTTCTGTAGTGGTAATACTTTCATGGCCCAGCATTTCCTGTACAGCTCTCAGGTCTGCGCCGCCTTCCACTAAATGCGTGGCAAATGAATGACGGAATGTGTGTGGTGAAATAGTTTTTTTAATGCCTGCTTTTTTTGTCATTTCTTTTATTATCAGGAATACCATCACACGGCTCAGTCCTGCTCCTCTCCTGTTTAAAAAAAGTATGTCTTCATTACCGGGTTGAACAGGTGTATGTACACGGATATCATTTTTATAAATACCAATGTACTTAACTGCATCACTTCCTATCGGCACCAATCTTTCTTTATCACCTTTACCGATCACTCTTATAAAACCAACATCAAGATACAGGCAACTGATACGGAGATTTACCAGTTCGGTCACACGCAGGCCACAACTATATAATGTTTCCAGCATGGCTTTATTTCTTCCGCCTTCTGCAGTGCTGAGATCAATTTGACTAATGATATTTTCTATCTCTTCAAAACTCAATACATCTGGTAAAGACCTTTTTAACCTGGGTGCTTCTAATAATGCAGTTGGGTCAGCTGTTATTACCTGTTCCAATAAACAATATTTAAAAAAACTTTTTAGCCCTGATATTATCCTTGCCTGCGAACCCGGCATCATTCCTAACTCAGTTATCCATTTTAAAAATCCTTCCAGGTCTTTTAAAACAATTTCCTTGGGAGACCTTGTGATGCCTTTTTCTTCAAAATAAGAAGTGAGTTTATCTATATCATGCAGGTAAGCATCCACGGAGTTTTCACTAAGTGATTTTTCCAATTGCATGTAAGCCTTAAAACCTTTCTTGTATGGTTCCCACATAGATGCAAACATAATAAGGATTAAGGAATGATTTGAATATGGATTGTTTATGAGCTGTGGATTGATATGGATATTTTTTTCTGATGATTATTGGGATTGATATGATTTGCATGATTGATTTCAGTTTATTGATATCTTGCCCATTGTCCATTGCCCATTCCCTTTTCTTCCCTAATTTCGCTGGCACCCATTAATACATTATGACAGTTAATCTTCGTTCGTTCAAAAAAAAATTTAACCTCAACAGGAAAGCACTTCGTTCTTTTTTAACAAGAGTAGAAAACAATCCACCCAGGCAACTGCACAAAACGATGGTGGAACTGGATAAAGAAGTGTGGGCTCAAACAGATTGCCTTGATTGTGGCAACTGTTGCAAAAAAATGACGCCTACTTTTACCGAAGTGGATATAAAAAGAATTGCCGGGCATTTTAGTATGACACCGGATGAATTCAAAAAGAAATGGCTTGTGTATGAGAAAAAAGAAGGCGACTGGCAAAATGTAAAACAACCCTGCCAGTTTTTAAATCTTACAGATAATAAGTGCAGCATTTATGCGATACGTCCTGCTGATTGTTCAGGCTTTCCACATCATACCAAAAAAACACCAACGGATTATATGCATGTGTACAAACAAAACCTTGAATACTGTCCTGCTACATACCGGCTGGTGGAGAAAATGCAGGAAAGGCTGAGTAAATAACTATAGGTGCACATCTTCAATTAAAAAATATTCTGGTGCGTTGCCGTTGCTGAGAATGATGGAAAGAATATCAAACTGTATCCTTTTCCATTCAGGATGGAGATATAAATATTCTTCCGCAGCATTAATGAGGTTTTGAATTTTTTTGTTGCCTACTTTTTCCTCGGGCAGGCCATAATTTTTTGTACGCCTTGTTTTTACTTCCACAAAATGCAGCACATTATTTTTTGAGGCAATGATATCCACTTCCCAACGGGAATGGCGCCAGTTTTTTTCCAGCACAGCGTAACCATGTTCAGAAAAAAAAGTTGCTGCCAGCAGTTCGCCTGTTTTACCTGTAAGATTATGCCCTGCCATATTTCAAAGATAATTCTTTAAGAGTGCCACATACCAACTGGTGGCTCACCTGTGGAAGTCAGTAATTAACACTGTGAGGAGAAGTGGCTTTTATAAAATGCGTCTTGAAAAAGTATTATTGCTTATTTTTGCCCTAATCAGGCAAAATTCCAAATAAACAAAAATTGGTAAAAGAAATATATGAAACGAAACAAAACAAACCTATTGATTGCTGCTGTGGTGATCATTTTTGCAGCTTTGCTTAAGGGAGCTACTTATCCTCATGCATTTAGTCCTATGATAGCGATAGCCCTTTTCAGCGGAGCTGTGATAACTGATAAGAAACTTTCTTTTGCAATGCCTTTATTGGCTATGCTGGCATCAGACCTGGTACTTGAGTTGTTTACAACCACACAAGGCTTTTATGGAATGGAGCAAATCGGTAACTATGTAGCCCTGCTTATCATTACTATTTTGGGCTTTGCAATCAAAAAAATCAATGTAATTACAGTCCTGGGGTTTTCCCTGGTTTCGTCTTTATTATTTTATTTTCTGAGTAACAGCAATACTTTTCTGTTTGACACTTTCAACTCTTTTGATAACAGTTTTGCAGGATATATTAAATGTATGAGGGATGGTATTCCCTTTATAAAATTTATTCCTGACCTGGTTTTCAGTATAATTTTATTTGGTAGTTACTACCTGTTTGGCAAATACGTTTTCAAAGAAAAAACTGCTATCGCTTAATCTCAATAACAGATAGTTTAAATAATTAGAAAGCCCCGGTTATTAGTCGGGGCTTTTTCAATTATATCTTTTAAAGTTTACTTTTCCATTTGCTCTATCACTGATTGCGTTACACCAGTAAAAGAGAACCCGCCATCATGGAAAAGATTTTGCATGGTAACCATTTTAGTAAGGTCGCTGAATAAAGAAACAATATAATCAGCACATTGGTCTGCACTGGCATTTCCTAAAGGGCTCATTTTTTCTGCATAGTTAATAAACCCATCAAAACCCTTTACGCCACTGCCGGCCGTTGTTTTTGTTGGAGACTGGGAAACTGTATTTACCCGTACATGTTTTTTAACGCCATATTGATAACCAAAATTACGGGCAATGCTTTCCAGCATTGCTTTGTTATCAGCCATATCATTATAATCAGGAAAAACACGCTGGGCAGCGATATAACTTAATGCTACAACAGATCCCCATTCATTGATGGCATCCGCTTTCATTGCTGCCGCCAATACCCTGTGCAGGCTTAATGCAGAAATATCCAGGCCTTTGTGTGAAAACTCGTAATTATTTTCTGTGTAATGAACACCCTTACGCACATTGATGCTCATTCCTATTGAATGTAAAATAAAATCGAAACCGCCGCCAAAATGTTCTTTTGCTTTTGTGATGAGATTGAGTACATCTTCATTACTACTTACATCGCAGGGAATTACCGGTGCATCGCCAATTAAAGCGGCCAGTTTATTTATTTCCCCCATACGCATGGCCACTGGTGCGTTGGTCAATAGTATTTGTGCCCCTTCTTCGTGGCAACGCAGGGCTGTTCTCCATGCAATTGATTTTTCATCTAATGCGCCAAAGATTATTCCTTTCTTTCCTTTGAGTAAGTTGTAAGACATAGCAGTAGTTTTTTAGGCAGTAAAAATAAGATAGTTGAGGGAATGAAAAAATATATTGACTTAACTCATCTTCCATCATATTCAAACCTCATCTCATTCAGGTCTGGTAATATTTTCTTTTCTCTCTTTGTTTCATAATCATAGATCACTTCGCCAAGGTGTTTCATAAAAGACTTGCCGGTTGTTTCACATTCATCATCGCTTTTGCAGTAAATAATTGCAGAAAGAAAGAATTCGATCTTCTTATCAAAATCAACAATGTAAGCAGCATCAATTATTTGTCCATAAGCCTCTCCTGAAGTATTAAATATGCGGATGCTTTTAAGCAATGTATCATTAAATAAATATTTGCTGTAAGCAGGTTTGTAAGTAACCGTATCATCGCTGTATGGTGGATTGTTACTTTCTGTCGGCAACTGGCTCATGTATTTTAAAATAAATTTCCTGTCGCTATCTGTGAGATCAAACCTTTGCGATGAGGTAACCTTGTTAGGAAAAATGAGGCTTATCAAAATATTATCTACATCTTCCAAGCTCATTCTATTCTTCTTTGAAAAGTCTTCATTTCCCAATGTATCATTTCTCTTTTCAAAAGTGAAAGTGCTGTTTTGTGCTGGCTGCTGGAACAATACTTTATTTCCCGGCGCTAAAAATTTTATGGAATTAGTATGCCGGTTTTCATCTTCGCTCCCTTCATCGCCCAGGCGTCCGGTAAATTGGGCACCGGTGTAATTTCTTTTGTGCAATTGCTCATTGATGAACTGCTGACCCAAAAATTCATACAACCTGTTATATGCATCTTCGTCATTGGCCATCAACAATTTTTTTAAATATTGTGCAATGGTTGGCTTGCCGCCTGGTGTGGTGGGATCATTGTACACAGCCGTTTGCCCACTGTATGATCTTTCGGTAAGCATAGTGGTGTTTTTATCAACGCCATATTGCTTTAGCTCTTCAAGTTTTTGAAGTGTGAGTATGGCAACAGGCAGTTTAATTGCTGCTGCCGGGTAAAAATATTTTTTGGGGTCAACATTAAAATAAAACTGCTTTAAACCGGCAATGCCATTGGCGCCCCTGTCAATTTTTGTGTAAATAAACTGCACATTATATTCAGTACGTTTAGCAAGCATCGAATCAAAATATGGTGGATATTGCTTTAACAGATCTTCTAAAAAGGCATCCGTACGAACGGTATCATTTTGTGCAATTATACCAACAGGCTGGCTTTGGGCACCCAAATAAGTGATTGAAATGATAGCAGAAAGGGCAATGGAACGGACAAGTTTTTGTATCAGCATGAGCACAATTTG
>JAZKGV010000325.1:10936-13511 GCA_040385725.1 Bacteroidota bacterium | reverse complement strand
CATTATGCACATGGGATATCGAAGCAATTTGTTCCCGGTTAGTAAGTATGCCTTCTGTAAAAAGAAAACCGGCTGCCAGCTCATTGTCATTGCCGGGAGTACGCATGGTTACGGCTATGTTTTTTGTAATGCGGCCTGTGTTTGTATGTAATTGTAATTGTATTTGCAAAGGTTCTTCCACCGCCAATATATCCTGCTGCTGTTGCCGCAGCGTATTTTTGTTAGCTTTTATGATTGAGTGTAAAGCGATACCTGCGGTTTCCATATTGCAAATTTTGATAAGAGCAAGTTAGGTAGATTTTGTACAAAATCAGTTGTGTAGCCTTCTTTGAAATGGATCATTCAACTTTTATTTTCCGCAACATTATTTTAAAACTGTTCCAGCTCCACCCGGCAAATCGGCCACGCTGTACCACCATCCTGTTATCGGCAGGCGGTTGCAGGAAATAATGAAATGCAAACTGCCCACGGCTTTTTTGCCAGCCCACTTCCTGTCCAAAACGAAGATCGTTAAACAACAGAGTGTCGTGTACTTTTTCAACTGTATAAAGTTTACCTGCAAATTGTTTCAGCAGCTTCAGCTCAACAGTATCAGTAATGTTTTTAAGCAACCATTCATTACGGGGAAAATATTCCAACTGCATTTTGTCTGAATTGTCAAATACGGAACGATAGCCTGTGTAAAAGCCACTATCGTTGCCGGCAACCACATACCACAAAAAGTTTTGTAAAGGTGCAGGCGTGGTAAAATAATATTGATGAGGTATTTGCTGTGCAGTAAATACTTTTTTTACATCATTATCTATTTTAAATTTATTGTAAGTGCAATACAGCATGTACACAGCAGGAATGTACAAGCCAAATTTCCACCAAAAGCTCCTTTGTTTATTATAACGGTTTAAAAAGATCAACACCACCAATGCAATGCCCGGCCACAAAGAAAGAAAAGGATCGGCTACATAAATAGTGTTAAATGAAAAACGGGTATGATTAAATGGTTCCAACCAGCCAACGCCATAATTATTAAATCCATCAAGCAGTAAGTGTAAAAAAACTTCTATTGAAAAAAACAGCAAAAGCTTTCGATAGGTAAAAGCTTCGGGCCTGTGTAATTTATCAACGGCCAAAGCAAACAATGGAATAACCAATACTGCAAAAAGAATAGAATGAGTAAAGCCACGGTGAGAGAGCAGGTTTTCTGCCGTGCCAAGCCATGCGCCGGAAACAAAATCAATATCAGGGATGCTCTGTGCCAATGCACCCCAAAACATTGCCTTCTTACCGAATTTTCTTTCAAAAAAAGCTTCGCCGATGCAGGCACCTAATGCTATATGTGTTAATGAATCCAATCTTGATTTTTTTATCCTTGTTTTCTAAAATAAAAAGTAAATATCGAAAACGCAATTTTTATAAATTGATAAGCACACCAGCGGGCAAATTGTTTAAAAATATTTTTTGTACGCAAATGTTCTTCCAGCGTTACCTGTATGCAATCTTCATCAATTATCCGGAGTAATTGCTTTTTTACACCCGCTACAAAAACCGGGTTATGTACATCGAGGTTCAATTCTATACTTGCATGTGAACTAATCTGGTTTACATTGTATGACCCAATGGTAAGCCATTCCTCATCGCACACGCCAATTTTTGCATGAAGTACACTGGGTTGGTATTCGTACAATTCTATGCCATTTCTTAACAGCCAATCGTACAGCCATCTTTCTGCATATTTTGAAACAGGTACATCAGACATGCCCGCTGCAACCACTTTTATTTTTACGCCCCGTTTTACTGTGTTGGCAAATACTTTTCTTATCAGCATGCCGGGCAAAAAATAACTACAAAAAATGACCACTTCTTTTTGTGATGTGTTTAATAGCTGGATATAGGTTGAGGAGATCTCATTCTTGTTTTTCACCCAATCATTTCTCCTGATCCTTATATCGCTTATATCTTTTCTACTCCATTTTGAGTGTGGGTTGGGTTCACAATTTGCCAGGCTGCTTTTTTGATTCCCCCGTTCCCATTTTTTCATACAAAATTTACACAAGGCTTGTGCCACTTCACCTTCTGCATATAATGCAAAATCGAGCCAGGCCTTAGTGCCGGCTGTATCATTATATCGGTCGCCTATATTTATACCACCCACAAGACAATGAGTGGCATCTGCAACAAAAATTTTATGGTGCATCCTCCGGCCAAAATAAAAATTACTGCTTTTAAGTATGGGTGCAAAAAAGCGGAATGAGATACCTGCATCTTTTAGCTGTTGAATGGCTGTATCGGGAAGCGATTGAGAAGCATATCCATCTGCCAGTATAAATACCTGCACTTTTCTTTTGCTGGCAGCCATAAGAGCTTCCAGTACCAGCATGCCCGTTTCATCGTTTTCAATAATATATACCTGCAGGTGAATGCTGGCAGTCGCTTTGTTGATCAAATCCAGGAGCAGTGTAAAATATTCACTGCCACTTTTTATAAGTGTAATATTATTCTTTGTAAAGAATTGACTATTCGTTTTAGTGTACCAGGCAATCATGTTGTTTATTAATGCAAGAAAAGGTAAGGTTTAAAA
>JAZKGV010000325.1:4719-10926 GCA_040385725.1 Bacteroidota bacterium | reverse complement strand
TTCTTACAGGAAAAAGAAAGAAATAAAAAAATAAAAGTGAAATTCAGAAAAGAATAAAGACGATAGCTGTATAAATTACTAAAAAGAAAACCGTGCCATTGCTTGTGTGTGACGGTAAAGTATAAACACAAAACTAAGTGTAGCATCATCCTTGGTATAGGAGGGTATGTTCAGATACAGCTTAACTGTAATGTTGCTTATACTTCCCTTATTCCTGCTGTCTCAAAATCCGGGAGACCTGATAGCACCTCCACAAATTGAGGCAGAAGATACCTTGGGACAAAAGGATCTGATAGATTTTTTCCTCAAGGTTACACACCTGAAAGTGAAGAATCAGAAACGGGTGAAGGGAAAAAAGGTATATTATTCCTTGCTGCCTTTTGGCAAATTGCCCAATGGTGGTTCTGCATTAGTAACCACTACGCAGGCAGGTTTTTATTTGGGTAACAGGAAGACAACCTATCTCTCTACCGTCACTTTTTCACCTACCACAAATTTTAAAGGCCAGTTCAATATTCCATTCTCAGCCAATATATGGTCGCCGGAAAATGCCTGGAATTACCAGGGCCAGCTTCGCTATTCTTATATTCCGCAAGACACATGGGGGCTTGGCGGAGGAAATGATATCGATGAAAAAATACGCATCAATTATTCTTACATACGGTTATATGCAAGCGCTTTAAAAAAAATTAAACCTTACTTTTTTGCAGGGCTCGGTTATAACCTCGATTATCATGTCAATATCAGGCCTGCTGATGATACGTCGAGCATTGGCAAGTTTACTAACTACCCGTATGGCACCGCTAACAATACCAATTCTATTTCTTCGGGGCTTACTTTAAACCTTCTTTTTGATACAAGGGTAAACTCTGTGAACCCGTTGCCTGGATTTTATACGAATATTATCCTGAGAACCAATCCTGGTTTCTTAAGCAGTGGTGAAGAATGGTATTCTTTGTATGCAGATGCCCGTAAGTACATAACACTTTCTGATAAGGGCCAGAATGTGCTCGCCTTCTGGACTTATGTATGGACAACATTGGGTAGCAAAGCCCCTTATTTGAACCTGCCTGCTATTGGTTGGGACGCAGACCAAAAATCGGGCAGGGGCATGTATAGCCGCCGCTACACTGGCAATACATTGCTGTACCTGGAAACAGAATACCGGAGAGATATTACTAACAATGGCATGTTTGGGTTTGTGGTATTTGCTAATGTCAACTCCGTAACTGAGCCGGGTACACGGCAATTTGCTTACCTGCATCCTGCGGCAGGCGCTGGCTTACGCATTAAGTTCAATAAAAAAACGGCTACTAATATTGGTATCGACTTTGGCTTCAGCAAAGGCTATTCAGGCATTTATTTTACTTTGGGAGAAACGTTTTAAGCTTCCAATGCTACAATATGGGTAATTGCCTTCTCATATACCACAGCCATTTTCAATAAAGCCATTTAATTAATGATTGGAATGTGATTTGTAAACTATTCGGTATACTAAATGATCTTTTTATGGATAGTATAAACAAAAATCAAACGGAGGATAATTTTAAAGCGGTGGCAGGTGCAGAAGCTATTGAAAAAATTAAAGAAATGATACATGATGCACCAGTGTGTTTCTTTTGCACAAAAATAAATGACAACGAAAGTTTTTCAACAAGGCCAATGAGTGTACAGCAGGTGGATGATGAAGGAAACTGTTGGTTTTTAAGTGCCAATGACAGTAAAAAAAATTTAGAACTGGCAAATAATGCTTCGGTGCAATTGCTATTCCAGGGTTCTCAATACTCCGATTTTTTAACGCTGTATGGCAAAGCGGAAATAACAACAGATAAAGCAATAATAAAAAAATTGTGGCAACCGCTTATAAAAGCATGGTTTACCGAAGGAGAGGATGACCCAAGGATAACTGCGATAAAAGTTATTCTTTATGAAGGATATTATTGGGATACTAAACATGGTAAAGTGGTGGCGATGGTTAAAACGGCCATCGGTGCCATGTTAGGCAAAACCTTTGATGATTCTATTGAGGGGAACATAAAAGTGAAATAGCCCAAAACATGGTTAAAGAAAAAATTTCATTAAAAGGGATATGGTCTGTACTAAAGGATACAGGCAATGGCTTTTCAGATAACAAACTTACCCGCCTGGCGGGGTCACTGGCTTATTTTACTGTTTTTTCATTGGGGCCATTACTGGTAGTGATTATTTCTCTTTGTGGAATTTTTTTGAAAAGGGAAGCCATTGAAGGAAGGATATACAGTATTCTCAATGATTTTGTTGGTCAGGATACTGCAGCACAACTACAGCAGATTGTGCAGAATGCATCGATAGGAAATAAAAGTATAGTGGCTGGCATTATCGGTGTTGTTATTTTATTGATTGGTGCCACTACCGTATTTGCAGAAATACAGGATTCCATCAACAGTATCTGGGGATTGAAACCAAAGCCAAAACATGGTTTATTAAAACTTCTTATTAACAGGTTGCTTTCCTTTTCTCTTGTTGTAAGCCTTGGTTTTCTTTTATTGGTATCATTGAGCATTACTGGTATTATCGAAAGCCTCAACGACAGGTTGCAACAGCATTTTCCCGAGGTTACGGTGTATGTTTTTTATGTGCTCAATCTTTTACTTACATTGGGTATAAGCACTTTAATATTTGCTGTAATTTTTAAAGTGCTGCCTGATGCAAAAGTTAAGTGGAAAGACGTAACAACAGGTGCGTTTGTTACAGCCATTTTATTCCTTGCAGGTAAATTCCTTATTTCATTTTATATATCTCAAACCAATATTGGCAGTACTTACGGCGCCGCCGGTTCATTGGTGGTGATACTGGCGTGGATATATTATTCTTCACTTATCTTATATATTGGGGCCGAGTTTACTAAAGCCTATGCAGTTAAATACGGGTCGGCCATACATCCAAACAGTTACGCTGTTACTACAAAAATGGTGGAAGTGGAAACCAAAGAAGATACGATACAGCAAAATGAAAAATAATCAACTGAAATTACCGTCGCTGATACCCCCGGTTATACTTACAAAATTGTTTTTAGGCAAAACGCTCTCTATGGTTTCATAAAACGTGCTGTTATTAAATGGTTTTTGTATTACTGCGTCTGCTTCACATGCTGAATAGTTTTCTAAAAGTAATGGGTTGGAAGAAATAAGTATGATCCGTATATGCTTTGTGAGACTATTGGTTTTTATTTGCTTACAAATATCCCTTCCACTTTCACGCTGTAGTTGTACATCTAAAAGAATTATATAGGGGCAAACGCTACGATGTTTTCATGCAATTCAGCATTAAATGCAACTGTCTCCACTTCATACCCTTTCCTTTTAAGGAGTATTTCAAGAAACTCACTTAGCTCCGGGCAGCCATCTACAATTAAGATCTTTATCATAAGAATAAAAAATTGTACATAGTAACAGGCTGGCTTATAAGCACTGATTAATATTATTGTTGGACTTAATAAAATGACCGGATAGATAATGGGGACAACCCATGTTAGTGATTCAATGGTATTGGAAGCGATTGTAAGGTACTATTACTTGTAAGATGGAGTGTTACACTATTTATTAATGTTGTTGCATAATTCACTTATTCAATTTATCATTCATAGCCACTTTTTATCACTGTAAGAATTAGTTTAAATCTTCCATTAGGTTTAATAAGGCTTGGAGAATGAGCAGGGATCATTATCCCGTCTCCTGTTTTGAGTGTAGCGGGCTTGCCATCAATTTCAATGATGGCACTCCCGTCAATTATTTGTGCATAAGTGTCAAAAGGAGATGTTTTTTCATTAAGCCCTTCACCACTTTCAAATGACAGCGCATTGATAGAACCCGTTGTTTTTTTCATGATTGATTTGCTAACAACAGCATTGTGTTCATACTCTACCAATTCAACAATGATATGAGCTTTTCCTTTTTCAATTTCACCGTCTTTCTTTGGTAAGTTTTCAAGTTCTTTTGTATCCATAGCTTTTAAATTGAAATAATTTGGTATAGGATTCAGCAACCAGTTGCTATTTTTTTAAGTAAGAGGTATTAGCTGAATAGAAAAGGGGTTACGGATAAAGATCCCTCCCCATAAATCCAATATCAAGTTTGAAAAACCTTAACAAAGGTCGGTAGACAATCTTCCCGGTTGTTACATGATTAGAAATCAATCTTGCATAATTCACACCTATCATCTGTCACAACTGGTAATTTATTACTCAGTTTGAGGTTTAATAGTTGTTTGCGGCAGGCCGCTATGGCTGCTTTTATACCAGTTATTTAAATGGCATACTATTAGAATGTAGTAGCATGTTATAATCTGCTTAATTTTTATAATGATGAAAAATGAATACATTGCTTATACCCGTGAAATAAACGGTGAGTTGTTTTACATTGTAAAACACTTTATGGTTATTCCAGAATTACAAAACATTCATCCGGTACAGGTAGGCTATGGTATGCACCAGCAATTTGATAAAGCCTGCGATATTGCCAGCATTACCAAAGATGCTGCAGAAAGAAAAAAAATTTATGCTTTGATTCTTTCAGAAGAAGTTCCATCAGCCAAAGTAATAAGCATCAATGATTTTAAAAACTTGGGAGGAAAGAAAATTTCATAGTATATACGCTTTCTTC
Source organism: Bacteroidota bacterium (assembly GCA_040385725.1). GTDB lineage: Bacteria > Bacteroidota > Bacteroidia > Chitinophagales > Chitinophagaceae > Ferruginibacter. The sequence goes on along the minus strand of JAZKGV010000325.1, from coordinate 6,286 downwards.
TATTGCTAAGAGGCTTTGCCTTCGTTATATGAAACACTTTCAATAAAACCTCTTACCTCATCGGGGCTCATATTCAGTATCCGTGATAACCTGTTCAATAATACTTCCTCTTTGCCTTCTTCATAAATTAATTCATCGTCAGTAAGATCAGCATTGATTTCTTTTAATTGTTCTCTCACTTCGTGCCATGGCTTATGCAGTTGTAGTTTGCTCATTGGCTTGTTTTTAAAAGTATATTTTAAATGATCAAAAGCCGGTGAAATGAATTGCCACACCGGCTTTTGATCACAAATCATTTTATTTAAGCATGTCCTTTGTGCTCTTTGCTACATCAAGATGATGCTGAACAGTTGCTACTTTACCACTTGCCCACGCTTTTAGATCAGCATCCGCTCCTTTATCGGCTTCTGTTTTCATTGCATCTAACACATCCTGGTGTCCATCCACCATGGCAGACATATAATCCTTATCAAAGTCTTTTCCCTTTTTTTCAGAAAGATCAGCATACTTTTTCTGGCATTTATCACTCATTGCTGCAGGAAGGCTGATGTTCTTTTTCTTGGCAGCTTCAGTAAGTTCTGCATTTGCTTTTGAATGGTCATCTATCATCATTTGTGCATATTCCTTTACTTTAGGAGAAGAAGCATTTTTTAAAGCCAGTTTCCCCAATGCCACTTCCAGCATACCTGCATCTGCAACTTTTACTGCAAAATCAGCATCGCTTTTCATGTCTCCGGCACTATCAATTTTTTTGTCATTTTTTTCTTCTGCAACTTCTTTTGCATCCATTTTAGCAGTGTCGGTGGTTGTAGTGGTATCATCTGTGTTGTTTCCACCACAGGAAATTAAAAATAGTGAGCTGATAATTACAGCTCCGGTCAATAGCTTTTTCATGTTCGATTTTTTTTGTTAATGAATAATCAACTCACTTCAACAAATAAGCCAATGATAGTAAGTGAAATACCAGCCCTGTTTTTTAAATAGAAATCAATGTTTTATTTTTTGTATGCTACTTTTCCAAAGCTTTACTGAGTAATATTCTCTACTTGATGGGTATTTGCAGGGCAGTTGATACGGTAAATATTTTACACTATTGCATACCCTTCTTTCAACAAAAACTTCCGTCATTTTTTATTTATCCAAACTTCCGTTCACACAATGATGGCACAGTTTAAGATATACTTCATTAAAATAATTCTATCATGATAACAAACAGAAACCGGCAATATTTTGCTAAACAAAAAAACAGCGCTAACCAGCCTATCACAAAAAAGGAGGAAGTACAACAAAGTAATGACAATAAGATCGACCAGGATTTTCCTGGCTTTCCTCATGGGCAGGCAAAGGAAAATATAATAAACCCTGTTACGGATAAGGATAAGAAAACTGCGGCTGTTAATAATAAAGATGGGGAAAAGTGAAAATAACTATCCCCATCTAAAGATAATTCAAGTGATGATTCAGATGATAATTTGATTCTGCAATAAGTGTGAAATATCCTATTGCAATGTCGCAAACTGTAGCTTTTTTTGCCCAACCTAACCTGGTATGTTTTTTTAAAAGCATG
>JAZKGV010000325.1:0-4709 GCA_040385725.1 Bacteroidota bacterium | reverse complement strand
AATTCTGTTATTTGTATAAAAATTCTCTAGGCAATAAACCGGTTGTATTTCAATGGAATCTTTACTGGTACTGTATTGTAGGGATTGCCTGCATCCTGTTACACCGATTTTTTATTTATAAATCACCACTTGTGTTTTTTGGGTACAGTTTTCATATATACTATAGCATGATTGCAAACTTTACACTCAGCATTAAAAAATTTTTTGAAGGTGGCGGTGACAGTGTTCTATTTTTCAACTCATTTGTCCGGAACATATTCAGGGGCGGCTTTGAATGGAATGAATTTATGCGGCAATGTTACCTGGTGGGAGTGAAGTCATTGAATATTGTATTGCTCACCGGTTTTGTTTTGGGTTTTGTTCTTACGCTGCAGTCGCTGCCAACACTTAAACAGTTTGGCGCTGAATCATGGGTGCCTGATATGGTATCCATTTCTGTTTTAAGGGAAATTGGACCAGTAATAACTTGCTTGATATGTGCAGGTAAAATTGCTTCCGGCATTGGCGCAGAATTAGGCAGCATGAAAGTAACGGAGCAGGTGGCCGCAATGGAAGTATCAGGCGCTAACCCGACCAAATATTTAGTGGTTACAAGAATACTGGCCTGCACTTTAATGATACCATTGCTGGTTTTATTTTCTGATGCCATGTCAATATTTGGTGGCTATGTAGCGATTAACCTGAACGGTGATATGACTGCCACGCTTTACTTCAACAAGGCTTTTGCCAATTTGGTATTCTCCGATTTTTTTCCTGCTTTAATTAAAACGATCGTATTTGGTTTTAGTATCGGCTTTATTGGATGTTATAAAGGATTACAGGCAAGTAAAGGCACTGAAAGCGTGGGCGCAGCAGCCAATGCTGCGGTGGTAGCGTCCTGTGTCACCATCATTATTGTTGATGCTATCGCAGTGCAGTTAACCAGCATATTTGTTTACACTTAGATCAACAGCATGGAAAAAGTAATTGAAATAAGCAATCTTAAAAAGTCTTTTAACGGAAAAGAAGTGTTGAAAGGCATAGATCTTTCTGTAAACAGGGGAGAGAACCTGGTGGTGGTGGGGCGAAGTGGCGAAGGGAAAAGCGTAACCATCCAGTGTATTGCCGGTATGCTTGAGCCAGATGAAGGTTCGATAAAAGTTTTAGGCAATGAAGTAGGGGAATTGGGAGAAGAGGAACTAAAGGAATTGCGTACACGAATGGGTTTTCTTTTTCAAAGTGCTGCTTTGTATGATTCTATGTCTGTAAGAGAGAACCTTGCTTTTCCTTTAAAAGCGGCATTAAAAATAAAAGATAAAGCAGAAATACAACGCCGTTCCGAAGAAGTGCTGGATGCTGTAGGCCTGTCAGATGCGATGGATAAAATGCCTTCGGATCTTTCGGGCGGGCAGAGAAAGAGAATGGGGCTTGCCCGTACATTGATCGTAAACCCGGAGATCATTTTATACGATGAACCGACCACCGGGCTTGACACTATTACCTCAAAGGAAATAAGCCACCTGATACTGGAGGTAAGGGAAAGATACAAATCAACCTCCATTATCATTACCCATGATATGCATTGTGCCAAACTAACGGCAGACCGTATAGTGGTAATGGGCGATGGAAAATATATTGCTGAAGGCACCTACGGGGAACTGGAAAATTCAACCGACGAAAGGGTAAACTCATTTTTTAAACTTTGATATTTTATGAAAGCAGATACTTCAAAAAAAGTAAAGACCGGGATTTTTGTAATAGTGGGATTTGGCATTGCATTGCTGCTGGTTTTTTTTATTGGCAGCCAGCAAAATCTTTTTCAAAGTACTTCCCGGTTGCATATCAATTATCGTACTGTTGTCGGTTTAAAGGAAGGTGCTTTCGTTCGCTTTAATGGTATTAATGCTGGCGTGGTTGAACTGATAGACCTGGTGGATGATACCACCGTAAGAGTGGAAATAACAGTGCAGAAAAAAATAATGCCCTTTATAAAAGCAGACAGCAGGGCAAACATAAGCACTGATGGATTGATGGGAGATAAGCTGATCCAGATATTGCCCGGGCAACTGAATGCTGAGCCTATAAAAAACAATGCTGAACTTATTGCTATTAATCCATTGGATATGGATAAAGTAATGTCAAGAGTTGAAAAAGTAAGTGTGAAAATAGAAGGTATTGTAAGTAATATAGACACCTTATCAGGAAGCCTTGCAAATATTTTTAATAAAGTAAATAAGGGAGAGGGAACATTGGGTAAACTGGTGAATAATACTAAAATGTCTGATGATATTGAGCAGACAATTACCAATGCAAAAAAAACAGCAAAGACAGCAGATGAAGCTGCACAGGGATTGAAGGAAAATATGGAAGCGGCAAAGAATAATTTTTTATTAAGAGGGTATTTTAAGAAAAAGGAAAAAAAGCGGATCAAGGATTCAATCGCCAGGGCAAAAAAGCTGACTGAAAAAGATAATAAAGAGGAGGCGGATAATTAAAACTTAAAAAAATAGGAGCATGGGCTTTTTTAATATTTTATTTCCTAAAAAAATTACGGGTAAAGATGAACCCGCTGACTCAGAGGGAGTAAAGGTGCAGGTAAGCCATCCGTTTTATATAAAAGCTCCTGCTGTATTGTTGGGGCTTTGTTTATTTGTTTATATTCTTATACTGTTGCAGGATATACTGGTGCCGGTTTGTTTTGCCACATTGATCGCTATTTTATTGAATCCAATCGTTAACCGGTTAATGAAATGGCGCATTCCCAAGCCGGTAAGCATTGGCATTGCCGTATTGCTGGCAGCAATTGTGTTTGCCGGCCTTATCATTTTTCTTTCTTCCCAGGTAAGTAATTTTACAGAAATGGCCCCACAACTTAAACAACGTGGCAGCCAGATTATAAGTGAAGCCCAGGGTTGGGTAGAGTCAACTTTTAATTTTTCGAAAGCAAAGCAAAATGCAGCATTGCAGAATACTCAAAAAAATATGCAACCTTTTTTAACAGGTATGCTTGGGTCTTTAATGGGTGTCATCAGTGTGTTTGTATTGCTGCCTATTTATATTTTTCTTATCCTTTATTACAAACCTTTGTTTCTTAATTTTTTCTACGAGGTTTTTGAAGATAGATATGAAAATAAAGTAGCGGAGATATTGAGCGAAACAAAGAACGCTATACAAAAATATATTAGCGGACTATTAATTGAAATGGTAATTGTAGCAACGCTTAATTCTACTGCTCTGCTTATACTGGGAGTGAAATATGCGGTGCTGATAGGTGTGATCGGGGCGATACTTAACCTGGTACCTTACATCGGCGGCCTTATTGCGATTGCTTTGCCGGTTATCCTTTCAATAGTTGCAGGAGACGGCGGCCTCACCACACCGTTGCTGGTTATAGGAAGCTATTTATTGATACAGTTTATCGATAATAATTTTTTAGTGCCTAAGATCGTTGCATCAAAAGTTGATGTGAATGCTTTTGTATCAATTATTATTGTGCTGATGGGTGGCGCTATGTGGGGAGTATCAGGAATGTTTCTTTCCATTCCTTTTATTGCCATTTGCAAAATTATATTCGACAGGATAGGGCCATTAAAACCCTGGGGCAAATTGCTGGGTGTGAAAATGGGAGAGGATCCACCCAAAAAAGTAGTAAACGAAATAGACGCTGATAAGATTAATTAGCGATGTTATTTTTTATTTAAGTTGATAGTTTTCTAAGACAACTATTAAGGTCGATGCCTTTGCCGATTACTCCATTGAAAATATCTCCTGTTTTTTTTACTCTTTTTGCAACAGAAAAAATATCAAAGTCAGAAGGGTGCAAACCTGTTTTTACTTCTTTCCACAGTAATGGTGTGGATACCGTTGCACCTGGGTATGGCCTTACACTGTATGGTGCTGCTATAGTTTGCCCACGGCTGTTTTGTAAATGATCGAGATATAATTTGTCGCCCCTTTTTTTCAAATTTCTTTCCATGCTTGCAAAGGGTAGTTGTTCGTTTGCGATGATGCAGATTATCTCCGCAAAATCCCTTGCCTGCTGGTACAAATATTTTTTTCCTAACGGGATATAAATATGCATACCGGTTGCCCCTGAAGTTTTGCAAAAACCAGTGGCCCCGGCTTTATCCAATACATCTTTTATTACCAACGCAGTTTCCACCACCTGGTCAAAAGTATTTTTAGCAGAAGGATCAATATCAAGTATTAAATAATCCGGCTTATCAGGCGATTTTATTGTTGAATGCCAGGGATTGATCTCAATACATCCCAGGTTATTAAGATAAGCTAAAGTGGCTTTATTATTACAAATGATATAATCAATTTCTTTTTTAGAAGAGTCAGAGTAAATGGGAAAACTTTTTACCCATGAAGGCGCTTGTTCCCCGGCATCTTTATGATAAAAACCTTTGTCTGAAATGCCATTTGGATTTCTTTTAAGCGATTGCGGTTTATCTTTTAAATAGGGAAGTATATAGTCCGCTATCGATTGATAGTAGTCTATCATCATGCCTTTAGTGATACCTTCTTCAGGCCAGTACAATTTATTGAGATTAGTGGTCTTTACTTTTGTTTTGCCAATAAGTATTACTTTATCTTTTTCTTCACTTATTACAGCTGCTGTTTTTGATTTTGCACTTTTTGCCATAGTGATTTCTTTTAAAGATTTATCTTCTCTCATCCGATCACGGAAAATTTAATTAATGCCCATGCCCCTCTTGTTCAGCATT
>JAZKGV010000324.1:0-11099 GCA_040385725.1 Bacteroidota bacterium | reverse complement strand
TTGTGACCGGTAACAAATGGTTGATCAAAACCTGGCATCAAAACAAAACGGTATAAAATTTCTGTCAACAGTAACAAGCCAATTGAAAATATAATTTGAAATATTGCTGACTGACGAATAATGAGATAAGCTATGATAGTGGTGAATGATAATTGTGTCAACACATTCCATAATTCCCATACCAGTTTACCTGAATACACACAATGCAATGCCGTGCCACAGATAAATAATTTAAAACAGCGGATGACTATGTGTTTAAAATTCTGTTGCCAGCTCACACCCTTTTGAGACTTGTAATAATAAGAAATGAACATGGCAGAGCCAGCCATTGTCATAAACGCCGGTTGCACCAGGTCCCAGAAACGTAATCCATGCCAGGGATGATGAAAGAACTGCTCCACCAAAGAACCTGCCACGCCGTTCCATTTTAATTCATGCAAACTTTCATACAGCATACAACTTTCAGCAGCCAGTAACAGCATTATCAATCCTCTCATTACATCAAGAGAAAGCAGCCGTTTGGCAGAAGCAGTATTTGTTATTATTGACATTGCGATGGAAATTAGGCATACTATTGCATACCGCAATATCTGTAACCGGTGGCGGATTTAGTCAAACGTTTGTAATAATCAGTCAAACGTTTGCACAAATTTTCTATCTTACATTTTACTTATTTACATGAAAAATCAATTGCCTACCATAAAAGAAATAGCCAAGCAGCTTAACATCTCTGTCTCCACCGTATCAAGGGCATTGCATGACCATAAGAGCATTGGCCTCCGGACAAAGACAAGGGTGCAGGAACTGGCAAAACAGTTACAATACGAGCCCAATCAAACTGCTATTTTCTTTCAGCAGGGAAAAACATTTACTATTGGCGTGATATTGCCGGAACTGAGTGAAGCATTTTTTTCTGCCGCTATCAGTGGTATTGAAGATGCTGCACACAAAGGCAACTACACGGTACTGCTTGGCCAAAGCCACGACAGTGTTGATAAAGAAAAGCAACTGATAGAGACAATGAAGAAGCACCGTGTGGATGGGCTTTTAATTTCTATTTCAAAAAATACAAGTGACTATAGTCATTTTGAAGCGTTGCAACGGTATAACATTCCTATTGTTTTCTTCGACCGCATTCCAAAAATACCCAACATACATTATGTTGCCTGCAACATGATCAATGGAACAGTGCAGGCAATTAATTTTTTATTCAGCAAAGGGCACCGCATTATCGGCATGATAAACGGCCCTGAAAAACTGCCTGCCTCAAAAGAAAGATTAGACGGATACATACAGGCCATGACAAAGAGCCGGTTAAAATATGACCCGGCAATGGTTGTTAACTGCGACCTTACAACTGAAGGCGTGATCGCTGCTACAGAAAAATTATTGACCGGTAAACGCAGGCCTACAGCCATTGTTACGTTTAATGATTATGTAGCGCTGGATGCAGTGCAAACAGCAAGAAAAATGAAACTGAAGATCAACAAGGATATTTGTTTTGTAAGCTATGCCAACCTTCCGCTTACTAATTATACTGCTTTCCCGCCAATGGCTTCTGTTGAACAATTTCCTTACCAGCAGGGACAAAAGGCTACTGAAACTTTGATAGAATTATTACAGCAAAAATCGAATGGCGATGCTGATAATAACAATGCTACTTATTATAAGATCATTTTAGAATCCCAGTTGGTGCTACATGATGGGAAGTAACGCAACGCTTTTACCTTTTATTCATGTTTATATAATTCATTGATTCACCTCCACTGCCGGTGGGTCCCGAAAGCTTTCGGGATAACCGGAACGCCGCTGCTTTTTCACCTTTGAAAAAATATGCTCCGCATTTTTTCAATACCGCCTGCGGCAGTACCGGAGAAAAAGAGGCGGCTAACCCGGTTACTGGTGGAAACTAAATGCAGATAATGCATGCCTAAAAATTTTTATACCGAATTCTCAAGCTAAAAAATTAAAGACTGCTTTCTATACTTAAAACTGCCGGCATCAAAGAGTAGAATTACTGCTGCACAAACTACAGTAGTACAATTGCTCAACATAGCTGCCTGACGGAACGGGCTGTATATCGTTCCGTCTTGATTTTTTTGTCTACTTTTTGTATCAAGACAAAAAGTAGAAAGTCTCCGCAAGCGTTTGCACATTTTTAAACAAACTGCATTGTATATTTTTATGCGGTTATCACAAACAATGATATGCTGCAAAATATTCTCAATGCATACGGGTTCATCAACGAAGTGGAAGTAAAACCATTTGGTACCGGGTTGATCAATCATACCTGGACAATTAATTCAGGCAGTAATAAACTGATACTACAGCGTATCAATAACAATATTTTTAAAGCACCTGCAGATATTGCCATCAACATCAGGCTTATTGGCAATTACCTTGCAAAACATCATCCTGAATATTTATTTGTAACACCGGAAAAAACTTTGCAACAGGAAGACATCTTGTATATCAATAAGGAAGGATATTTCCGTTTGTTTCCTTTTGTACCCGGTTCACATACCATTGATGTGGTAAACAGCAGTATACAGGCATATGAAGCCGCAAAACAATTTGGCCGCTTTACAAAACTGCTGGATGGTTTTAATTGTGAACAGTTGCAAATCACCTTACCGGATTTTCATAACCTGCCATTACGCTACCGCCAATTTGAAAAAGCCATTGCAGATGGCAACACAGTAAGAATAAAAGAAGCCGCTGAAACCATTACATTTTTAAAAGAACACCGCACCATTGTTGCAACAAGCGAACGCATTGAAAAAAATCCTGCCTTTAAAAAAAGGGTAACCCACCACGATACCAAGATCAGCAATGTATTGTTTGATGAAAACGACAAAGGGCTTTGTGTAATTGACCTTGACACAGTAATGCCCGGGTATTTTATCAGTGATGTGGGTGATATGCTGCGTACTTATCTCTCCCCGGTAAGTGAAGAAGAAAAAGACTTCAGCAAGATCAAAATAAGGGATGATTATTTTAAAGCCATCGCCGATGGTTATTTACAGGAAATGAACAACGAACTCAGTGCAGATGAAAAAGCACATTTTGTGTATGCCGGTAAATTCATGATCTATATGCAGGCACTGCGTTTTTTAACGGATTATCTTAATGATGATGTGTACTATGGCAGTAAATATGACGGCCATAATTTTATAAGGGCGAAAAACCAGGTGGTGTTATTGCAAAAACTGATGGAGAAAGAAGAAGTATTGAGCAGGATGATCGCTCATTAATGCGGCAGTACAATATCACCTGCCTGATAATATCGAAGAAGCCGTTATCTTCCATTCATTACTTCACTACTTTTTAAATTGACTTTGATGATACAAAATAAAAACATGCTTATGAAACTAACGGCGCTTACCATTTGCTTAACTGCTTTGCTTTGTTGTAAAAAAAATAATGCAGGTGGACAAACAACCGATCCGCAAACCACCACAGTAAATTATACTGCTGTCAGTACCGACTTCCCTAATCCTGAACGTGGCTTTTACCGCTACTCCGATACCCGTGCCAGTAACTACACTTCTTTAGATGTGAATACATTGAGAGGCTACCGCACTGAGCACAGCATCGTTAATGCCAACTACAAAGTAAACAGCACATTGCTGTTCCGTTATTTTGTAATGGATGGATTTACCAATCAACCTTTATCGGCTGCGTTGCTTAGTAATTTTCAAGCTGATTTTGATGCGGCAAGACAAGCAGGTATAAAACTCATTCCACGTTTTGTTTACACCACCACTGCTACTGCAGGTTCATGCCCCGAAGGTTTTCTTTGCCCTCCATATAACGATGCACCAAAAGCTGTTGTATTAAATCATATTGAGCAGCTAAGGCCATTGCTTACACAAAATGCAGATGTGATCGCCTGTTTGCAAATGGGTTTTATCGGCACCTGGGGCGAAAATTATTACACAGACTATTTTGGTGATGCATCCTCCAATCATACTGTTGGAAAATTATTAGACAACAATTTACAAGACAGGTTTGAAGTATTACAGGCACTGCTAAACGCTTTACCAAAAGACAGGATGGTGCAGGTGCGTTACCCACAATTCAAGCAGCGTTTTGTATATGGCATCACTGCCGGCCTGTCATCTGCTGCATTAACTGCAACAGAAGCTTTTACTGAATCAGATAAATCAAGGGTTGCTTTTCACAATGATTGTTTTCTAAGTGGCCCGAATGATATTGGCACGTACGAAGATTATGGCAACAGCAGCAGCGAAAGAAGCAGTGATGACAATGTAGTAACTACTTTACGGAATTATAAAAAACAGGATTCAAAATATGTAGTGGTGGGTGGTGAAACTTGTATGGATAGTTACAGTCCGCAAAATGATTGTGAGAACGCAGGCAGGGCGCAAACAGAGATGAAAGAAATGCACTACAGTTTTTTAAATGCCAATTATAACAATGAAGTGAATAACGATTGGCAAACGGGTGGATGCATGGCGGCTATCAAAATCAATCTTGGCTACCGTTTTGTTTTAAAGAACGCAACCTTTCCTAAAAAAGCAAAAACCGGTGCTGCCATTAAAGTGAGCATCAATGTAGATAATGTTGGTTATGCCTCTCCTTTTAATCCACGGCCTGTGCAGTTGCTGTTAAGAAACAGCAGTACTGGTGCTGTTAAGACTTTTGTATTTACTACTGATATACGCAAATGGTTTAGCGGCAGCAATACATTGGAACAGACTTTTACTTTGCCTGCGGATGTAACGGCTGGTGAATATGATCTGTTGTTAAACATGCCTGATAAATATGCTTCTATCAGCAGCCGCCCCGAATTTTCAATAAGGCTTGCTAATACAGGTGTGTGGGAAGAAACAACTGGTTATAATAAGTTGAATTATAAACTGGTGGTGGAGTAAGTATTTCTTTTCATTTTTTCCCAACTTACAGTCGGGGTCATACATCATTATCTTCTTCCGGGTGATCAAGCGCTGTGGTTTTATCCGCAGGTCCTTCATTATCGGGCAGGTCATCTTCCCAATTCTCTTCCGGCAGGTTATCTTCATCTGCTGTCTTGTCTGTTTGTGCTGCTACCAACGCATAGCCTTGTTCTTCTATACTGCCTTCCTTCATGTTGTCAAGCTCTTCAGGAGTTATTTCTTCTTCTTCATAAGTATCATCATCAAAGTCGAGTTTGTCGTCGCCATCACGGGACGCTGCAAACTCCATGGTATCATGTTTAAGGTCAGGTACTGATTGTAATTCTTCTTCTTTGGATTGATCTGTTGCTTTTTTCATATTGCTTGTTTTAAGTTTTGTTGCAGCAAAATTGTGCCAGTTGGATCTGAACGGGAAAACAATATCAAAAACTTTGTCGTGAGGAATTGTTTGCTCAAATCATTAAAAGAAAAAGATCAATTTCATACTTGCGGACTATATTCCGGGAGGGAATGGTATTTGTAACAGGGTCATCATTGTTCACCATCTTATAATTTTCATCATGCCTGAAGGCCCATCTATATTATTGCTGAAACATCAACTGCAGCCTTTTAAAAGCCAGGTAGTAAAAAAGGCTGGCGGTTATGGCACTATGCCCACGGCCTGGTTGGAAGGAAAAAAATTACTGGATATAAAAACCTGGGGCAAACACCTGTTGTTGCTGTTTACAAACGGTGTGGTGAAAATCCACCTTGGCCTGTTTGGTGACATATTAATAAATGAAAGAAAAAAAGTGAACCGTTCTTTTTATCTCGAATTTACCAAAGCTGAAATAAACGGGTATGTAGTAAAAGCAAGCAGGCTCGCTAAGCCAATAAAAGAAATATACGACTGGCGCACCGATATATTAAGTGCATCCTTTGACCCGGCTTATGTAAAAGCATTGATAAAGAAAAAACCAAAAAGCACAATTGCCGGTTTACTGATGGACCAGGATATATTCAGCGGCTCAGGCAATAAGATACGCAATGAAGCATTGTACCGTGCCGGCATTCACCCTATGAGCATTGTTGAAAAAATACCTGCCGCAAAACTCAACAAATTAATTGCAGAGACGGTGAAGTATGCTAAAATATTTTACAACCAGCTTCGCAAAAAAGGCGTGCATGATCATTTTGAAGTATACCAGCAGGACTATGCCGCCGATGGAAGCCTGGTAACGATGAAAGTATTACCAAAAGAAAAGCGAAAGATATTTTACAGCGAACACAGGCAGCACTTGTATAATTGATTTTTCTAAAATAAAGCATAGTCGTATTTTCATTGCCCAAATACCTTACAGCAATGAAGAGCTATTCTTTACTCCTGCTTTGTGTGCTTTTTTGTTTATCAGCGCCGGCGCAAAAAAAGAAAGATGTTTTTTACAAGCCTGCTCCCAAACAATTTATTCCAGTAAATGATTTTGCAGGTTTACTTACACCTGCACAAGTATCGCTGCTATCGCAGAAGATACAGCAGTACAGGGATACTTCCGGACATGTGATAGTGGTGATCACTCATAAAAATCTTACGGATGTAGTTACCGGGGAAGAATATAGTATAGAAGCAGCAGCCTTGCATTATTTTAATAAATGGAAGATCGGGGATAAGGACAAGAACGATGGTGTGCTGATCTTTGTAGCCAAGCAGGAACGCAAGGTTCGTATAGCTACCGGCAAAGGTATCGATGATATATTAACGGATGATATTTGCCAATCCATAATTGATAATGATATTGTTCCCAACTTTAAACAACAGCGCTACTATGAAGGTATCTCCGGCGCTGTGCAGCGCATTACGGAAAACATCTCTCCTTCTGCATCTTTCCAGGTGCAGGTACCTGAAAAAGAAAGTATGACATTGAATCAAAGTAACCCGGTTAATAAATCAGATATAGGAGACTATATGAGCAAAGGGTTTGGAGTTCTTGTGATCGGGGCTGGCTTATGGGCATTTTTTGCTGATGCAAGGAGAAGGCGAATGAGACGAACCGCTTTTACCATCGACAACAGTGGCAGTAATATATACCCCGGCTATGGCAACACGTATGTAAACAATAATATTTATCCACGCCGCAATTGGTTCTGGGGCAATGGCGGTCATTATTATCATGACCATCACCATCATGGCCATCATCATTCCGGTGGTAATTACAGCGGCTCTTCTTCATACGGCAGCAGCGATTCATCATCAGGCGGAAGCAGTGGTTCATCATCATCCGGGAGCAGTGGCGGCTCTTCTTATGGCGGTGGCAGCAGCAGCGGTGGTGGCGCCAGCGGAAGCTGGTAAATTATTAAACGCTGTACTGTCAACGAACAAAATACTTTGGTCTGAAAGCTTTCAGAATTAGCCGCTATGTTGGACTATTATTACCTGGCAGTTGTATATTTTATCTCTACTCTTTGAAAGGAAGTTTATGAATTATTCACCTCAAAACAGTTACCTGCCTTAACCAAAAACGCCTCTGGCTTTTTATATTTATCTTAGCATTCAATACAAGTAATAATAATGAAATACTGCCTTTTCAGCTTTTTTGCCTTGTTAGCCTCCATGGCAGGCTATTCTCAAACAACTTATACTTTTACCGGCAATGGATACTGGACGCAGGCTGGCAACTGGCAATCTTTATCCGTACCTCCAGATACATTACCAGCAGGTTCTGTTATTAATATAAGCCCTGCACCAAACGACAGTTGTGTATTGGATAAAGTACAGGTGATTGCACCAGGAGCAAGCTTACATGTATTGACAGGAAGTAATTTTATTGTACCAAGCGGTATGATCATTACCGCTTCCCTCCCATCACTTACCACCATCCCTGTATCTGACATTTCAGGCAACTACGCCCTTTCAGGTGGCAGCATCAGTGCAAATGGCGGCAGCCCGGTACTTTCCAAAGGTGTTGTATGGAGTGTAAATACAAATCCAGAAATAGCATCAGGTACCCTAACCACAGACGGTAGTGGCAATGCCAACTATGGCAGTTACCTGCGAAACCTATTACCTAATACACAATACTATATCAGGGCGTATGCAACCAACAGCACTGGCACAGGGTATGGAAATGAATTAAGCTTTACCAGCACCGCTGACCTGTTGCCTGTTGTTAGTGTACGTGTTGACACTATCCGGGCAACTACCGCTTCTGCAACAGGCAGTATAAGCAGCGACTTTCTTTCTATCATAACACATGGCTTTTGCTGGGACACTGCAAGAATGCCTACTATCACATTGCCTACCAAAACAGTAAAAGGCACACCTCAATATCCATTTTCCTTTGATGCCCTTACAAACTTACTACCCAGGTCTACTTACTACATAAGAGCGTATGCCACCAATAGCTTTGGTACTGCATATAGCAGCGAATATTTATTTTTTACAGACTCTCTTAAAGTGCCTGATGTAAGCATCAATACTTTAACAGGTAATGCAGATTTCTTAGGTTCTATAGATGGTATTGCAGTTGCCAGTGGGTATGCTTCCACCAACGGATCACCCATAACCGTTAAGGGAATATGCTGGGATAGTGTGCCTGATCCTGTTATCACTTCAGGTGACACTACTGTTTCAGACGGTGGCACAGGAGGTTTTTCAGGCACCTTAACCAACCTGGTCCCCAATACCACTTATTATGTAAGAGCCTATGCCACTAATGCTATCGGTACCGGCTATAGCAGTGCACGGTTGATTAGGGCGTGGATGCCTTCCAATCTTGACATTGTTACATACCGCAATGGCGATACCATACCACAGGTAACCGACTCTGCCACCTGGGCAAACCTTACCACTGGTGCATGGTGTTATTACAATAACGACAGTGCTAACGGCGCCATCTATGGTAAATTATATAACTTTTATGCATTGACCGATCCCCGTGGTTTTACACCGGTGGGATGGCGCCTGCCTACTGAAGATGACTGGAATACAAGCCAGTCAGGCGGCAGGATGAAAACAACTACTTTATGGATGCCCCCCAATACGGGTGCAACTAACAGCAGCCGATTTTCAGGATTGCCGGGTGGCCTGCGCCTGCCCGATGCCAACTTTGCAGGCAGCCAGGGCTACTATGGTGAATGGTGGTCAGACTACAGGTTTGGTTACCTCTTTGCCAGGAGGCTTTCTTACAACAGTGCTTCTTCAAGCCAGGCTTATACAAATGTAAATGTTCCTGCGGCGATGCGTACAGGCAGATCAGTGCGTTGTGTGAAAGAATGATGAATTTGCCTATATTTCCGCTCAATTACTTATTTTTCTATTTGCACTGAAAGATATGCTACGCCCAATCCTCCATTAAGATCTGTACCCTGTACAATTACCAGGTAGCCACTGTGATTGTCTGAAGCAGGAAACGAAATATCAGCTTCTCCTTTTTCATTTGTAATAATATCCTGCTTCCAGTAAACCGTTGTCCTGTGATCAGGAATACCGGTATCAGTTGACGCTGTATAAAGGGGCGAATAAAACCTTTTTGAAATTACAGGCGCCACTGGTTTGTATAAATATGATCCCGGAACCTTTTTATTAAATGCACCATTACCAGAATGAGTGGTTATTTCTATAAAAGTGTAACTCATCTGTGCATTGCTGTAGATGCGATAATATTTTTCGTATGCAAAGGCATTTTTTGTTGTATTCATCACTTCCACACCTGCCACTTCTTCTGCAGTGATGTATTGTAAAAAAGATTCTACATAATCTGTAAAGGCTGTTGACCTTTCTGAAACAGGGTCATAAGCCTGGTTAATATTGTAGCCATCAATAATAAATACTACCAGGTCTCCATTTCTTTTATATGCCCGTAGTGAATTTTTGGGCAAGGGACCTTTATGAAAACCCGGAACTTCCCTCAAGAGCACATCCAGTAAATTTTGTTTGGGCGTTTTTTCCAATACTCTTTCACTGATCACCTGGTCTGCTCCTCCATCTTCATTCAGGTTTTTAGATCCCTTTATCTTTTTTCTGCTTTTCAGTATCACTTCCTGCAAAGTGTTTTTATCTTTTTTCAGTATTGCTTGTATGACCGATTGTTGTTGTATAAATTTTGTAATGGCTGTATCATACAATATCCCGTTTTGAATTACCCGTGCATCTTCCATTTCATTTAGTGGAAAAGAAGGTTCTTCTATTTCCACTCCAATACCAAATGCTTTTCCCTTTTTGTTCAATGCCCTTACCAGCATATATGCACTATCGGTTGTAAATACAGGAAAATCAGTAATCACAAAACTTCCATCTGTACCGGTTTTTGTTTCCAGGAAAAAACGATTGGCCATTCCATCTTTACCAAACAACACAATACCGGAATTAGCAACAGGCTTATTAAGCAGGTTGGTAACCTTGCCCTTTATCATGAATTCCTTTTCATACTCAAATACAGGTTTACTAATAAAACGATCGTAACTAACCCAGCCCTGTGTAAGCATCAGCGCTTCTGCAGCCAATGCTGATGAACTATCAAAATAGTACCACGTATCTTCTACTTTGCCTTTCAGATCTGAACTAAGCAGCAGATAACTGATAATATTTTCCCTGTTACGGGAATATTGAACCTGCCCTGTATCGATCACTGCTATAGAAAAAGTGCCTATTGATGGCTCATTATATATATTACTTGCTGATAGTAAAAGATGAACACTATCTCTTGTTTTGTAAACCGGTTTGTGCGGCAGCAGGTTTAAGGTAAGTGCATCGTGGTGCCAGATAAAAGTGATGCGTTCATTAACAGGAAAACGATCATCATTATACAAGGTGAACCTGCAGATACCGGAAGGAAAAGCTTTTTTTGAAACAGAGAAGGAATAAGGTTTGTCTTTGAGATAGAGGGTTGCAAAAGCACAACTGATACCCTTTGCCGTTGCATTAAAATAATAGCTTTTATTATAAAGATCAGGGCTTGCGTCTATTGTTATGCTGATACTGTCTGATGCCGGTTGATTACTGATGCGTAACAGTGTTCCTGTCGGTACTGCTGATGGTAAAGAAAAACTGAAGCCGTTATCAAGCACAGCGGTATAATGTTCATTGGCCTGTGGCGTTAACCATACTGTTCCCATACCAGCATGTATTGAAGAAAATGTGGTGATCAGCTGCTTTTTACTGTTCTCAATTTTTCTCTGATCAATACGATTTTGAGCGATTGTCAA
>JAZKGV010000323.1:3640-9496 GCA_040385725.1 Bacteroidota bacterium | reverse complement strand
AAAATAATTGCTTTTCCTGTATTAAAAGGATTGAATGATATTGAACAAAGACTTAGTTTTTTAAGTGCTGGAAAATTCAACAACCAACAATTGCATGTTGAAAACAATTACCATTTTGGTGGTTATGCAAAAAAAACACCCGGACTTATTGCATTCATGAATGAATTATATAACGAACAGCAATTGCCAACAGACTTTGTATATACTGCAAAAATGATGTATGGCGTGATGGATCTGATTGAAAAAGATTTTTTTTTACATGGCAGTAAAATATGTTGTGTACATACCGGTGGACTGCAGGGAAATTTATCTTTGCCAAAAAACACTTTAACTTTTTAACTAAAACTCATTGCCTTTATATTTGCAACGTCAGGCAACCAAATATCTTTTTTGAAAAAATGCTTTTGAAACCACTGTACATTACCGGCTTCTTTATCCTTGCCATTAGTATAAACAACTATGCACAGGACACACTGCCACGTATCTCTGTAAAAAATATCAACAATAAAGTAATTATCAGTTGGCGTGCTACTTATGGTGCCACCATTACTGCCATTAATATCCAGCGCTCAGCAGACAGTTTAAAAAATTTCACCAGCATTGGCTCTGTACTGGAGCCAAATAACAGGGAAAATGGGTTTGTTGACAGCAAGGCTCCTTCCACCAATATGTTTTATCGTGTGTTTGTAGCTTTTGCAGGTGGCAGCTATATTTTTTCCAAATCATACAAGCCTGTTATTGATACTTTTAGTTCAATATCGCCGGGTATACAAACACAGCCTGAATATGAAGGCACCCCAGGTTTTATTGCCAGCAGGTATATTTTTACAGGCAAAGACAACAACATTATTATTGACCTGCCGGATGCTGCCACTTCAAAATACTCCATTAAGTTTTTTGATGATAATGATAAACCTGTTTTTGAAATTAGTAAAGTAACTGAACCATACCTTATTATTGAGAAAGTAAATTTTTTACACGCTGGTTGGTTTTACTTTAAACTGTATGAAAATGGTGTGATAAAAGAGAAGCACCAGTTTTATATTCCAAGAGAAGGTAAATATGGTATCCCGCCAGAGGAGATAAAAAAGCGCTTTAAATAAAATTGCTCCTGTCTCAGTACTAAGTACTTAGTACTGAGATAAAAACCTGCTCAAAATTTTTCTTCAGCCTCTCCTTCACTTCCTGCATATCAACACTACGTTGCAATTCTTTTTCTATTGATGTTACCTGCTTGTTTACAATACCACAGGGAATAATATTATCAAAATAAGAAAGATCAGTATTTACATTTAATGCAAAACCATGCATGGTTATCCAGCGGCTGCAGCGTACACCCATCGCACATATCTTTCTTTCTTTACCGGGAATGTTGGCATCGATCCACACACCAGTTTCTCCTTTGCTTCTTTCGCCTGCAATACCATACTCAGCCAGTGTCAAAATAATCACTTCTTCCAGCTCTCTCAGGTAGCGGCCAATATCTGTATATAATTTTTCAAGGTCCAATACGGGATAGCCAACTATTTGCCCTGGCCCATGAAAAGTAATATCTCCCCCCCTGTTGGTTTTATAAAATTCTATTCCTTTTTGTTGCATCTCTTGTTCACTGATCAATACATTTTCTATATGGCCACTTTTACCCAAGGTATAAACAGGCGGATGCTCACACAACAAAAAGTAACTTGTTGTATCCGAAGCAATTTCTTCATCAACCACAGCGTCATTTACTGCTGCGCCAGTCAATACCCTCGCCCTGTTCATTAAATAGCTCTTCACCTTTACATTTTGCTGCAACAGGCTTTCCTGGTAATCCCAGGCATCTTTGTAACTCCTAAGCCCCAGATCTTTATATATAACATTCAGCTTATCCAATTCAATTCGTTTATTTTGCAAAGATAAGAGACAGACAATAGACAATAGACAATAGACAATAGACAATAGACAATAGACAATAGTCAATAGTCAATAGTCAATAGTCAATAGTCAATAGACAATAGTCAATAGTCAAGAGACAAGAGGCAATGGAGAAAAAATCAGCAACCGGAAATCATACATTATACATTTTTTTATGCAGGAAGAGGAAATAAATGACAGTGAAGCGAATGAAGGCGAAGGCCTTTATGAAAAGCTGGTAGTTGAAATAACCAGGGGACAGGAACCTTTGCGTATTGATAAATTTTTGATGGCAAGAATAGAAGGCGCCACCAGGAATAAAATTCAACAAGGAATTGATACCGGGCTTGTGCTGGTAAACGACTGCCCCGTGAAACCAAACTATAAAGTGAAACCGTTTGATAAAATAACGGTGTATGATGTCAAAGACCCGGAGAGTACAGATATTGTTCCGGAACAAATGGAACTTAACATCCATTATGAAGATGATGACATTATCATTATAAATAAACCAGCAGGCCTGGTGGTACATCCCGGCAGTGGTAACCCCAATGGCACTTTACTAAATGGCATTGCCTGGTATTTACAACAGCAAAATCCCAATATAGAAGAAACCGAGCTTCCCCGTTTCGGAATGGTTCATCGTATTGATAAAAATACCAGCGGCCTGATCGTTCTTGCCAAAACATCAAAGGCCATGACAGACCTTGCCAAACAATTTTTTAACCACACTGTACATCGCCGTTATATCGCTTTGGTGTGGGGAGATTTTGATGAACAGGAAGGAACTATCAGGGGACATGTGGGCAGGCACCAACGTTTTAGAAAATTATTTACCACTTATCCTGATGGTGAATATGGCAAAGAAGCCATCACACATTATAAAGTGCTTGAAAAATTTAATTATGTAACGCTGGTAGAGTGCAGGCTGGAAACAGGCCGTACACACCAGATAAGGGTACATATGCAGTACATCGGCCATCCTTTGTTCAATGATGATTTTTATGGCGGTGATAAAATTGTAAAAGGAACAGTGTTTACCAAATACAAACAGTTTGTTGATAATTGCTTTGGCATTTGTAAGCGGCAGGCGCTTCATGCAAAAGAACTTGGTTTTATACATCCCACTACAAGAAAACAAATGCACTTTGAGAGCGATCTTCCTCCCGATATACAACAGGTGATTGAAAAATGGAGGAACTACAGTAAGAACAGGAATGATATTTCATAAACTGCCGCTAAAGCCTACACTCTTTTGAAAAGAGAAAACTTTGCATAAAAATAAAAACTGTTTTTCCTTTTAGCGTAAACAGTTTTCCCGATACGTTTATCTATTTCATTTTCACACAAATACTTTTGCAACACATGTAAGATGTAGCTGTGATCCTTCCGGGATTGCTGCCTGTTTGCCAATATAATTTTTTAAAGGGTATTCATTGATCATTTCACCATAAGGTGATATGCATGCTAATGTTATGCCTGTATTTTAAAACAATAAACCAAAATAACAGAATGAAAAAAACTACTGCTACTCTCTTATTACTGTTTGCATTTTTTGCATGTGTACATGCACAACAAACAGGCGGAACAATTAAAGGGAAAATTACTACTGTTGATAAAAAACCTGCCGAAGGCGTTACTGTATTAATTAAAAATACTATAAAAAGCGCTGTTGCAGACAACGACGGCCAGTTCGAAATAAACAATATTGCTTCGGGCAACTACACTTTAGTAGTGAGCCTTGTAGGCCATAAAGATGAAGAACAAGCTGTAATTATTGAGAATGGCAAAACTGTTTCGCTTGATATTAACCTCAAATTATCCAATAAAGACCTGAATGAAGTGGTAGTGATTGCCAATAAAAACAGTTTTAAAACCAACCGTGTATCCTCATCACTTCGCCTGCAAAGCCCTTTGATGGAGATACCGCAGAATATACAGGTGGTAACATCAAAGCAAATTTACAACCAGCAGATATTTGACATGCTGGAAGGTGTAACCCGGAACGTTAGCGGTGCTACAAGAATTGAACACTGGGATAATTATGCAAGGATAACCATGAGAGGAAGCAATGTAGGTGCTTTTAGAAACGGCATGAACGTTAGTACTGACTGGGGGCCATTAACAGAAGACATGAGCATGGTGGAAAGAATAGAATTTGTAAAAGGTCCTGCAGGTTTTATGCTGGCAAACGGCGACCCAAGTGGTTTTTATAATGTGGTTACAAAAAAACCAAGCGGACGTACCAAAGGCGAAGTAGCTGTTTCATTGGGAAGTTTTGGCCTGTACCGTACCACCGCCGACTTTGATGGACTGTTATCAAAAAATGGGAAACTGCAATACCGTTTAAATGTAATGGGACAATTAAAAGGCTCTCACAGGCAGTTTGATTACAACAACCGCTATACAATTGCACCAGTATTAAAATATGCTTTCACAGATAAAACATCATTAACGCTTGAATACACACGCCAGTTTTCGCAAGTGAATGTAATTGGCTCTAATTATGTTTTTTCAAAAAAAGGATATGCCGATCTGCCAAGAGATTTTACAACAGCAGAGAAAAATATTCCTGCTACAAAAATGAACGATAACAACGCATTACTCATTTTTACACATGGCTTCAACAGCAACTGGAAAGTAACTGCACAGGCAGCCTACTTTAATTACCAGCAGGAAGGTGCAAGCTTGTGGCCGGTTAGCTTTGATGCCAACAACGACAGTTTGATGCAAAGAGGCATGAGCAGTTGGGATGTACTCGGTATTACCAAAGTAGGCCAGGCATTTGTAAATGGCGAATTTAAAACCGGCATTATTACGCACAAAATATTGGCAGGTATCGACGTTAGCACCAAAGAATACTACCACGACTGGAACCAGGCCGGCAATCTTGGCACTGCCGATTTCAATATCTATGCGCCAATGTATGGCACTACCATTATACCAACATTTGACAGAAGCAAAGACATTAAAGAACGAGGAGTACGTTATTACAATGAATACACCGGCTATTATGCACAGGACGAACTTGGTTTTTTTGAAAACAAATTGAGGGTAACCCTTGCCGGCAGGTACACCACTTTAAAAAGCGGCGATGTGTACAATGGGGATTTCGGCAACAGCAAATTTACTCCACGTGTTGGTGTAAGCTATTCCATTGATAAAAACACCGCTGTTTATTTATTAAATGATCGGTCGTTTATTGAAAACTATGGCAGCGACTGGCAAGGCAAAGCATTTGATCCTATTGAAGGTAATAACATGGAGTTTGGTGTAAAAAGAGATTGGATGAACGGGAAATGGAATACAGCCGTTTCTGTATACCAGATAACAAGAAAGAATGTGCTTACAGCCGATATGGACCACCCACATCCCAATGGAGGATTCTATAATCGCCAGGGCGGAGAACAACAAACAAAAGGTGTGGAAGTGGATATAAGGGGCCAGATCGTAAAGAACCTTGATGTTATCATCAACTATGCTTTTACAGAAGCCAAAGTAACAAAAGATGCCATTAAAGAGAATATTGGCATACAGGTACCTGGCTCAAGCCGCCACGTACAAAACGCATGGCTCAATTATAAAATTGACAAAGGCAATTTAACAGGTTTGGGGTTTTCAGTAGGCTACCAGTTCCAGGCAAAGCGTTCTCCATGGTATGTATTTGATGGTTCAGAAAATAGCCTGCCCGATTATTTTCGGTTAGATGGAGGTGTTAGCTACCAGTATAATAACAAACTTGGTTTTAATGTTTTGGTAAATAACATTCTTAATAAATATCTTTATTCCGGTTCACCATACACATGGGGCGGTTATTTTTACTGGCAAACAGAACCCGGAACCAACGTAAGATTTAGTGTTAACTACAAGTTTTAAGTTTTAGAATGACGTTTAAAAAAATTATTGGAAAAATACACCTATGGCTCGGACTAACGTCTGGGCTATTTGTGTGTTTTTTAG
>JAZKGV010000323.1:2135-3630 GCA_040385725.1 Bacteroidota bacterium | reverse complement strand
ACGTCGTCGTCGACGCGCAGGGCCTCCCGATCAGGCTCGGCTTAACCGCCGGGCTTGTGGTTTTATTCCTCGGCATCACTGGTTGTATACTGGCATTTGAAGTAGAGATAAGAAGCCTTACTGAAACTTACAGGAAGGTAGAGGCGCAAAATAAACCCTATCTCCCACCCTCTGCCTTAAAAGAAATTGCTGAAAAGCACCTTGCTTCAAAAGAAGCATTGGGTATTGAATACCCTGGAAAAAATAAAGCTGCATTGGCATCTTACTATGATGCAGATAATTATGAAGTAGTTTTTATTAACCCATACAACGGAAAAGTGTTAAAGCACAAGAATATGAATGATGACTTTTTCCGCATTATGGTGGATGGGCATTTTTATTTATGGTTACCTGCTGAAATAGGACAACCTATTGTTGCTTCTGCAACGTTAATCTTTGTTTTGATGATGATAACAGGGTTGATACTTTGGTGGCCCAGAAACAAAGCGGCAAGAAAACAACGCTTCAGCATTAAATGGAATGCAAGATGGAGAAGAAAAAATTATGACCTGCATAATGTGATGGGTTTTTATATGACATGGGTTGCGATATTTATTGCACTCACTGGTTTGGTGTGGGGCTTTGAATGGTTTGCCAGATCAGCTTACTGGGTTACCAGCGCTGGTGAGCAAATGGAAGAGCATGAACATCCCGTTTCAGACACAACTGCCGTTGCCGCCTACCCCAATATGGCCGATCATTTATGGCAACAACACCTACCTGAAATAAAACCTGATGAAAGTATCGGAATTTATTTTGCTGATGAAAACACCGATCCTGTGGAAGTAGTGGTAAACCACAAGCCGGGCACTTATTACGATTCTGATTTTTATCATTACGACCAAAACACGGGAAAAGAATTACAGGCAAAAGGTGCATGGGCCGGCGAATTTCACAAAGCAAATGTGGCTGATAAAATTGTGCGGATGAATTACGATATGCATACCGGTGCTGTATTAGGATTACCCGGAAAAATACTAGCTTTCTTTGCAAGCCTTATTGCCGCAAGCCTGCCTGTAACCGGTTTTATGATCTGGCTGGGGAGGAGAAGGAAAAAGAAAGAACCAACTATTGCTGAAGAAACCGTTTAACGGATCGCTTTTTCAAAACAAACACTGTTTTCAATGCCGATATACTGGCCATAGTTCGGAATAATTTTATAACCACTTCTTTTATACAGGGCGATGGCTTCCGGTTGTTTTTTTCCTGTTTCCAATACGCATTTATTGTAGCCGAGTTCTGCTGCCCATTTTTCTAATTCAGCCAATTGATCACTTTTAGCTTTGTTTGATGAAGCAGTTGCTGGCTGATTATATGTTGGTACTGGATGAGCAGGAACAGTTGGTAAATCAATTTGTGCCATTTCTTTTGATAATGCTTCTTGTTCTAATGCTGCTAATTCATTTTCTAATTCAAATTCATCAATTTCAGCACCAAAACCTAATAAAAGAAAAAG
>JAZKGV010000323.1:1537-2125 GCA_040385725.1 Bacteroidota bacterium | reverse complement strand
ATTCAGCCAATACTTTACCAGCAAAACCTTTACCTCTTGCCGCAGGCACGGTGTACATGCGTTTTACTTCCATACCGCCGGGCATACTTTCCTTGATAGCACCACAACTTATTGCTGTATCATCTTCATACAAAACCACCACCTCTTTTATCATATCAATTTTGTTGAACTGGTGATAGAAAGCATGTTCATCTCCATCTCTCTTTGCCAGGTCAGCATCGAGCTTTTTTACTAATTCGATAAAATCTTTGTTGGTGGAATCGGTTCGTATAATTGTTGTTGGCATGGAGTGAAGATAAAAAAACAAAACCTATCTGAGTCGTTTTTCACTCCCCAAACTCCCCTACCGCACATTTCCCATATTCATAATGCGTATCCACTTTTACAGCAAACCCACCATACAATTTATTAAGACAATTTTTTCTGTGGCCAAGTGTGGCAATACCGCAATCGATCAACCATTCCAGTACAATAGTTTTTGCATCCTGCTTGCCAAAATACAAGTTCTCTGCATAGCCGTTCTTTTCACAATTCTTCCGTTGATGTGCAGCACGCCCTGAATCATCTGGATGCGGTCGCCCGGCAATC
>JAZKGV010000323.1:0-1527 GCA_040385725.1 Bacteroidota bacterium | reverse complement strand
AACATTCAGCGTCATCATACATATTTTCATCAAACTCCAAAGCGGCACAGGGCTGGCGGCTGTTTAGCTCTTTTATTAAACTGGCTTTATACTTTGCAAACCCTTTGTATTTTATGCCTTTGATACCTGTGTAAGGTTTTACTTCGTTAACTGCAAACTGTTTTGGGTACAGGCGGCACAGGTTAATGTACTGCACCATGTTCCGTTCTTCGTCAGTTAAGTATTCATACTCTTTTGCTGTATTGGCTTCATCTAATTGCTCAGTCGTCCACGCTTGTGAAAAACTGCTGAGGCCTGATAACAACAACAATAAAAAAATAAATACTTCCTTCATTGGCACAATTTACATTCTGTTTACAAACCTGTTGTTAACGAAAGCACAATGTAAAAAATTGCCCCAAACATCCCAGTAGAGAAGATGTTATATAAATGAAAGCTCTTTGATGCTGGCCGCTTTTCAACCAGCTTTCCGTTTGTCAATTTTATAAAACCCCTGCACAATATGGCACGGATATTTATTAAACATTAACAGAGAATATTAATCTAAACAATATGAAAAAGATAATTATAGCTTTTGTAACGGTGCTCATGCTGGCAGGCAGTTACGAGGCTAAGTCTCAAATAAATGCCGGCATCAGCTTTAATACTTTTTATAATGAGTTAAGCCCGTATGGGCGTTGGGTAAACTATCCGGATTATGGCCAGGTATGGATAAGTAATGAAACCGGTTTTGAACCTTACAGCACCAATGGCCATTGGCAGTTCACCAATTACGGCTGGATGTGGGTGAGTAATTACAATTGGGGTTGGGCTCCGTTTCATTATGGCCGCTGGGCATACTTAAACAATTATGGCTGGGCATGGGTGCCAGGTTACGAATGGGCACCTGCATGGGTAGGTTGGTGCAACTATGATGGCTATTATGGCTGGGCACCACTAAGCCCTGGTATTGGTTTCAATTATAGTTTCAATAGTATGCCGGTAAACCATTGGCGTTTTGTAAGACAGCAATATATAAATGACCCGTATGTGTACAGGCATTATCAAAGGCCTGTGCGTAATACAAATCAATATCAAAATGTAACAGTCATCAATAACACCGTAATAAATAACAATACCACTTATGTGGCGGGGCCTGCACAGCAGGATGTAGAAAGGGTGATAAAGCAAAAGATAGAACCAAGGCAGGTGGCTTTTGATAATGATGGCGTTAAAAAAACAGCATTGACAAACAAAAATGAGGTAAGGGTTTTCAGGCCTGATGCTGTAAAGACAGAAGTTGAACCTGTACAAAATGCACAACCAATAAAAAAACAACCTGTAAAACAAAACACTGTTGATAAGGCTAAAACAGAAATAGCAAACCCTCCTGTAGTGCAAAAACAGGAAGCAATAAGAAATCAACAACCCATAACTAAACAACAGCAGGTGCAAAATGAAATACAACCTGTGCAAAAAAACACTATACAAAAACAGCCTATTCAAAGAACAAATGATGAGCAGTTGGTAGAAGTAAAAAGACAAAGA
>JAZKGV010000322.1:0-13312 GCA_040385725.1 Bacteroidota bacterium | reverse complement strand
TAGTACCATCTACACCGGGAGACAGATCCTGTGTGGCAGCCGGTGAAACTACTGTTGAAGTACTTTTTATAGAAACGGTCGTGGTAGTGGTTTGATTAACCGTACAGCCAAAACCTGGTGCTGTCATAGTATAGGTAACTGTATAATCTCCCTCTGTACTGGATGATGGGGTGATAGCACCTGTGCCGCTGTTAATAGTTAAACCAGCAGGCAACGAAGTATAAGTACCACCTGCTGTACCTGTTCTTGTTACAGTTTGTGCACCTGCTGTTTTACAGAAACTTGCAGCAGGATATGAAATAGTTGCAGCCGGAAGAGCCGTTACGGTAATAGATGCAGTGGCAGTTTGTATTGGGCAGCCGCCGGTTGCAGCAAGCGAATAGGTTACAGTATAAGGTCCGGCCGTACTTGTTGCCGGGTTAATATCACCGGTAGTACCATCAATAGTTAAGCCTGCGGTTGATGCGTAAGTTCCTCCCGATGCACCTGTTCTTATCACAGTTTGTGTACCTGCATTGCTGCAGAATGGTGTATTGGGATAGGATATAGTTGCAGCTAAAGGTGTGTTCACTACTACCTCACTGGTTGTGGATGTTACAGTTTGGCTGCAACCACTAACTATACAATAATAGTAAGTAGTGTTTGCCACTGTAGTTGGTGGGGTATAAGTATTTGTTTGCCCACCATTGGCAGCTCCAACCGTTGTACCTCCTGAGTTTGAGTTTACAGTATTTGAATACCACTGGTATGTTGGGGTCGTGCCACTAGCACTGATAACAATATTTGTTGGCGCAAGATTAAGGCATGCCTGTTGTGTTGCAGGTATTGGGCCTGAACCAATAGATGGATTAGTGCAAGGAGTAGGTACAGTAAGAGAAAAGTTATCTATGCCTGCGCCATTATCACTTCCAGAAGCGGCGGCTCCATTTGTAATCCAGGAAATGCCAAATGTACTACCGTTCGTAATGCTTAAACCGGTAAGTGTAAAAGACGCAACAGGCGTGGTTGTTACAACTGCATTTGTACCGCTGGCAGTTCCAGTAAAGTCCAGTGCGTCAATGGTAGTATTTCCAGCAAGGGCTCCGGTGGCAGTACAATTTAAACCAGATGTATTTGCATATCGCCATTGTTCGTAATTCCACGCTATTGTTAGAGATGTGATTGTTGAACCGGTATTATTTGTAAAACTTACAGAATAGGTAATTTCTCCATTGGTACCTGAATATAGGCTGCCTAAACAGTATTCTCCACCAGTGCCTAGTGCCCAGGCACCGCCAGAATTACCACTACCGTCTCCAATTCCTCTATAATTAGTGCTTGATCCTGTCCAGCCTGTTGGAATTGAAACAGCAGTGCCGGCATAACTATTAAAATCTTCACCGTAAGACTGAGGTATAGTTGTTAAACTGATCTGTCCAACTGAAGCGCCGGAAACTGCCAGTAGTATAATAAAAGCATACAGCCGTTTTGCCCTTTTTAAAAATAGAATACATGAAGTGTACAATTCTTTCATTGCAAAGTTTTTAAACCTAACGTAATTAATTAACAGACAGGCAATTGCTGGGCTTCCAAAGTAATAGAGTTACCAACTCGGTATCAAAGGGATTGGATTTGCAAAAGTACCTCACAGTTATTCAAAAATCAGGCTCACTCGGTTATTAATTTGTTACGAACTATCCACAACCAACAATTGAATACAGACTGTGTTCATACCTTCTTCGTTGCCCGTTATTGTGATGCAATTGCGGTTTGGCCTGAGTATTTAATACAGCGTATTGTGTGCCAAAGAATTATGGCAGGGATAATTAAAACCGGAAAACAGGATAACATTGCTTCGGGATGTAATTTATGCAATTATTTTGAGTTTTTCTACAGATAATGCAGCAAAAAGAAGAACTATTTACATTTTTAGATTAAATGTGGATAATTCAAAAAATGAGTAAGTGTAGTTTTTAGTTGCTTGTTTTTTAATGTTTTCCTTTAAAGGGATAAACTTTCCCTGTTAAGAATTGTTTTATGCTGCTTTAATAAAAAAGCACCCCTTTTATGAGGTGCTTTTTTTATCCAATTTTCTACCAAATTATTACTTAACCAATACCGTCTGAATTGTCTTTGTTTTTCCGGAAGAAATTATTTCAACCTTGTAAGTGCCAGCTGCTAGGCCCTGGGGCAGGCTTACTAATTGTGTGTTGCTGCCACCTGTATGTGCAATTGTTTTTGCAAATATGCTTTGACCGGAAATATTTACCAGCCTTACGCTGTATTTTCCTGCTTCCTGGTTTTTAAACAGCAGGTTTACTATTCTTCCTTCCACTGGGTTTGGCGATACCGCTATACCTGTTTTTGTAATAGCTGGCAATGGTCTTGCTTTTGTAAGCACAATCCTGAACCTGTTGGCTGCGGAAGAAGTAGGGTTTGCATCAACTACAAAATTCACAGCAGTATTTTCACTCAAACTAACAGGAGTGCTTGTATGCAAATAACTATCTTCTAATACTGCTTCTAATTGCTGGCTACCCATATTACTTGGTACAAATTCAAAATGGTACTGCTGTTGTTTCAAATTCCACATATTAAATTGTATAACATCAGATTCTGAAATAACAGGCCTTCCTTCAATGGCTAATTTTTTACTGTCCCGGGTAATAGCAAAGTTTACGCCTATGTTAGTAAATTTCAATGCGTCTTCATTGCCAACAGTTGCCGGGTAAGCATTATCAAATACCGCTACGTTTGCGTCAGCAACTTCATTGCCTGCATACAGCCTGCTGTCAATTTTCACCAGCCTGTTAGCCGGTGTTACAGGCCTGAACCCAAGGTTAGCGCCGCCGGCAATTTTTGCAGACTCATTTAAAGTGATACTACCACCTGCACCGCCGCTTACAAAGAAAGACTGGCCACTTTCGATCGTTGTATTTGGTTGACCCAGAGTATAGCTGCCGCCACTCAGCATGCAGAGGTAACCGTTAGTTCCGCTAAATGTCTGGTAAGAACCAAGACTGCTGCCGCTTTGTCTTTTGGAATCCCAGATGTAGAATGAATTATTTACACCAGTTCTTGTAAGACCGCTGAAGTCGATAGCAGATGCATGAAGGTTTGGTACCAATGTAAAGCTACTGGCAGGTACAGTTACCACCTGGTCGCCTGTATATACGGTGCCGGTAGTTCTTAAAGTGGTGGCAGAAGCATTGTTTATAGAACCAGTTACGGTCTGGCTTCTGTCTCCA
This sequence comes from Bacteroidota bacterium, assembly GCA_040385725.1. GTDB lineage: Bacteria > Bacteroidota > Bacteroidia > Chitinophagales > Chitinophagaceae > Ferruginibacter. Next base: position 10,085 of record JAZKGV010000322.1, on the reverse strand, counting down.
CGTACATACAGGAAGTAAGAACTGAAATTATTAATAGGCTGGTTAGTGCTGGTGATATTGCTCCAGCCTGTGCCATTCCATCTTAACATGGCTGCCTGTACTGATGTACTGTCGAAGCCCGCTGCTACAGCGGCGGCCTGTGTATTGAAGACACCGGTTATTTGTGTACCACGGTTGGCAAGGTTATTATCTTTTGGTAATGGATTAACATCACCTTCCTGCCATGCCTGCCTTATTGTTTGGCTTGTTGTTGTTGGTACAGACAATAACCTCCATGAGCGGAAACCATTATTAGGAAGATATCTTTCAACAGTAACGTTACCTGTAATATAATTACCACCTGCGCTGCCTGTTCCTATTCTTGCTGTTCCAAATTCATTTGATCTTAATGTAAGGTTGCCAGCTGTTGCCAGTGTAGCTCCGGGTGCAACTGTTACAGTGCCTGCAGTGTTTGCAGAAGCACCTGCGGTAATGTCAAGTGCCGTACCTAAAGTAGCAGTGCCTGTATTTACAGTCAGATCTTTCAGTGTACGGAAACCAGGTGTAAAGTTTAATGTGCTTGTTGCATTAAGCACCATGCCGGATGCAGCGGAACCGCTGATGGTACCTGAACCAGCAATAGCTACTGATGTCAAAGTAAAGCCATTAAGGTTTAATACACCTGCAATATTAGTAGTACCCGTTCCTGCAATTGTTTTATTTGAACTTAACGAAGTAGTGGAAGCTGCTCCTATTGAAAGCCCATTGGTCGCAAGTGTGATACTGCCTGCTCCTCCTAATTCTGCAACAGCGCCGCTGATTACAAGTTGCCCAGTTGTACCAGCCACCTGGATTACATTACCTGCACCAATAATACCATTTCTAAATGTTTTGGCGCCAGTTCCGGTGAAGGAAATGGTAATACCAGTTGCTACTTCCAGCTTACCGTTAACCACTGTTGCTGTTCCCCCACCTACTGCGCCACCTGTTGTTGATGAAAAACGCAAAATAGGCACTGTAGCTGCATTTGCATTAGGGAAATAAGTAACTCCCGAACCAGAAGGTGTGCCACCTGCAAGTCTCCATTCAAGGATAGATGCATTTTCATAAATGTGGTTAGCTGTATGCACTCCTGAACCGTTAGCTGTAATACCTGAGGCTTGTGCACTGAGAATGCCACCGGTACTTATCCTGATAGTGGTGGTAGCTGTGCTGAAAACAACTGGTGTAGTGGCTTTATTATAAACAAGTGTACCTCCATTTTCAACTGTAATATCATCACCCGTACCATTTCTCAATGTAAATGTTCCTGCAGCCCTTGCTGCAAGGCTACCTCCATTTTGAATCACAATCTGGTCTGCTGATACCGCACTTGTTATATTTACTGTATCTCCATTCCGGATGGTAATTGTATTAGCAATACTATCTGGTACTAATGTAGCATTTATCCATGGGTCGTTGCCATCTGGCGAAGATTGCCATGAGGCTGCATCAGACCATGCGCCACTAACGGTAACGTTTGAGCGGAAGTAGTCAGTTGCAGCAGATACTAAAGTAATATCAAATGTATTGCTGGCAATATCCCAGTCTAGTGTATTTGTTCTTTCTGCGTTTAATGTAAAATCATCGCCGGTTGCTGTATGTGTAAGGCTGCTGAATGTTGCCAACCCGGCTGCTGCAGCAATATCAACAGCACTACCAGACAATGTTCCATTAGAAGTTATTCTTACCTGCTCAACAAAATCAAGATCCCTGTTGCCCAAACCATCATTTGCAGAAACCGTAACAGGTGGCGCCATTGCAACATTTATAGCTGTAGTTGTTGGCTGCTGTACAAAGGCAAGTCCAGTGGCTGTTACTTCTATCCTGTTTATATCGCCTGCTGTACTTGAAAAAGTTCCTTCCGGATCAAATGGTAAAAAAGAAGTGCCGGATGGATCAGAAAGTGTATTGACAACTACAAACTCTGGCTGGTTGTTATCTGTAACAGTTGCCAGGTATGTAACTCTTAATTCAAGGTCTTTAAAGCCTTCATCGGCTACAGAAATGTTTAAGCCGCTGAAAGCAAAGGAAGCAGCTCCATTAACCGCTACTTCAGCAACATTACTGGCACCATCAAATAAGGCAGCAGTCCTGATGGCAGCAGAACCGTTAATAACATAATTTATCTGGGTAATAATAGTGGGCAGGTTATCAGCATCTGCACCATCTGAATAAGTAATTCCCTGAACCCCAACTGAGGTGCCTGTGGTTAATCCGGAAGCAGCCTGGAAAGATGCGTAAGCAATATCAGATGAATATACATAGCCAACAGTGTTGGCAATAACTGCACTGGTACTGCCAATCGATGTGCCATTAATAGTGAATGTATAAGGGTCTTCGCCACCATTTGTATCATTATTGTCAATGCTGATTGTGGCAGTTTTGGCCCCGGCACTGGTTGGGCTGAAAGTTATGGTGAATGTAGTGCTGCCAGCAACACCTACTGTTGCAGCAGTACTGGTTTCGTTTACACTAAACTGGTTGGCATTAGCGCCACTGATGTTTACCTTATCGGGTGAACCATCAAGGTTTAAAACAGCAGACCCAACATTTTGAATAGTGAATGTAATAGCTGATGAACTGGTGCCGGAAACCTGGCTGGTAAAACCATAAGAGCCGCCACTCAATATATCGTTACCAGCTTGCTGAACATTTATATCAGGCTGTGGATTGGTAACATTAAAAGCAACACTGTTACCCGTTGCGTTTACACCAGTGGCACTACCTTCAATGGTAACGCCTGTGCCTTCGGCAGAGAAAATTAAATTGTCGAATGTAGCTGTGCCATTTATCGCAGCTTCGCTGGTAGTGGCCCCACCATCAAAAGTACCTGTGGTTGTTAAAGAAACAGTTCCTGTAAAATCAAGGTCTGTATTTGCATTGGCATCCACTGCAACAATTGTTGGGCTGGGTGTCATTATTGAACTCACTGCAACAGTAGAGGGATCAACATCAAATATCAGATCAGATGCTGTTACTTCAATCTTATTGTTATCGCCTGCTGTAGATGTTGCAGCACCGCCTGCATTACCTGCAGCAAAGCCAGAGCCTGCTCCATTAGCCGTAGCACTGCTTACTGTAAATGAAAACTGCTGGTTATCTGTAACAGAGGAAAGAAAACTTACCCTCACAGAAAAAGTTTTTGTGCCATCGTCTGTTGCTGCCAAATTAAGGCCGCTGAAAGATGCTGTGGCACCACCTGCTACTTCACCCACATTGATACTGCCATCAAAAATAGCAATACGCCTTAATGAAGATGAGTTAGCGACATTGAGGGAAATATTTGTAAGTATTGTTGTAAGAGCATCGCCATCAGCAGCACCGCCACCATCACGGATATCAAACTGGCCCACTTCAACAGAGTTGCCTGTTGTTAACGTTGCCCCCTGATAAGTAGTATAGTTGATATTACTTACGTATAAAAAACCGGTGTTAGCTATGATATCCGAGGTATTGGAAATAGCGGGAGGAATAGTTGCAGTAAAGCTAACATCGTCTATTGCCAGCCCGTGATCATTTCCTGCATCGTTTGTTTCAACCCACCGGAACCAAAGCGTGGTGCCATCTGCCCAACCAAGTGATGTAAGGCTGCCTCCTAATCCTGTAACCTTTCCTGCTACATTTCCATTTACTGCTGCTGCAGTTGCTGTAGCCACAGGAGAAGTAAAATTAAATGCAGTGCCTGCGCCTGTCCATGTAGTTACTGCTGTAAATGAAGCACCAAAACCATATTGTACACCCATGGTTTGAGCAGTAGCATTGCCACCGTTTCTCCATTGCTCTCCATCAAAAGTTAAAGACACTGTATTAATTGTACCGCCGGATGAATTAGTAAATGCCAGTGCCATGTATCCGGCAACGGCACCTGAAGCCGGGGCGGTCCAATATGCACCGCCAGAACCTACGCTGCCCAAAGCCCTTTCTGAGTTTGCTGCTGCTCCATAACTATTGTATGTGGCATTACCTGTACTTCCGGTTTCTGCCCCATAAGTAATAATAGCAGCTGGTGTTTTGTTGAAGAGGAACCACCCGCTAAGTGTTGTATTATTTGTCCAGGTATTTGCAGCACCACTTTGTGCAAGTGTGCTGAAGTTTTGTGTATAACTCGGACTACCAGATGTTATTGTTATTTGTGCTTGTGCCAAATTACACAATAACAACGAAGCCATAAAAAGGGCAAATACTAAATCCCTGTTGTGTTTTCTGAACTTTGTCAAAATCACAGCAACAGGCATGTTTTTCTTTGTCATCAAACCATGTAAAAGACTCTTCATAAAACTTGAGATTAAGCAGATTTAAAAATAATGATTACTGATACTTGCTTTTAATAGGATACGAAATACAAATTTGATATGGTTGTTTTGGAGGATCAACCGAGAGCAAGGTTAAATGAAAAAAAGGTGCGAACAAAAAATCTGCCCGTATAATGCTGCTAATTAATGATAACTTAACCAGCTTGCCTCTTTGTAAAGTAAAATCGAAAAATTGCAGCATGTGATTTAGCATGAACGTATGTATGGTTGAAAATCTGGAAAATCCAGGTATCATTTTTTGCTGGCTGCAGTCTAGATAGTAATAACAGGAACGGAGAAATTGAAAAATAGAACTTTTTTCTTATTATGCTCGTTTTTCTGAAATATTTTTTTTAACAATGTATAAATATTGAAAAATCTTCAGGTGACTTTCGTTGCCATAAAAAGATGGGAAGCTGAAAGTCAAGTTAAAATAAATGATCAATAAAACCGTTACAATAGTGTTTAGTATATTTGCACCAGATACACCTCAAAAGAAAAAATATGAAGAAAGTAATTATTGCCGCATTTGTCCTCTTTGCAGGCATCACTATGCTAAGTTCCTGCGGTCCAAGCAGAAAAACAGGCTGCCCGATGACTGAAAATATTCTGCACTAAGGAATTTTACCAATGAACTGGATCGAACTTACCCAGTCTTCACAGCTAGATCTGATAAAAGAAAAATCTGTTGAAAGACCGCAAGTAATATTTAAGCATAGCTCACGCTGTGCAGTAAGCGGTATGGCTAAAGGCAGGTTGGAGAGAGGCAACGATTTTCCACAGGCTGATTTTTATTTCCTGGATTTAATAAAGCACCGCCATATTTCTGATAAAATTGCAACTGATTTTTCTGTTTACCACGAGTCGCCACAGGTGCTGGTAATACGCAATGGTGAATGTATTTATGACGAAAGCCACTCGGGCATTAATATGAACGACATTGCCGAACAAGCTGCTTAAATACAGCAGCATTTCCCCTTTCTTTTTCAGTTATTAAAATAATGATAATACCTGCAAAGGTTTTACAGCATTGTTTTGCCGCTTTCAATATTCCTGTTGATGAGCCGGTAATTTTTTTCTCTTGAAGCGGTAAGTATAAAGCCAAGTGAAGGAAGTACAATGCGGATAATTTCCTCTTCATCTGCCCCTGTTTCATAAACAGGTAAAACGGGTTGCAGAACCACGGCGTTTCTAATGATAGCTGTTCTTTCAACCATTACATTGGGGTACCTGGCAGCAAATTGTTCCATATTCTTAATGTCAGCATCAACAATAATGGCTGGCTTACCCATCCAGTACATAAAACTCACCCCATCATTTGTACGAAGCACAGTACTACGCTCAGCCTCGCTGATGTAAGCAAAAACAAAGGAAGGGAAAACAGGGCTCCAGCTTATTTTTTTACGAAAGCCATTGTTCACCAGCATTTTCCTGGTGAGTGGGCAAGAATTTTCAATTCCTTTTTTAGAAAGCGCTGCTGCCACTTTTAATTCGTGTTGTGGCTTAGTGCACAGTGCGTACCATTGTTTGATCATGTAAAACTGGTTAATATTGTTTTAATTCCAGTTTTTATAAGGTGGTGGACGAGGCGGCTGAAAGACAAAATTAGGTGAAATAGAGTTGCATGCTGTGGATAACTCTTTTTATTTAAGCGATTTTGCTGTTAAAATCACTTTTAGCACTACAGAAATTAAGCTTGGGTAAAGCTTTTTTTGAATTGTCAATTGGCTATTTTCGCCGCTGAAAAAACAGGGGAATGCAAAAAATATCGCTTGCAATACACGGAGGAGCCGGTACCATTTTAAAAGAGTTGATGACGCCGGAACTGGAAAAGCAGTACCAGCAGGGTTTAAATGATGCTTTGGCTGCCGCTTATGTTCTACTTGAAAAAGGCGGCCATGCGGTTGATGCTGTTAAAGCAGCCGTAATGGTACTGGAGGATAATATTTTGTTCAATGCTGGCCGGGGGAGTGTGTTTACCAGGCAAGGTTTACATGAAATGGATGCTGCCATTATGGATGGAAAAGATTTGGCCGCCGGTGCCGTGGCAGGTGTTCGTAATATTCGTAACCCTGTAGCGTTGGCAATGGAAGTGATGCAAAACAGTAATCATGTTTTTTTGAGTGGAACCGGCGCCAATGATTTTGCCCTTAACAGGAAAATAAAAATGGAGCCGGATGAGTATTTTTTCAGCCAGTTCAGGTATGAGCAATGGAAGCAGATGAGGGATAGTGATGGCTATGCCCTCGATCACTCACAGCAAAAAGTGGAGCAATTGATGAGAGATAAAAAGTTTGGAACTGTGGGCGCAGTTGCCTGTGATGCCAACGGCAATATAGCAGCAGCTACCAGCACAGGCGGTATGACGAACAAAAGATATGGCCGCATTGGCGACAGCCCGGTAATTGGAGCCGGCAATTATGCTAATAATAAAACATGCGCCATCAGTTGCACCGGTCATGGAGAACCTTTTATAAAAGCGGTGGCAGCGTATGATGTTAGTTGCCTGATGGAATACAAAAACATGAACCTGCATGACGCCATGAATGAAGTAGTGAATAAAAAATTAGTGACGATAGAAGGAGAGGGTGGAATGATTGGAGTGGATGCTGCTGGTAATATTGCTATGCTGTTTAATACCGCTGGCATGTATCGTGGGGCTAAAAGCAGTGATGGTTTGAATGCAGTAAAAATTTATGGAGACTAATTAATGATAAGTTATCAGTGATCAGTTTACGATTGCAAAACCTTCCAGGAAAGTTTTTTTAATAAAATAACAGGACTTAAAAATTTGTGAACTCTAAAGCCCCTTTAGGGGTTTGGGGTAAATTAAGTTATGAAGAAAATAGCAGTAATAGTAGCTGGTGGAAGCGGCACCCGGATGAATACACAAATGCCAAAACAGTTTTTGTTATTGAATGGCAGGCCGGTTTTATATTATACCATTGATGCTTTTTTAAAAGCATATAATGATTTAAAAATAATTCTTGTACTACCGGAAGAATTTATTGCAGCAGGCAAAGAGATCATTGATGCTTATTTTGACAGTAGCAGGATCACTATAACTGAAGGTGGCAGAACAAGGTTCCACTCCGTTCAAAATGGATTGTCGTTGATCAACGAAGAGTGTATAATATTTGTGCATGATGGTGTTCGTTGTTTGCTTACAACAGAACTAATAAAGCGCTGTCATGACGCTGCAACAGAACATGGTTCGGCAATTCCTGTAATTGATTGTAAAGACAGCGTACGGATTGTGAAAGAAGAAGATAACGAAGCCATAGAAAGAAATAATATTAAACTGGTACAGACACCCCAAACCTTTCACAGCAAAATTTTACTGCCGGCATTTAGAATAGATTTTAAAGATAAGTTTACTGATGAGGCAACAGTAGTGGAAGCGTTTGGATTAAAAGTGCATTTAGTGGAAGGAGAGGAGAATAACATTAAAATTACGAAGCCAACTGATTTGCTGATAGCGGGGAAATTACTGGAAGGATAGATACACGGACTATACTGATTTTGACGGATCAGAACAGATTTTATTTTCCAGTCAGGCAAATCCGCCTCATCCGTATCAATACGTTTCATCAGCGTATCTATTATTACTTTTTAAATACTTTAAGCAATTTCGGCAGCTTATTATATTTCAAACCCACATATTTTTCTTCTGTAGCCCCAAAGCTGCTGTAAAAAAAAGCAAGGTTGCGGATGTCGCTGCCTTCAAAATCCAGTACTATATTTTTTTCTGCATAATCTTTTATAAAAGTATTTATCAAAGCATGTGAAGCACCAATCGTTTTCCCATTGGGATTGTTGCCAACTAAAATATAATACGCCCTGTTCTTAAAAAAGAAAAACACACAGGATGCAACCAATTCTTTTGATGCCGTGTAAACACCATAAGTTATTGCCTGCTTAACAGGATGCAGTTGTTTGTATAATTTTTTAAACCTGTTGAAATCATCTTTTGTTAAAGAAGCAAAATCTTTTGATTGTTCTGTTGCCAATGTAATTACATCATCAACAGGAAAATCTTTTTGTATAAAACAATTTAATTTTTCTGCTTTCTTAATATTTCTTTTAATATTGTCACGAAAATGAAAAGATAATTTTTCATAGGATTCATTCAGCGGCAACACATAATTCATTCTTTCATACAGATCAAAATCATCCAGCACAAAAAAGTTGCTGTGGTTAAGATAAATATCCCAGTACTTAAACTTTGAAGGAATGGCTTTTAAAAAATCATTCACTACAGTTGCTGAAATATTTTGTCCAAATACACCAAGACAGGCGGTAAAAAATGGCTGGTACAAATAATGAATGCTGTATTTCTTTTTCCAGGTAAGTGGCATCACGGTTTTATAATCATCCAGCACTAATGCATCCCAGTTTTCACTCATTGTATCTAAGTAAATACTGGTAGCATATATCAAGCCATTGCCTGCATTATTTATACAGTCATCCCATTTTGCTTTATCAATGTGCTGGTATGGTACATATTCTATCGGCAATGTTATAAAGCAAATTGTGGAAATAATTTTTTCATTGTGATATTTTGTATATCAATGCTGAAAGTTATTTTTCTTGTGAACTTATTTGCATTCTTATCAGTGTTAAGATATTCTTTAAATTCTTTGCTGTAGATAAGTGGCGCATAAATGTTGAGTACATTTTTGAAGAGGGAAAGTTGCAGTCCTCCAACATAAATAAACCGGTTTTGTGTGCTTCCTTTTTTCCAGGCGCTGGCATAAGTGCCTGCGTCAAAATATATTTTCAGTGGAATTTTAATGGGAAAAAGTTTATCAGGCAAAGTAGTGTTTAAATTTATTGATGATACCCATGTATCACTAATGCCTTGGACAGATTCATCCAGCCTGAAATGAAGGCCGCCTGTATTAGGAACCATTATTTGCTGTGCAGCAATGCCCGAATTTTTAACCAATGGTGATCCTGCATTAGTAGCGCTGCGGCCCAGAAAATAATTGTTGTATAAATAATCATTATCGCCATTAGCACCAAGCAGTATGGGTTGATAAGCGTAAGCAACAGCATTGTTTTCAGAACCAATAAAACCAAACTTAGCTGCAAAAAACCTGGCAGATAAACCACCGCCTTCAGCATAATTGAAAAAATAATCCGCCGTAACATTCGCCCGGTAAAAGCCTTTGCCTTGCTGCAGTTGCAGTTGATAAGAATAGGGATAAAGAACCCTGCTGTTACTTGCCTGGTAAGTGAGCTGGTTTATATATCTTGTTGAAGTAGTGAATGATTTTGGATAAATGATCGAACTGTCGCTGCCAGTAATGTAATCGTAATTGTCAAAAGACTTTTCCGTAATAACATAAGTACGGAAATCAAAAAATCTTTCCATGCTGCTCCTTGGAGATTCTTTTAAGTAAAGCCTTACATACGGAACGATTTTTCTAAACCTTTCAAATATTTTCTTGCCTGTTGTATCAAGGTTGTGATTGATTGAAAAAGAACTTCCGTTTACTCCAACTTCAACTTTGTGAAAAGTATTTGTGGGATACCAGTGATAATTAAATTTAGCAACGCCATTAATTGCTTTGCTTCCGGTTCCATACAAAGGCGCTACAAGAAACTGAAATTTTTCTGATGGCAAAGTATAATTATGCAGCAATGCACCGATCATAAATTTATCATAGTAATTATAGCCAATGCCTGGTGATGCAAAAATGTATTTGTATTTATCGGTGTCTTTAAAACTGAAGAAGGATATAAGTTTAACAGGCCTATTATTTTCTG
>JAZKGV010000321.1:0-5478 GCA_040385725.1 Bacteroidota bacterium | reverse complement strand
CAACTGGTCAAAAGCCGGCTATCCAGGCAACATCCCTGTTTATTCAACTATAAAAAATATATTGGATTTTGGTGGTGCCGGGAATGGTATTGATGCTAATGATGCCGCACTCCAAAATGCTATCAACAGTTTAAATGATCAAAACGGTACCATCTATTTCCCGGCTGGCTCATTTCTTTTTATCCAGCCAATAACATTGCGGAGTGGTATTGTATTAAAGGGAGAAGGTGCTCCGGCTACAACTTTGTTATTTAATTTATCAGGCCCTTTTAGTTTGATCAATATTTTTGGTGACAGCACATCCACCATAAGTCATATTACATCAGTTGTTTCAAAAGATGCAGTATCATTTCCTGTGGATAATGTGTCGTTGTTTTCTGTAAACGATTATATAAAAATTTATCAAAACGATGCTGCCCTTACAAATGATGATTATGCTTTTGGATCCGTTGGACAAATTGTAAAAATTGACAGCATTAAAAACAACAGTATTTATTTTTCAAACGCTTTACGCAAAAGTTATTTGTTAACCGATACGCCACGGATAAGAAAATTAGAAATGGCTGTTGGCATTGGTATTGAATGTTTAAAAATTAAACGGCTTGACGCAACTGCACAGCAAACAGCCAACATTCGTTTTGCAGATGCAGCCAACTGCTGGATAAAAGGAGTGGAGAGCGACAGTTGCAATTTTGCACATATCAAACTGGCTGAAAGTACCAATATAGAAATCACTAATAATTATTTTCATGGTGCTTTTGCATACAACGATGGCGGAAAAGCCTATGGTATCAGTTGTGAGTATACAAGCGGTGATTGTTTGATAGAAAACAATGTGTTTAAACACCTGCGCCACTCCATGTTGGTACAAAGCGGTGCCAACGGAAATGTATTTGCATATAATTATTCACTGGAACCATTTAAATCAGAGAGTACGCCTTTTGACTTAACAGGTGATATTGTATTACATGGCAATTATCCTTACCTGAATTTATTTGAGGGCAATATTGTACAAAATATTGTTGTGGATGCATCACATGGTATTAATGGCCCTTTCAATACTTTTTTCAGGAACAGGGCTAAATTGTATGGTATCCTTTTTAGTGCTGCTGCAGGCGACAGTACAAATATTATAGGTAATGAAATAACAGGTACTGGTTTATTAAAGGGCAATTATTATGTGCAGGGCAATGGCAATTTTGAATATGGCAATAATAAAAACGATACCATCCGGCCTGCAGGCACCACAATGTTAACGCAACGATCTCTTTTCAGAAGCAGCACGCCTTCTTACTGGAACATTGGTTCACTTTGGCCCTCCATTGGTATGCCAAATCGTTTGAACAGTGGCAGTATACCGGCTTACCAGCGGTTTACTTCATCAACAAATATTACTTATTGCTTAACAGCAGCAGCAGCAACATATACTTTTACCGGTAATGGAAACTGGAATATGGAAAGTAACTGGATGAATAATAAAATACCACCTGCAGTATTGTATCCTGGCAGTAGAATTATTATTGATCCGCCCCTTGGACAAAAATGTATTTTGAATATTCCTTACTTTTTAAATCCGGGAGTATTGTTTACAGTAAGGCAAGGGAAGGTTTTTGAAGTACAGTCAAACCTGACGTTTATAAAATAAAAAGATCATCAATTTAATTGTAACGCAGGCAGCCTGTAGTTTTGGGAATCGTACACAAATAATTCATCCACCTCAACTGTCCAGTATTTTTTTAGTGGAGACTCATCCAGGTATTTGTGCACCTCTTTTTTGCTCATTGCATTCATAATGATCCAGCAGCGTTGCGTTTCCATGCTCACACTGTAATAATCTATCACGCCTTTTTCAATAAGGCTGTTAATGTACAACCTGTGTGGTGGTACAAAATTCATAAAATCATCATCCATCTCAAAATGAATGGTTACCTGGTATTTATAGCCTTCGGTTACATTTAAATTTTCCATGGTACAATTTGATTTTCCCACTCCGCTTTATGAGGGGCTGTTATTTTAATGTAGTTATCAGTATAACCTTCCATCATACCATTTTTATTGGCGGTTTCAAAAAGCACTTTTCTTTCTTCCCCAATATGCTGGTTTGTGAAATACTGCATTTTTTGATAACTCAAGTTACGCAAGATTTTATTTCTTTCATTCCTCACATGTACCGGTACCACAGGTTTTAATTCTAATGCATGTGTATTAGCCCTTTCCGAATAAGTAAACACATGCAGGTACGAAACATCAAGCGAATGTAAAAAGTCAAAAGTTTCTTTAAAGTCTTCTGCTGTTTCCCCCGGGAAGCCAACGATCACATCTACACCTACGCAGCAATGCGGCATCATGGTTTTAATAAGGCCAACCCTTTCTGCATACAATTCCTTTTTGTAGCGCCGTTTCATGCTGCCCAAAATTTTATTGCTGCCACTTTGCAAAGGAATATGAAAATGCGGCATAAATTTTTTGCTGTTGCTTACAAATTCTATTGTTTCATTGGTAAGCAGGTTGGGCTCTATGGAAGAGATGCGGTAACGCTCAATGCCTTCTACTTCATCCAATTGCTTTACCAGGTCAAAAAAGTTCTCTTCTTTCTTTTTACCACCATGCAAACCTTTTCCAAAATCTCCGAGATTGATCCCGGTAAGCACAATTTCCTTTGCACCCTTTGCAGCAATATCATTTACCAACCGGACAACATTATCAATACTATCGCTGCGGCTCTTGCCCCTTGCCATAGGAATAGTGCAGAAAGAACAATTGTAATCACAACCATCCTGCACTTTTAAAAATATCCTTGTCCGGTCGTTGATGGAATGAGAAGCAGTAAAAGTGTTTACATCTTCAATATCACAACTGCAAATTTTAGCACTGTCGCCTTTAGTGATCTCTTTCAAATGCTGGGCAATATTAAACTTTTCAGCGGCGCCTAATACAAGGTCAACGCCTGGTATTTCCGCAATTTCTTTTGGCTTTAATTGGGCGTAGCAGCCTGTTATCACCACCATTGCTTCCGGCGCTTTGCGTTGTATCCTTCTTACCAGTTGCCTGCATTCTTTATCGGCATTATCGGTAACAGAGCAGGTGTTTATTACATACACGTCTGCCACTTCATCAAAATCCTTTTTTTCAAACCCGTCATTTTCCAGCAACCTGCCAATAGTGGAGGTTTCGGAGAAGTTAAGTTTGCAACCCAATGTATGCAGTGCTACTGTTTTTTTCATCACCAGCAAAGATATGCAGCCACCGGTAAATGGAGGTTGCTTTTTCCGGAAGGCAGTATCAGCCTGCAGTTGATTAAACCCTTATTTATATTACATTCGCAAACAAAAAAGCACTGTGAAAAAATACGCTCCATATATAATACTGGTATTAGCGGCTGCATCGCTGTTATATTTAAAAACACATCAAAATGGCAAGGTTGTAAAAGGAAAAGTAACAGATACTTCCAATATTGTACATGTTGATGAAGCTTTCAGCCGTACCCCGGATAGTATTATTTATACCAAACATGCCCGTTGCCGTATGGAGTGCAGGCATATAAGCGAAGAGGAAGTAAAAGAAATTTTACAAACAGGTAAACTGAATGAAGATAAAATTGAGCAGGGAGAAAAAGGAATGACCTATCCATTAGATGGCCGTACAAAAGCTGATAAAATGATGAGGATCGTGGTGGCACCTAAAAAGAGTAACCTTGTGATCGTAACAGTAATTGACCTGGATAAGGACTGGCCCTGTGGCGATTGTAAATAATTTAACACTGCCGTTAATCATATTAATGATATTGCACTAACTATTTCCTTTCATTACCTTTACTTTTGTAATAGCGGTTGAGATGAAGAAAGAGGCGGATAGTTATTTATCATTTTTGTTGTGGCTGTGGTATGAAAATAAAATCTTTCCTGGCAAAACCTTTTGCCAGCTATATATACAAACAGGTAAAAAAGGGAATGGAAACTGCGGTGCAGGACCAGCAATCCATTTTCGGCCAGCTTTTAAAAACGGCAGGTAAAACTGAGTTTGGTAAGGAACATAACTTTGCTTCCATTAAAACTTACGAGGACTTTGTAAAAAACGTACCCATCAGGGATTACGAAGAATTTAAACCTTACATAGAAAGAATAAAAGAAGGCAAACACAATGTGTTGTGGAAAGGCCAGCCTATTTATTTAGCTAAAACAAGCGGCACCACCAGCGGCATTAAATACATTCCTATTTCAAAGGATTCGATAGATAACCATATTAACGGCGCAAGAAATGCCTTGCTGTGTTATATGGCAGAAACAGGCAACACAAAATTTGCTGATGGCAGGTTAATGTTTTTAAGCGGTTCACCCGAATTGGAAAGGGTGGGAGGCATACCAACGGGAAGACTGAGTGGTATTGTTAATCACCATGTACCAAAATATTTACGGGCTAACCAACTGCCGAGTTACGAGATCAATTGCATTGACGAGTGGGAAGAAAAATTAGATAAGATAGTAGAAGAAACCAGTCACCACAATATGACACTCATCGGCGGCATACCACCGTGGATGCAAATGTATTTTGACAGGCTGCAGGAAAAAACAGGAAAAAAGATCGGCGAACTATTCCCTGAATTTAGTGTGATGGTACAAGGCGGTGTAAACTTTGAACCATATAAAGCAAAATTGTTTGAAAGCATCGGCAGAAAAGTTGACACGATTGAATTGTTTCCTGCCAGCGAAGGTTTTTTTGCTTTCCAGGATTCACAAAAAGAAGAGGGCTTATTACTAAATACAAACAGTGGAATATTTTTTGAATTTGTACCGGCAGCAGAGATCTTTAATGGCAACCCGACAAGGTTGCAATTAAAAGATGTGAAAGTGGGAGAGAACTATGCCCTCATCATCAGCAACAATGCAGGGCTTTGGGCTTATAACCTTGGAGATACGGTCAAGTTCGTTTCTACTAATCCTTACCGATTGGTGGTTACAGGCCGCACCAAACATTACATTTCAGCTTTTGGCGAGCATGTAATTGGTGAAGAAGTGGAACAAAGCCTTATGCAGGCAGCAAAGGAAGAAAACATTCATATCACAGAGTTTACCGTTGCTCCAATGATTCAGCAAGGTGAAGGAAAAAGCTATCACGAATGGTTCATTGAGTTTGAACATCAGCCAAAGGATATTGCTCAGTTTGCCGATAAGCTGAACAATAATCTCCGTGATAAGAATATTTATTATGATGATCTTATTGTTGGTAATATCTTACAACCTTTAAAGATCACGCCTGTTAAAAAGAATGGATTTATCGATTACATGAAAAGTATTGGTAAATTAGGCGGACAAAATAAAGTACCACGTCTCAGCAACGATCGTAAGATCGCAGATGAGTTAATGAAGTGGGCCGATAACTAAAACGAAAGAAGCCAGATGATGATATAACTGTTTTACGATAGGTTTGCAGTTACCATTCCACTCCCAGATTATGCAGGAACAACAAAAGAAACGCATC
>JAZKGV010000320.1:9985-16828 GCA_040385725.1 Bacteroidota bacterium | reverse complement strand
TAATTAATGCTGTTCGTTGTTTATAAAGGGATGCCAGGTATTATAAAAAAATACTTACCAATTTATTTTTAAGTGCTTTAGAAACTGCTTCTGTTGCGGAATGCACATGCAGCTTGTCATATATTTTTTTTATGTGGAAACGCACTGCATCGATACTTACAGCAAGTTCGGCTGCAATCATCTTATAGCTGTATCCTTTTACCAAAAGCTGCAATACTATTTTTTCGTGTTGCGTTATGTCAAATATTTCTTTTGTATTTTCATCAGGAGGTATCATTTGCAATACTTTCCTGGCTACACTTCCTGTCATAGGTGCACCGCCGGTAAGTACATTGCGGATGGCGCCGGGAATTTCTTCTGAGGCGCTACTTTTAAAATATAGCCCGATGCACCGGCACAAATGGCGTTAAAAATATTTTCATTGTCATCAAAAACAGTGAGCATGATGATGGGCAACTGTTTATTTGTTTTGCGGATGTTTTTTACAGCTTCCACACCGCTTACAACAGGCATATCAATATCCATTAATACAACATCTGGTTTCAACACCCTTATATCTTCCACCACCGTTTCAGCACCGGCAAAAAAAGCAGTTACCTCCAGGTCGTCCTCTTCTTCAATCATCAGTTTTATGCTGCTGCCTAAAGCTTCGTTATCGTCGTATAAAATTATTTTTGTTCTCATTTATTTATATTTAACAATCAGGCTACAGGAATTTCCAGTTCCACAAGGGTTGGTGGCTGCCTATTTGCCGACCCCAGGAACATTAAGTTCTCATACATTACTACTGCATTATCATCACTTGCTTTGTTGAAGTCAACAAAATAGTTTACGTTAAATAGCTCCTCCCAAATTGATCAATAATTTTTTATTCTGCTATTGATCGATCAAATTTTATCTTCTGTGCCTAAATGTGTAAAAAACCGCCAACGCTCGTTTTATTTATCATAAAAGACCTCCTCAGGATTTTTTTTCACTTTACAATTGTGCCAGCAATAAAAAAGATTATCATGAAAAAAATACTAAGTATTGCCGGTTTAATTTTTTCGGTTTATTATGCCCAAGCGCAGAGTCTTCCACGAAAAGTATTTCTGGGTATAAGGATGGAAGCAGTTACAGATGATGCCCGGAAGATCATGGGTATCGAATCAAAAAATGGCGTATTAATATCAGAAGTTTTTGCCAACTCTACTGCAGAAAGTGCCGGTTTCAAAAGAGGCGACATCCTGTTAAAAATAAACGGGCAATCTTTCAACTCAACCAATGAAGTAATAAGTTATTTGAATAAACAAAACGCAGGTAACAGTTTTACATACTGGATTTCCAGGGATAAAAAACTCGTGGAAGGAAAAGCTGTTTTTCAACCCCAGCCAAAAGAAAAGCATGAAGGCATCGAGATGATCTACACTGAAGCCAAAACCTTGCTTGGACAACAACGCATCATTATCAGTAAAGCGGCAGATCAAAAGGGAAAAGCACCAGCCATTGTATTCATTGGCGGCATTGGTTGTTATTCGCTTGATTTCACATTTAACCCAACAGCCAGTGAAGTACAATTGCTTAATGGTTTATCAAGAAATGGTTATTTGTGTGCCAGGGCTGAGAAGCCGGGGATGGGTGATAATGCAAAAACAAAAGCCTGTTCAGAAGTAAGTTTTATGGAAGAAATGAAAGGGTACGTGGACATGATCAAAACACTTAAGCAAAGACCTGATGTTGATTCAAATGCTGTTTACATTTTCGGTCACAGCATGGGTGGCCTTTTTGCACCGCTTATTGCAAAGGAAACAAATTTAAAAGGCATAATTGCTTATGGTACTATCGGCTCTAATTTTTTGGAGTACTTGATAAAGACACGTAAGACAATTGCTGAAGCATACAATATGCCCCCGGAGGAATCAGATGACCTTGTAAAAGATTTTTGCGAATGCTCTGTATATTATTTTGCTGATACCATGACAACCGTACAGGCAGAAACAAAGAAACATGGTTGCAGGGAATTACTTTCCCTTTTCGACCTGCGTTCCAGGCAATACAATAATGAACTATATTCTTTTAATATACCTTCTCTGTGGAGGTCGTACGGAGGTAAAGCATTATTGCTATGGGGAAATGCTGACTATATTTCGTCTGAAGATGATCATAAAATGATTGCCGGCGTGGTCAACCGGTATCATCCCGGCAATGCCGATTTTGAAGTGGTAAAAAATTGTGACCATGGCATGCTTACTGCTTCCAGTTTCCAGGATGCAAGACTCAACCCCGGTGTATATAACGATGCAGTAGGTAAAGCTGTATTGAACTGGCTTAAAAGAATATGATATGAGGACGTACAGTTTTATTACTACAGCTTTTGTCTTTTCCTGTATTCTTCATTGTAGTTTGACAGCACAATCCTTTGAAGAACTGAAAGATAATTTTATCATAGGGTACAGTAACCTGCGGTTACCCGGATATACCTATGATTACCGGAATTATTTCAGCACTATACCATCACGTGATATAATTAATGAACAAAAAGAGTTTTTCAAACAGGCTGAAAGAAACCTGTTATCTGTAAACAAAGAAAACCTTAGTGCTAAACAGCAGCTGTATTTTAAAACAATTGCTTATGAAGTTCAATTCAATTTGCAACGGCTGCAATTGGAAGAAGAATGGGTAAATGAAGGAAGAAAGATACCTGCCGGCGGACTTTATACTTTATCTCATCATAAACAGTGGTACCAGTATTTTATTCACAAATTTACTTCAACCGCTATCTCCCCTGCACAGGTTTTTGAAATGGGTAAGGCAGAAGTTGCCCGTGTAAAAAAAGAAATAAGCAGGTTGCAAAACCAATTGGGTTATCATGATGAAACCGTTTTTTATACCCATTTGAACGACCCTGTTTTTTTTCTTACTGATAAAACGACGGTAGTTAACAGGTTCAGCAATATTGACTCCACAGTACGCAAAAATCTTTCAGCATTTGTCGGCCACGTAAGTACTCCTTCCGTGTATGCTATGGAATGGCCTGGTGCAGGACCTTCCACGCCACCGGGCATTTATCTGCATCATTCTGATAATGCATTTGGTAAGGATGTTTTCCAGTTTAATTTTTATGGTGGTCATTATAATTACAGGGTAATGGAGTGGATATATATGCATGAAGGTATTCCCGGGCATCATTTGCAGGCATCTTTACGCAAGGCAGACCCTTTACTTGATCTGTTCGTGTACCCCGGCAATTTTGAAGGATGGGCATGTTACGTAGAATATTATGGAAAAGAACTGGGTTTATTTACTGATGCTTATATGGAATTGGGAAAATGGGAATGGGATCTTGTTCGTTCCCTGCGGTTAGTGCTGGATGCCGGCATTCATTACTATGGCTGGACAAAGCAGCAGGCATTGCAGTACTGGAAAGAAAACATAAAAGGACAGGATGATATTGCAGAAAGGGAAGTAAGCCGTGTTACTAACTGGGCGGCACAAGCGCTCAGTTATAAAATTGGGGCCTCATTTATATTTCAATTGCAGGAAAACTGGCGGTTAAAAAATCCTGCCGGCCAATTAAAAGATTTCAGGCTTCAATACCTATCAGCAGGAATGGTGCCCTTATTGATTATGCAGGATATCATATAAATTATAACAAATAATGAAAAAGATACTTTTTTCAGTTTTACTGATCAAATGCACTACAGTGATTTCACAGCCAGTAATTGTATTGAAAGAGGATAATATTGAAAATGCATATCCAAGGTTGTCGAAGGATGCTGATAAAATTTTATATCAATCCAACAGGAGCGGTAAATGGCAATTATATATTTGCGATACTTCCGGTAAGAGCCCAAAAAGAATTACTGATGACCAGTTCAATAATAATTTCCCGGACTGGAGTTCAGATAACAAACAGATAGCATTTGTAAGCGACCGGGATGGTAACGAGGAAATTTACATATCAAATACAAAGGGAAAGGAATTACTAAGAATTACTAATAATGCTGCAAGGGATATCCATCCTTATTTCAGCCCGGATGGAAAATATATTTTATTTAATTCTGACAGGAATGACGGGCAGTTTGACATTTACAGGTATGTGATTGCTACCAAAGAAACAGAACGGTTGACAAGTACACCGGAAAATGAAACCTGTGCCCGTTATTCCCCTGATATGAAAAGTATTGTGCTTTTAAAGAACAGCGCAACTGCTGATGATGTTTACCTTTTACCAACTTCCACTTTTCTTATTGAAAATGTTAGTAGAACACCCGGCTTTTATCACGGGTGGCCTGTATTTAGCAACGATGGTAAATGGATATATTATTCTTCTATGGAAAAAGGAACCTATTCTATTTACAGGATACATACAGACGGATCCGGAAAAGAACAGCTAACTAATGCAAAAGCTGGTGAAGATAATGCCCGTGTCAGCCTTTCGAAGGATGGAAGGCTTATGATCTACAACATTAAGGAAGGGAAAACCATCCGTATTGTAAAAGAAGGGCTGAAAAACTAAACCATCTTTTTAAAGACGATCATCAATTCACATTCACCATTTCCACATCCGGCTTCGACTCATCAGTGAGCTTTACTTTACCCCTGTCCCTTCTTACAATTCTTGAAAAGAGAGAAATTTCTTTATCAAACAAAAAGCGGAAGAACAATTTCGTCCATGAGGTATGGTAATACAAACTGTTGTAGAAAGTAGGAGCGCCTTCTCTTATCTTAGGTAATTTGTTCCATGGTATGGATGGGAAATCGTGGTGCTCATTGTGATAGCCTACATTAAATGCAACATTATTCAATCCTCCATAATAACTATACGTTTCCTGTTCGCCGTGAGTGAGGTAATGTTCCTGTATCCACCTGGCACCCAAAGGATGCAAGCCTACAGAAAAGAAAAAGCTGGCCAGTAAAAAGATAAAAGCTTTTGGGCCAAGCAACATCCATATAGCTACACTAAAAGCGATCTGCACACCCCAGTTCAATGCCACCCAGCCATCAAATGGTTTTATTTCTTTCAGCCTGCTTATCCTGAACACCTGGAACATTGGATAGAACAACAACCAGATAATTTTTCCAATAAAATAATTGTTGATGAGCTTTGCCTCCCAGCGGTTTGGCAGATCTGCATCCAGTTCATGTATGCCCTGGAAAGAATGGTGCTTGATATGATAACGTTCAAATGAAACCGAACTTGGAAATATCTGCGGCATGTTAGCCAATATACCTGCCAGCCTGTTAGCTTCAGGTTTTTTAAACAATAACCTGTGCGCACATTCATGTATCATTACAAACAATGCATGATCTGCAAAAGCGCCAATGATATAAGCAGCGCCAAATACCCACCACCATGATTTATCAGCAACAAACCATGCCAGCACAATTTGCAGCGATACTAAACCAATAATGGCAAATATGGTATTTGGATTTTTCCCGATCAGGTTCCTGATATGGGGATGCTGTTTAAGTATTTCCTTCGTCCTTATCCTATGTGGTTCAGAGAACTCAGAATATTTAAAATCTTTTAATTTACTCATAGCTGCAAAATTATTGATTAATCGGCAAGCAGTGAGTTTTGAGTATAAAAATATTTGTGATTTTCATCAGTTATTGCTGATAATTGGCTTTACTTTAAACAAAATTTAAACAATATGTCATCATTACGTGGCAAAGTGGTTATCATAACCGGGGCATCAAAAGGAATTGGAAAACAATTGGCCATTCAAATGGCAGGACTTGGCGCTAAAGTTAGCCTGATGGCCAGGAGTGGTGACGAACTGGAAGATATCCGCAATACGATCCGTACAAATGGTGGCCATTGTGAAGTGTTTGCAGGAGATGTAACAGATGAGGTGTATGTAAAAAAATCTGTTGAAGAAACTATTAAAAAATTTGGCACTGTTGATATTGCGGTAAACAATGCTGGCTATGGTGTTTTTAAACATTCAGATGAAACAACCGCTGCAGAGTGGGATAGTGTGTTTGCCACCAATGTAAAAGGAACTTTTTTGGTTAGCAATGCAGTGATACCCGTGATGAAGAAAAAGAAAAGTGGTCATATTATAAATATTGCCAGTGATGTTGCCAAAAGGGTATTTGCCGGAGGTTCCTTGTATTGCGCCAGCAAATATGCACAGGATGCTTACAGCATGGCAATCAGGAAAGAACTTCGCTCATTTCATATTAAAGTAAGTGTTGTGTACAGTGGCCTTGTTGATTCATCTTTTCATGCTAATCCTCAGGGGCATGATGCCCATAGCTGGTGGTTAAAGAATGAAGATATGGCTGATGCTATTATTTATGTAGCCAATCAACCGGCACATGTGGTGATTGATGAGTTGATGATACATCCGTTGCAGCAGGAGTATTGATTCTAATTGATTACTTTAATTCATCATTTAATTTCGTCGCCGCCGCCTTCACCTGCACCCAATCTTTTTCTACATCAGCTTCACTTAAAAAATTAAACGGCGTAAATGTTTCTCTTGTAACCCTGTCTAAACTACGGAAGGGCTGGCCAGCTTTCCAGGTGGCATTGGCAAAACGGCAGAATAATAACTTAGCTTCTTTCGAAATACTGTTATCAATTATTGATTGTAAAACGATTGAAGGCTTTACTTTTTGGGCTGCCGCAAAATAATTGAGCCCACATTCCAACGCATAAAAACCTGCGATATTAGTAGCGATTTTTTCATCTTTAAAACTCTTCTTCTTTGTGGCAGTTTCTTCTTCTTTTGAAATAAATGGCGGCACTGTTTTATTCTTTCCAGCATTGTAAGATGAATCCATAAAAGAAGCTACCTGCAAAGCAAAATCTTTGCTCTGTAATAATTTTTTCAATTGTTGAAACTGTTCATC
>JAZKGV010000320.1:3148-9975 GCA_040385725.1 Bacteroidota bacterium | reverse complement strand
TGTTCATCTCTTGTTCCCTTTACTAATGGTTGCAGTTTGGTGGCAGCACCAACTATTTGCCTGTGATCCTTTGCCACTTCCTCTTTGCTCAATCCACTCCAGCCAATAAAGTTTGGCCTCTTTATCCTGTCTATGCTTCTGTATGGTTGCCCTGCTTTCCAGGTGGCGTTTGCAAAGCGGTTCAGTATTTCATTATCCTTATCATTCGTTTTGCCCAAAACAATTTTTTCTATCCATTCGGCAGGAGAGGAATCGTCTTTTGCACACAGGTAATTTATTCCACACTCAAGGGCATAAAATCCTGCCACGCTGGTAGCAATTTTTTCTTCTTTCACACTTTTTTCTACCTGTAACGAATCTTCACCGGGTTTAAGAAAAGGAGGAGCAGCTTCGCCAACGCCTTTATAATAAGAAGCTTCCAGCTCTGCAGCCATTGATTCAGCAAAGGATTTATCCTGCAGCAGCGAATCAATTTTCTTTAATTCAGTTGTTATACTATCGGTTGTTGTAATCACTTGTTCTTTTTGTTGATTATCGTTGCTGTTACAGGATGCAATTACTGTGCAAATAAGTACAATGGAAAAAAAAGGGGAGATTACTTTCATAAGCTGTGTTTATAATTGTTATAAAAGTGGTGAAGTGGTAAACAAATGGGTTGTAAATGTAAGTTTAATAGTAATTCAGAGGTGAACGGAATTCCGAAGCAAGTTCGGGATAAACGCTGCCACTAAAGTTTAATCATGGCACTTCAGCCCATACCCAAAACAATTAAACGATCTAACAATTCAGCCATATTAAGAGCCTCTTTTCCACCGTCTTTTTTCATATTTCAATTTTGGGTATTCTCCCTTATCTTTGCCGCCTAAAAAATCAAAACCTTGGCTACAAAGTTCTCTAAAGAAACCTACTTATACTGGTACGAACTGATGCTTTTGTTACGCAGGTTCGAAGAAAAGACCGGTCAGTTATACGGAATGCAAAAAATCAGGGGCTTCTGCCATTTGTATATCGGGCAGGAAGCTGTGGCTGCTGGTTGTATGACGGCAACCCAGGCAGAAGATAAATTTATTACTGCTTACCGTTGTCATGCATTGGCTATTGCAAAAGGGGTAACGCCTAATGCAAGCATGGCTGAATTGTATGGTAAAGCAACCGGCTGCAGCAAGGGCAAGGGAGGCAGTATGCACTTGTTTGGTGTGGATGTTGGTTTTTTTGGTGGCCACGGTATTGTGGGTGCACAAATTGGTACCGGCGCAGGCTTGGCTTTTGCTGAAAAATACAAAGGCACTAAAAATGTATCGGTTACTTTTTTTGGTGATGGTGCTGCCAGGCAGGGTATGCTGCATGAAACATTCAATATGGCAATGACATGGAAGTTGCCTGTAATTTTTATTTGCGAAAACAACCAGTATGCAATGGGCACTTCGGTGAGCCGCACAAGCAATGTACTGGATATTTATAAAATTGGCGATGCCTACGATATGCCTGCCGATACGGTGGACGGCATGAGCCCGGAAGATGTTCATAATGCTATGGCAAGAGCAGTAACAAGGGCAAGGGAAGGCGGCGGGCCAACTTTATTAGAAATAAAGACATACCGCTACAAAGGGCATAGTATGAGTGACCCTCAAAAGTATCGTACTAAGGAAGAAGTGGAAGAATACAAACAAAGAGATCCTATTGACCATGTATTGAATGTGTTGAAGACACAATACAAAGTAGCTGATGCAGATATTGAAGTGATGAACGAAAGAGTAAGGCAGCAGGTGGAAGAATGTGTAAAGTTTGCAGAGGAAAGCCCATGGCCAAGCGATGACGAACTGCTGAAAGATGTATATGTACAGCAGGATTATCCATTTATAGTAGATTAATAATTTTCAATTTTCAATTAATAATTTTCAATTTTAAAAATGTCAGAGAAGCAAGTAACAGTAGAAGCTGTTGAAACAAACGAAGCGGTGGAAAGAGCCAAAGATTTTTGGTCGAGGTTCAGCAAGCCTATTATATACATTGGCACAGCAGTGATAGTACTGGTTGGTGGCTGGTATGGCTATAGCAAGTTTGTAAAACAGCCCAACGAAATTAAAGCCGCCGAAATGATCTTTCCTGCCGAGCATTTGTTTGATAAAATGGCAAAAGACGGAAGCTTTAGCAAAGATTCCATCAACTTAGTGTTGAACGGAGGAAGCGGCATCAGCACAGGAATTTTAAAGATAATTTCAAATTATGGTGGTACAGCTACAGGTAACAGGGCTCATTATATCGCAGGTGCTTGTTATTTGCAAAGCGGAGATTTTAATAATGCCATTAAACACCTGAAAGATTTTTCCACTTCTGCCACGCAGGTACAATCGAGGGCATACTCAATGCTTGGTGATGCCAATGCAGAATTAAAGAAGAATGATGAAGCATTTGATTATTACAAAAAAGCGGCTGCTGTAAATACAAAAGATGAGTTTATAACAGCGGAAGCATTGTACAGGGCAGCAGGCTTTGCAGAAGCAACCGGCAAAACAAATGATGCCATTGAAATGTATAAAAAAATAAGGGATGAATACCCTAAGAGCAGCCGTGCCGGCGATGTAGATAAATACCTGGCAAGGTTAGGTGTATTAAACTAATGATCTATGTCAGCTAATTCTAACAGCTTATTAAATACAACAGGCATCCAAATTTCAAAGGATGCCTGTGTTGTAATTGTACGTACCGAATGGAATCCCGAAATTGTTGCTGTGTTGGAAGAAGGTTGTAAAAAGATATTGGAAGCAAATGCTGTTTCTTATAAGGTGCTCACAGTTCCAGGTGCATTTGAAATTCCTTTTGGTATAAAACGTCATTGGGAACAGCATAAATACAAAGATGATAAGCCACATGCATTTATTGCATTGGGCTGTGTGCTAAGAGGCGATACACCACATTTTGATTATGTATGCAAAGGTGTAACAGATGGCATTGTTCAACTCAATTTGATGTTGCCGGTACCAACAATTTTTGGAATACTTACAGTGGATAACCAGCAGCAGGCAGATGAGAGGATAGGAGGTAAGCATGGGAATAAGGGAGAGGAAGCTGCAATTACAGCGTTGAAAATGATGCAATGCCCCCAAACCCCCTAAAGGGGCGTACTCAATCCTGAATGAAAGTTCCTTTGTACTTTACAAAGATGGATGTTATAAATTTTGAAAAGCTTTTACATTACAATACCTTCACTCTTACATTATTTAAAAGTAACCTGATTATTAAAACTCTAAAGCCACTTTAGGGGTTGGGGCAACTATGAAAGTTCACATCTTCATACCATGTTTTATTGACCAGTTATATCCACAGGTTGGGTTTAATATGGTTAAGGTATTGGAGAAAGCAGCCTGTGATGTGGTTTACAATACTAATCAAACCTGTTGTGGTCAGCCTGCTTTTAATGCTGGCTATTGGGATGAAGCAAGAGCAGTTTGCTCCAAGTTTATAAAAGATTTTGAAGGCGCTGATTATATAGTTTGCCCAAGCGCCAGTTGTGCTGGTTTTGTAAAGAACTACTATAGCAAACTATTTGAAAATACGGCCAGGCAAAATGAAGTAAGCAACATTTCCAAACGAATATTTGAGTTTACAGAGTTTTTAGTAGATGTATTAAAAATTGAAAACTTTGGTGCCGTGTTTAATGCCACTGCAACTTATCATGATAGTTGTGCTGCATTAAGAGAATGTAAAATAAAAGATGCACCAAGAAAATTGCTGAACCATGTAAAGGGTTTGCACTTAACCGAAATGAATGAAACAGAAACCTGTTGTGGCTTTGGCGGAACCTTTGCAGTAAAGTTTGATGCTATTTCTGTAGCAATGGCCGATCAAAAAATAAATAATGCAAAAGCCACCAATGCTCAATACATTATTTCAACTGATATGAGTTGCCTAATGCACATTGATGGTTGTTTACATAATAAAGGGCTTGCAATAAAAACTATACATATTGCTGATGTGCTGGCAAGCGGTTGGGAATGATCTCACCTCAGATACTTTCTTATAAATAAAAGGGCCGCATAAAAAATGCAGCCCTTTAGTATTTTTTCACCACAGCGATGTTACGCTTCCCTAGCTGCTTTTCTTCGCTCTTCTCTCGAAGCAAGCAATATGCTGATCCAGTATAAAAACAATAAGGGTACTGCTACTAAAAACTGGCTTGTCCAATCAGGCGAAGGCGTGATAATAGCTGCAACAATAAGTATAATAACAAAAGCAAACTTGAAATATTTTTTCATCAGCGTGCCTGTTATCAATCCAATCTTAGCCAGCACAAGGCAGAATATTGGCAGCTCAAAAGCAAGTCCACAGCCGAGTATAAGATTAGTAAGTGTACTTACATAATCATTTATAGTAGGCCTGTATTGTATCATGCCTGAATGGCCCAAAGTAAAACCGGCAAGAAAATTAAATGTGAACGGTGCTAATAAATAATAACCAAACACAGCACCGGTAAAGAAGAAAACAGATACCCAGAAAATACCTCCACGGCTCATATTTTTTTCTTTGCTGTTAAGTGCAGGTTTTACAAACTTCCACAGCTCCCAGCAGATATAAGGAAAAGCTACAATGATGGCACCAATCATAGCTATATTAAGAGCAGAAGTAAAAGTGCCATTTACTTCAGTAACCTGGAAACTTATTTGCACCGCAGGCAGGCATAATGAATTGCCTAAATGCAGCCATTGCCCAAATTTACATAGTGCACTATAGGTATAAAATTTTTCACTGGCCGGCGCAAGAATAATATTATCATACACCCAGTCGATATTCATGAAAATAAGAACAGCAGCAATAAACCATGCAGCTACGCTTCTTACAACATGCCACCGCAGGTCTTCAACGTGGTCAAAGAATGACATTTGAGTTTTTGGCGCTGCGTTATCTTTCCGGAAACGTTGAAAAAAATATTTCCTTTCAGGAGTTACTGTTAGCATAGGATAGGTTTATTATTTTAGTGCAGAATTATTTTACTTCTGCCGGGATACTTTCTTTTTCATTTATTCCCTTTTCCAGTTCACTCCTTACATTATTCTTTGCATCATTAAATTCCCTCATGCCTTTCCCAATGCCTTTCATCAGTTCAGGTATTTTTCTTCCTCCAAATAAAAGCACAATAGCAAGAATGATAAAGATCCATTCGCCCCCTCCGGGCATTGCAAGAAGTACGGATAATATATTTTGAGATACTAACATAAAAATTATTTTTAGTTGTTGTAAAAAGATAAGATTGCATAAAAACGAATGACTGTTACTACAGTCATTCGAATGTTATTTATTTTACGCAAAAAAGGGTGTTACAATTGCTGTAACCTGTTCTTTGGTAAGTGGTTCATCAAACGCTTCAGAAGCTGCTGCTGCTGAAATTGTAAAGCCTCCAAGGTTCACAATATTTACCCCTGCCTGTGTTGTGGTTTCTTCGCCTGCATAGCTTGCAGCCACCACAGCACCAATGCCAGAGTTGTTACCGGTGATCCATGGTTTCACATCAACCCCTCTTGCTTTACGCATCTGGCGTATATGTGAAGCATGTCTTGCTTCTACTGAATGTATATTTAATGCAGCAGTCAATACATCATTATTGCTCATCAAATTTCCAGCTTGTCCTTTATAGGCCCTTACACCGGTATCTTCAAAAGTTTGTGCTACCGCAAGAAATGTATCGTAGTTTGAAAATACATCTGCAAATGTTCCGCCTGCTGTAAAATCAAACTGTGCTGCAGTAAATGTTACGGGTGTACCTCCAAGTGAAGTAATGGCAGTACGTAAAAAACTTACATGTGCATTTTCATGATCACGTATGGTGGTTAATGCATTCATTGCGGCTGTAGTGGGAATAAGCCCTGGAGATGCAACGCCTTTAATGTAAAAGTTTGCCTCAATGTATTCAAGCGTTAATGCAAAATTGAGTGTATCAGCCACCAGTGTGGTGCTTCCCTGGCCATAAGCTTTCTGAAACATACTGCCCAATGCTAATGGTAATGCAGCCAATGCAATGCGGCCAGATGCTTTTCCAAAACTTTTCATTGCATCCCTTCTTGTATCAAGTTTTTCATATACTTCGGGATCAACTTTTTCTATCTGATTAATTATATTCTGTACGTTCATAAAATAAAATTTAAGAGGTTGGTAAATTACTTGCGTTTAATGCTCTTTTTAAATATGTACCTGCAATGGCAAGAACCTGTGCAGGGGTGCGGCTTAAGTCCAAACCGTTTGCGTCAATAGCTGTATTGTCAGCAAATGAGCCATTGCTTATCAGGTCTCTTATCAATGCAGCATGTCTTGCTTCTACAGAAACAATTTTTCCTGCAAGTGTTAAGTAATCAGGATTAGTGATCAATTTGCCTGCACCATTATATGCAGTTACACCAAGGTCTTCAAATGCTTTGGCAGTATTGAGCACACTGTCACGGTTGCTGAAATTAATAGAAGTAAAATCTACCTCTAATGCCTGTATAGCACTTGTAGAAAGTGCCGCCTTAAAAAACTCACGATGTGCAATTTCATGATCACGGATGTCTGTGAGCAATGAAGTTTCTGCCGCAGTGATTCCTGAGTAGGGAGTCATGGCAACCTGTATGTAAAAAGCAGCTTCTAATTGTTCCAGTGCATACGCATAATTTAATATACCTGTATCACCGCTTCCTAAATTAACACCTGTATTAGATGGGGTATCATCTTTTTTACAGGCTGCTGCTGTTACAAGCAATGCAGTAGCGCCACCAAAATAGCCGAGGAAATTTCTCCTCGATACGGCTTTCAGTCCGTTCTCTTCCAATGCTTCCACAGGGTTTTGATTTTTGGAT
>JAZKGV010000320.1:0-3138 GCA_040385725.1 Bacteroidota bacterium | reverse complement strand
GTCTTAAATAGCATAACGAATTTGATTTTGTTTGTGAAAAAATATTAATATTGTTTTGAGTTACGAGATAAAGAGAAGAGGGGTTTTAAATAGTTAATACATAGATGTTAATAACCTTTGTAACACTGTGGCATAAAGCATTTCATTAAATAAAATAAATTATACAATGGCATACTGGTTAGTAAAGTCTGAACCTTCTGTTTATAGTTGGGATCAATTTGTGGCAGAAAAGCAAACATTCTGGAGCGGTGTACGCAATTATGCAGCCCGTATTAATTTAAGGGCAATGAAGAAAGGTGATGAGGTGTTGTACTATCACAGCAATGAAGGCGTGGAAATTGTTGGTATAGCAAAAGTGATAAAGGAGGCATATCAAGATCCAACAACAGAAGATGACAGGTGGGTGGCTGTAGATCTGAAGCCCGTTCGTAAATTAAAAAACGCAGTGCAGCTTGATGCAATTAAAAAAGACAAGCGCCTTGTCAATATGGACCTGGTAAGATTGGGAAGATTGAGTGTGCAGACTGTAAAAGAAGAGGAATGGAAAATAATTATGGAGATGGCAGGAGAGAAATGATCAGTTTTAATTTATAAGTGTAACCGCTTTAGTTTTCATTTAACAAACTTCAGCGGTTTCTTTTTTTGTGCAGCTGGTATCAATGGCATCTCACTATTAAAACCATTGTTATGAACTGCAAAAAATTATTACCCGTTATTATTTTAACTACCTTCTTTTTTTCCTGTAATAGAAATGCTGAAAGCAACAAACAGGATATTACTGCTGATACAACCGAACAGGCTCCGGTTGAAAGCAATAAAGAAGAACAGTTACCAATTCCAAATAGCAAACCTAGCCAGTCACCGGATACCACATTTAAAAATAATGCTGCCAAAACCATTGCGCCGGTTGACTGGGATAAAAAGATAATAAAAACAGCCTCACTCAAAATTGAAGTAAGAGATTTTAAAAGTTATGCTGCTGAAGTTTACAGAACGGTGAAGCAATATGGCGGTTATATTGCTGGTGAAGATCAAAACCGGTCAGATGAAAGGTCAGAAACAACCATCACAATTAAAGTGCCCGTTGATCAGTTTGAACCAATCGTTAACCAGTTCTCAGATAAAGCTGTAAAAGTGATTGAAAGAAAGATAAGCACTGAAGATGTAGGAACACAGATCGTTGACACAAAGTCAAGACTGGAGGCTAAACGGGCTATGCATGGAAAATATCTTGAGTTTTTTAAAGACGCTAAGAATATGGCAGACGTTTTACGGGTGCAATCTGATATCAACAACTTACAGGAAACGATGGAATCAGCAGCGGGAAGGATCAATTATTTGAACCAGCAGGCTGCAATGAGTACAGTTGTACTTACGTTTTATCAACCGTTGGAAGGTTTTAAGCCACAAGAATCTCCTTCATTTCTTACAAGGCTTACTGATGCTTTTAAAACCGGTGGATATTGGCTTGGCAATATCCTCGTTGGATTAATTTCGATCTGGCCATTGATCATAATTATAGCGCTTGGCGTGTTCCTTCTAAAAAAATTCACCTCTGCAAAAACCAAACAGCCAAATTCGTAAGTTTGGTTTATGAATAAGAAACATATTGTTGTTCTCACCGGCGCAGGTATCAGCGCCGAAAGTGGATTAAAAACTTTTCGTGATGGGGATGGCTTATGGAATGGTTATAATGTTTACGACGTTGCCACGCCGGGCGCCTGGAGAAAAGATCCGCAAATGGTATTAGATTTTTACAATGACAGAAGAAGAGATGTGGCTGCAGCCAACCCCAATGATGCACATATTGGATTGGCGGAGCTTGAAAAAGATTTTGATGTAACGATCGTAACGCAAAATATAGACGACCTGCATGAAAGAGGAGGTTCCACCAAAGTGCTGCACCTGCATGGTGAGATCTTTAAAATGCGTAGTGAGAAAGATGAAGAATTGATTTATGAAATAAGTGGTGATATAAAGCTCGGTGACAAAGCAGAAGATGGGGCACAGCTCAGGCCATATATTGTTTGGTTTGAAGAGCCGGTGCCGATGATTGAAAAAGCGGTAGCACTGATGTATGATTGCGATTACTTTGTTGTGGTCGGCACATCGTTGCAGGTGTATCCTGCTGCATCATTGCTACACTATGCGCCGCCATTTTTACCAAAATTTATTATTGATAAAAGAATACCTGATGTACAAAGATCAGCAACACTTACTTTGATTGAAAAACCTGCAACGGAAGGAGTGAGGGAGTTAAAAAAGTTATTACAATCCTGATTTTTCACCACCTTCAGGGCCATAAAAAATTACCCAGGTGGCAAAATCCTTACTAAAGTTTACAAAACGGTGTTCCATCGCTGCCGGAACAAAAATAACATCGCCTGTTTTGCAATCAATCGTTTCGCCACTTCTGTAAAATTGTGAAGTACCAGAAGCTATTATATATATTTCATCCTGCTTGTGAGGGGACTGGGAATCAATTTTTTCCGGGGCAAAATATTCAAGCTGCATACTGCCATGCTGCATCATCACAATAAAATGCTGAGTGGCTTCTTTTTTTAGATGCTCAACAGCTTGGTTGATTGTAACAGAAAAGTCAGGCATACAATACATTTTAAAAGATTAGCGAAAACTTATTTCCCTTTAAGCAATACCTTTTCAAAAAAACTTTTTGAATTGTAAACAGGTATGGAAGAAAAATAGAAGCCATTTATATCTTCAGTAATGATAGCTTCACAGTTGTAAGAATTGGCTGCATAAAATTCAAGACCATCTTCAAAATCATTTACCTTTTTATTTTGCAATGCAGCGGCTACTTCTGATTTACCAACTGATGTAATAGATAACTTTTCACTAAGCAATTGAATTTTTTTCTTCGCCATGGCAGTACCTGATTTTTTTTCAGCAAAATAAAAGGCGATGGCAAGGCAGATAGGAGAGGTAAAAACAGTGAACCTCTTGTTATCAGCAAGGCTTACTATTCTTGATGTGTAAGTAAAAGAAGGATACTCATTATTTAAAACAGAAACAATAATATTGGCATCAATAAATATCTTCAAAATATTTTAATTATAATTTGGGATCCTTTTTTATTTTAACAGATTTTGCCTCATAGTACAATTCTCGCATAGCTTT
>JAZKGV010000319.1:0-6035 GCA_040385725.1 Bacteroidota bacterium | reverse complement strand
TATATTGGAACAATTATAATGATGGGTGTTTGCGCCTGGATAGCTTCAGGTGAAAAATCACAGGGATCACTTATATACAACCTGGTTATTACCGGTATTTTATTGATAACTGTACTGTTTGCAAATTTTGCAGAAGCCATTGCCGAAGCAAGGGGCAAGGCACAGGCAGATAGTTTACGTAAAACAAGAGAAGATACACCAGCAAAAAAAGTTGAAGTGATTGGTGATATGTATGTGAATGAAATTAAACTCGTTCCCTCTTCACAGTTAGTAAAAGGCGATATGTTCGTTTGCGAAGCAGGCGACATCATACCTATGGACGGAGAAATTGTGCAGGGGCTTACCACCATTGATGAAAGCGCCATTACAGGTGAAAGTGCACCAGTGATAAGAGAGGCCGGGGGTGATAAATCATCTGTAACAGGTGGTACAAAAGTATTGAGTGATAAAATTAAAGTAAGGGTAACAACAGAGCCAGGTGAGTCTTTCCTTGATAAAATGATCGCTTTGGTGGAAGGTGCCTCCAGGCAAAAAACTCCAAATGAAATTGCTCTCACCATTTTGTTGGCAAGCTTCACCATCATCTTTCTTATTGTTTGTGTTACATTAAAACCATTTGCAGATTATGCTAACACACCAATTACTATCGCCGCATTTGTTTCTTTATATGTGTGTTTGATACCCACAACCATCGGTGGTTTGTTGAGTGCCATTGGTATCGCAGGCATGGACAGGGCGCTAAGGGCAAACGTAATTACCAAAAGCGGTAAAGCGGTTGAAACAGCAGGTGACCTTGATACACTATTACTGGACAAAACAGGAACCATTACTATCGGTAATCGTAAGGCTACTAATTTTTATCCAGCCAATGGTGTAAGTGCAGCAACCTTCACTGAAGCCTGTGCTTTATCATCCATTGCAGATGAAACACCAGAAGGAAAATCAATCATCGAATTATCAAAACTGGATGTAAAAAAACTGCATACAGATGGTGCAAAATTTATTGAGTTCACTGCAGAGACAAGAAGCAGTGGTATTGACCTGCCATCAGGTGTAAAGATCCGCAAAGGCGCTTTTGATTCCATAAGAACAATGGCTAACAGGGCAGGCAATTCAGTACCACTGGAAACTGCTGATAAAGTAAAAGATATTTCAAGCAATGGTGGTACCCCATTAGTGGTAAGTGAAAATGATAAAGTGATCGGTGTAATAGAATTACAGGACATTATTAAGCCCGGCATACAGGAACGTTTTGAACGTCTTCGCAAAATGGGTGTCAAGACCGTAATGGTAACAGGAGATAATCCTCTAACTGCAAAATACATTGCAGAAAAAGCAGGCGTGGATGATTTTATTGCCGAGGCAAAGCCGGAAGATAAAATGAATTACATCAAACAGGAACAGCAGGGTGGTAAGCTGGTCGCTATGATGGGTGATGGTACAAACGATGCACCGGCGCTTGCACAGGCTGATGTGGGTGTGGCAATGAATAGCGGTACGGCGGCTGCAAAAGAAGCAGGTAACATGGTTGATCTTGATAATGACCCAACCAAACTGATTGAAATAGTAGAGATCGGTAAGCAATTGTTGATGACAAGAGGAACACTGACCACTTTCTCCATCGCCAATGACGTGGCAAAATACTTTGCTATCGTTCCGGCATTGTTCATTACTTCTATCCCTGCTTTACAGGCGCTCAATATTATGCGGCTACACAGTCCTGAGAGTGCAATTCTTTCTGCGGTTATTTTCAATGCTATCATTATCCCGATGCTGATACCACTGGCATTAAAGGGTGTTGCTTACAAACCAATTGGTGCAAGTGCCTTGTTAAGAAGGAACCTGTTGATCTATGGTCTTGGTGGCGTTATCGTTCCCTTTATCGGTATTAAACTGATCGACCTTGTAGTAGCATTATTTGTTTAAAAAATAAAAAGTAGAAGTATGAAAAAATATGTTTGGCCTTCCGTAAAACTGACACTTGTTTTTATCATTATCTGTTCGGTGTTATATCCATTATTTATTGCACTGGTGGCAAAAGCTGCTCCCGGTGGCGGCAAGGGAGAAACAGTGAGTGTAGATGGAAAAGTTGTTGGTTATGCCAATATCGGCCAGAAGTTTACAGAAGATAAATATTTCTGGAGCAGGCCTTCTGCTGTGGATTATAATGCAGCAGGTTCTGCAGGTTCCAATAAAGGACCAACAAATCCTGATTACTTAAAAGTAGTGCAGGATAGGATCGATACTTTCATGATGCATAATCCCGGTGTAAAAAAAGAAGAGATTTCTGCAGAGCTGGTAACCGCTTCCGGTAGCGGCCTTGATCCCGACTTATCGCCAGCCGCAGCCAAAGTACAGGCAAAGCGTATTGCTGCTGTACGTAAAATAATGGAGGAAAGGGTGATCCTGTTGATTGACAAACAAACAGAACATCCATTCCTTGGCCCTGATAAAGTGAATGTGCTGAAACTGAATATTGAATTAGATAAATTAAAGTAAGATACAACCCCGTCAGCGGTTATAAACCCTCCGAAAAGCCGGAGCAGGCTGACGGCGGTTAAGATAAAAATTAAAGACAATGAAAAAAATCGTTTTATTATTATCTGCGGTAATAACAAGCCAGGTAATATTTGCTCAATCCGACTCAACAAAAAAGTCTTCTACAGTAATCACAGGTTCGGTAGATGCTTATTACAGGTACAATTTTAATAACCCAAAATCGTATCCATACAACAGTCTTACAAGCTTTACACATTCCAGTAATTCATTTGAAATGGGTATGGCTTCCATAAAGGCCGATCATAGTTTTGGAAAAGTGAATGCCACTATAGATTTAGGATTTGGTACAAGGGCAGAAGAGTTTGCATACAATGATGCTAATACAAGATTTGCATTAAAACAGGCATACCTGTCCTATGCACCTTCATCCAAAATAAAATTTACTTTAGGTACCTGGGCTACTCATGTTGGCTACGAAATGGTGGATGCCTATTTAAACAGGAACTATAGCATGAGTTATATGTTTACCAACGGACCGTTTACTCACACGGGCTTTAAAGCAGACATCAGCTTGGGCGGAAAAAATGCTTTGATGGTTGGGCTTTCCAATCCAACAGATTACAGGTCAGCACCGGGGATGCCTAAATCAATCATTGCACAATTCTCCACCGCAACAAAAGACGATAAGTTAAAAGCCTTTTTAAATTTTGTGGGCGGAAAACAAAATGATTACAAAAAAGTAATACAGGGAGATATTGTTGCAACCTATACGGTGTCATCAAAATTCAGCGTGGGTGTTAACGGTACATTACAGTCGTTGAAACTTGATACTGACAGCAACGGCACTTTTAATTCATCTAGTTGGATCGGTGCAGCTCTTTATCTTAATTATGACCCAATCAGTTGGTTTGGGCTTACGCTAAGAGCTGAGTACATTGATGATAACGATGAGTACCTCGGTTTGAAAAATGTATTTGCTCCAACATTGTCAGCCAATTTCAAAATTGATAACCTCACCATTATTCCTGAGTTCAGGTTTGATAATGCAGGCAATGAAGTGTTTTATAAAAACGCAACAGAAACAACAAAGTCAACAGGAAGTTTTGTTTTAGCAGCTTGTTATCACTTTTAATATAGATTTGACCAATGCCGGACGAAGAAGCAAATAAATGGTTAGAAAAAATTCAGCAGGATAAAAAAGGGAAGCTGAAAATTTACATTGGCATGAGCGCCGGTGTGGGCAAGACTTACCGTATGCTGCAGGAAGCCCATACTTTGCTCCGCAATGGCGTGAATGTAAAAGTGGGTTATGTAGAAACACATAAAAGGAAAGAAACCGAAGCGCTGATTGATGGCTTACCCATTGTTCCAAGAAGGCAAACTTTTTATAAAGGCAAACAATTAGATGAACTGGATGTGCAGGCGATTTTATTATTGCAGCCAAAAGTGGTGATAGTAGATGAACTGGCACATACCAATATTCCCGGGAGCAAAAATGAAAAACGCTGGCAGGATGTGCTGGATATTATTGATGCAGGTATTGATGTGATAACTGCAGTGAACATTCAGCATATTGAAAGTATTAATGATGATGTAAAAGCAATAACCGGTGTGGAAGTTGCTGAACGGGTTCCTGATAAACTATTGCAGTTGGCTGACGAAGTAGTGAATATTGATTTAACAGCAGATGAACTAATAACAAGATTAAAGGAAGGGAAGATTTATGACAACAGCAAAGTGCAACAAGCTTTGCAAAATTTTTTTCAGCCGGAGAAAATTTTGCAGTTACGGGAATTGGCTTTAAAAGAAGTAGCCGGCCAGGTGGAAAGAAAAGTGGATTATGAAGTAACATCCAAAGAAAGGCCATGGCGGCACGAACGTTTCCTGGCTTGTATTTCCTCCAATCACCTGAATGCACAAAATATCATCCGCAAAACAGCGAGGCTGGCATCTTACTACAACAGCAAATGGTATGTGCTGTATGTACAAACTCCCAAAGAATCTGCGGATAAAATTTCTTTAGCTGCACAACGGCATCTTATCAATAACTTTAAAAACGCAACAGAGCTTGGAGCAGAAGTGGTGAGAGTAAAGGAAGCCAATGTGGCCAAAGTGATAATGAATATGGTGGAGGAGAAGCAAATAACCACAGTGTGCATTGGCAAACCACACATCAATTTGTTCCAGGTAATTTTGAGCACAAATATTTTTAATCATTTGCTGAAAAAGTTATCGGCAAACGATGTTGACCTTGTTATATTATCCTGATGGCAATTACATTAAAAACAAAAGTGGCGTTAGGCAGTATATTTTTATTTGTACTGCTGATTATTGTTGGTGCTGTAAGTTTTTTCTATCTCAGCCGTATTGCGAATGAATCGAAGCAGATCGTTAAGAATAATTATGAAACGCTGAATTATTCGAGGGAGATGATAGAGGAGTTAAATGATTTAAAAGATACAACTAAGGTCATCAAT
Source organism: Bacteroidota bacterium (assembly GCA_040385725.1). GTDB lineage: Bacteria > Bacteroidota > Bacteroidia > Chitinophagales > Chitinophagaceae > Ferruginibacter. The sequence goes on along the minus strand of JAZKGV010000319.1, from coordinate 1,059 downwards.
AATTTCGAGCAGGTATTACAGTCGCAGGAAAAAAATATTACGGAGCCGGGAGAAAAGGAAATGACACTATCGCTTCGCAAAAATTTTGAACTGCTTAAGCAGAATGGCAAATGGGATTCATTGGCAGCATTGATACGAAAAGATATTGCCGGTATTATGGAGGCGAACCTGAAAGCCATAGACAATAAAAACCTGGCTGCACAGGCTTCTGCTGAAGAAGCAAAAACAATTATTACAGTTTGCCTTACAGTTTGCCTGCTGCTTGGGGTTACATTTTTGTATAATTTTCCTTCCTCCGTTGCCGGGCCGATTGCTTCTTTAACAGAGGGTATTAAGGCGATTGCCAATAAAAACTATGGCCAGCGTATTCATTTAAACAGAAAAGATGAGTTTGGGGAATTGGCAACAGCTTTCAATACAATGGCAGAAAAACTGGATGAATATGAACACAGTAATCTTTCTAAAATTTTATTTGAAAAGCAAAGAGCGGAGACAGTAATCAATTCATTGAAAGATGCCAGCGTGGGCATTGACAATAAAGGAACAATATTATTTGCTAACCAGCAGGCATTGCAATTACTTAGTTTAAAAGAAACAGATATTGTGGGGCAATTAATTAAAGATGTAGAAAGAAGGAATGACCTTTTTCGTTTTTTAGTAAATGAAAAGACAAATACGCCGTTTAAAATTGTAGTAGATAACAGGGAAAATTATTTTACCAAAGAGATAATGGATATCCAGCATCAGGATGTAAAAGCAGGGACTGTGATTGTATTGAAAAACATTACACCATTTAAAGAACTGGATACAGCCAAGACAAATTTCATGGCTACTATTTCGCATGAATTAAAAACACCGCTTGCATCCTCAGATTTTAGTTTGAAATTACTTGAAGATGAAAGAATTGGAGTATTGAACAATGAGCAAAAGGAATTGGTACTGAAGGAATTACCGAAGTACAAAACTTTTAATGCAATGCTTTTTGCCGGAGAATATCTGGACAATGCAGCAGTTCAGCAAGCGGCTGCACAGGCAGTAATGAGCATTGGTTTGGCAAAT
>JAZKGV010000318.1:0-4613 GCA_040385725.1 Bacteroidota bacterium | reverse complement strand
GTTTCTTAATTTTTCATTTCTTATTTCTTATTCAAAATGATAAAAGTTGGCGAATATAATAATCTCAAAGTACTACGCCAGGTAGAGTTTGGTGCATATCTCGATGATGGTGATAAAGGAATTTTATTGCCTCGCCGTTTTATGCCGGAGGATCTGAAAGATGGTGATGAAATAAAAGTATTTATTTACCATGATGGCGAAGAAAGATTGATTGCCACAACACAAAAGCCCAAAGGAATAGTAGGTGATATTGTAAAACTAAGGGCTGTGACAGTAACACCGCAAGGTGCTTTTTTAGATAATGGCCTGATGAAAGACCTGTTTGTACCAAAAAGCAAACAGGTATTTGACATGAGGGCGAATGGTGATTACTTAGTAAAGATCTATTTAGATGAGCAGACAGGCAGAATGGCGGCTACAGAAAAATTTGGCTCTGCTTTTCAAAATGAAACACTCACGGTGAAGGAACTGGAAGAAGTTGACCTCATCGTTTACAGGCGAACGGATATTGGTTATGTGTGTATCATCAACAACATTCACACCGGTGTATTGCACCATAATGAGATATACCGCAATATTGCTGTAGGCGATAAATTCAGGGGGTTTATTAAAAAGATATACCCTGAAACAATGGATGGAGATGACCGCTTTAAAATTGATGTAGCGGCAGGCAAAAAGGGTTATCAAAGAGTGGAAGATGAAACGGATAAAATATTAAGGCTGTTGCATGAGAACAATGGCTATCTCCCCTATCATGATAAAAGCGCCCCTGAAGAAATTTATGATTTCTTTGGTATGAGCAAAAAGACCTTTAAAATGACGACAGGGAATTTATTTAAGCAACGTAAGATCTCATTTGAGAAAACAGGAATTAAGCTTCTTAATGGTTAGATTGTTGAATTGCTGCATTGTTATTAAGCTCTTTTAAACTACAGACCCTGTAACAATTTAGCAATACAACCATATAACAATACTTACAAATCCTTATTCTTTACTTTAATAATTTCTGCCGCAATACTTATTGCAATTTCTTCTGTGGTCTGGCTTTTTATTGGTAAGCCAATGGGAGAATGTATTTTATCAAGCCATAATTTATCTGCGCCTTCTTCTTCTAACTGCTCAAACATTTTTTTCATTTTGTTTTGGCTGCCAAGTATGCCGAGATATGCAAACTCTTTTCCCTGAAGTGCTTTCACTGCGATAGCATCTGTACGATAGCCAACAGTCATTATCACAACAAAACTATTTTGTGATGATTGAATCAATGAAGAGAGTTCTGCAAAATCATTCAATACTTTCTTTTCATGAACAAAATTATTTTGTTCCATAGTATTCAATTCTTCCCTGTGGTCAAACAAATGAATGTAAAAATCCATGTTGCTCATTAATTGTGAAAGCGCTAACGAACAATGGCCACCACCAATGATATACAAAGCATTTTTATAGCCCAGTTTTTCTGTGAATGAAAAATTGCTGTCGTCTTTTATTTGCAGTTCGTAATTTTTGTTTGGGATTTCTTCAGCAAATCCAATTCCATTTGGAGAAAGATGTAGGGAAGCATTTTTGTTTTGTTGCAATGCTGCAATGATCTTTTCAATGGCTGTTGCTTCTTCTTTCTTTACTGTATATAAAAATATGGTTTGCTCACCTGAGCATATCATGCCGCTTTGATTTTTGGCAACCGACTTATCATGTATTTGGTGATGAACAGAAATTTCTTCAGCCTGTTGTTGCAGTTTGGCCTTCGCCATTTCTACAAACTTGTGTTCCATGATACCGCCGCCTAATGACCCATTTATCTCTCCATTCGCATTTACTGCCATCATAAAGCCTTGGCGGCCGGGGCTGCTGCCTTTACTCTCCAGCACATACAGTAACATCACTGCAATGCTATTTTGCAGGCTGTTGTGAATAAGTTGCCAGGTTGGTAATTGTTTGTGCATAGATGCAGTCAATAAAAATTACGCATGCGATACAAATGCTTATCGATGCAAAATGGTATACCGATGAAAGGATTGATTAGAATTTATTTACACCGGAAATAAATTCTAACAAAGCTTCGCTTGCAACGATGATGCTATGAAAAACTAAAGCTGGTATTCAAAAATTATTTCTTCCTGAAAAATATCCTGATAGGCACACCGGTAAATTTAAAATTTATCCTCATTTGGTTCTCTAAATAATTTCTATAAGGTGTTTTTATATCATCAGGATAATTGGCAAAGAATGCAAACGAAGGCACCACCACCGGCAACTGTGTTACATATTTTATCTTCACCGAATTACCACGAACCACCGGCGCATGATATGCTTCCACCGCTTTCAGCATGATATCATTCAGTTTGGAAGTTGGTATATGCTGTTTCCTGTTTTCATATACTTCAAGCGCCAGTTCAATAGCTTTGAATATCCTTGTTTTTTCTGTAGCAGAAATAAAGAGAACAGGAATATCTGTAAATGGTGCAAAACGTTTTTTTAATCCTGCTTCATAATCACGGGCCGTGTTGGTTTCTTTCTCCATCAGATCCCATTTGTTCACCAGCACCACCACGCCTTTTCCTTTCTTCACCGCCATAGAAAAAATATTGAGATCCTGTGCACTCACACCTTGCTTGGCATCAATCACCAGCATACATACATCTGCTTCATCCATTGCTTTTACAGCCCGGATGACAGAGTAAAATTCAAGGTCTTCATTTACTTTTGCTTTCCGGCGGATACCAGCCGTATCGATCAGGATAAATTCTTTATTAAAAAGTTTATAGTGTGTGTGAATGGTATCCCTTGTAGTGCCTGCGATATCACTTACAATGGTACGCTCCTGCCCTATCAGTGCATTGAGCAAAGATGATTTACCAACATTAGGTTGCCCGATGATAGAAAACTTTGGTAATTGTTCATCTTCCCTTGTGGCTTCATCATCTTTTATCAGCTTCACAATATCATCCAGCACTTCGCCAACGCCGGTGCCGCTGATAGAAGAGAGAAAATAAATATGCTCAAACCCTAAACTATAAAATTCTGATGCTTCCAGCAAGCGATCATGGTTATCTACTTTATTCACCACCAAAAAAACCGGCTTGGAAGTTTTGCGTAAAATGCCTGTCATGGATTCATCCAGGTCGGTGATGCCTGTAGCGACATCCACCATAAAAACAATTACATCTGTTTCTTCCAGTGCGATCAGCACCTGCTTGCGTATTTCTTTTTCAAACACATCTTCGCTTTTGGCAACAAAGCCACCGGTGTCAATCACGTTAAATGATTTGCCTACCCATTCTGCCACGCCGTATTGCCTGTCTCTTGTAACGCCACTAACGTCATCAACAATTGCTTTGCGTTGCTCCAGCAAACGGTTGAAGAATGTGCTTTTGCCCACATTGGGCCTGCCTACTATTGCTACTGTAAAACTCATTTTGATTTACGATTTATGAATAACGAATGACGAATATTCCAAATTCAACATTCGTAACTCGTAATTATTTAATACCCGTATTCCCTCAACTGTGCCTCATTATCTCTCCACTTTGGCTTCACCTTTACAAACAATTCAAGGAATACTTTGCTTCCCAAAAACTCTTCAATATCTTTTCTTGCCAATGTGCCCAATTGCTTTATCATTTTTCCGCCTTCTCCTAATATAATACCTTTTTGTGTATCTCTCTGCACAATGATGTCTGCCTGTATTTTTATCAGTGTCGTTTTTTCTTTAAACTCCTGCACCAGTATCGTACTGTGATAAGGCAATTCGTCTCCGTAAAGTAAAAATATTTTTTCTCTTATCAGTTCACTCACAAAGAATTTTGTTGGCAGGTCACTCAGGTCATCGCCATCATAAAACGGAACACCTTCCGGAAGCAACGCAACAATAACAGAAAGCAATTCAGCAATACCAGTTTTCTTCAATGCAGAAATACTGATCACATCTTTACAATATGACTGCTGCTTAAAAAAAGCTTCTGTTGATTTCAGCTGCTCACCGTTTACAGTATCTGATTTATTCAGGATCACCAATGCAGGTGCTTTTAATTTCAATGCAGAAAAAATGGCATTGCTTTCATCCTGGTTCTCTCTTACATCTGTTATCAGCAAAGCCACATCCGCATCTTCCAAACTGCTTTTAACAGCCTGCATCATTTTTTCATGCAGCTTGTATTTTGGTTCAATAATGCCGGGAGTATCAGAAAAAATAATTTGATAGCCCGGGTCGGTGAGAATTGCTTTTATGCGATGCCTTGTTGTTTGCACTTTATGAGAAACAATGGCCATTTTTTCACCCATCAGCGCATTAAGCAAAGTACTTTTGCCTGCATTGGGCTTACCGAAAATATTTACGAAACCTGATTTCATGAATTGATTTTACCATAGCGATGAATATGAAACCCGGCAAAATCCGAAAAGAAAGAGAAGGTGATCATATTCATTAGCTACGAAACTGCTAAGAATAAAAAAGGCTCTTACGAGCCTTCATAATTTAGTTGCGAAGCTAGGGATCGAACCTAGGACCTTCGGGTTATGAGCCCGACGAGCTACCGCTGCTCTACTTCGCGATGCAAATATAGGACTTTACAGTTCGGCAGCCAAATGTTATTTGATTTTATTGCAAAAGAAAA
>JAZKGV010000317.1:0-10096 GCA_040385725.1 Bacteroidota bacterium | reverse complement strand
ACCAGCATTTGTTTTTTATGGCAGCGTCGTTGTATCACTCACTTGTACGGCATACTATCGTGTGGCTTTTATTGAAGCGGAGGGCACAAGCGAACGCTTGCGCCAAAGGAGGTTACATTTTTTATAATTTACTTGCCAAATCCATCACATTCCCTCACAATATTTTCAAATATGATGCTAATTTCATCTTCGCTTTTATCCATTTCCTTTAAAAGTAGAACATAGTTATTCCCAACTGTTTGGGTGTTTGGATGTTCAGCTCCAAGACTGATAAGAAAGATAATTAGTGCTCTTTTCATTAAAGGGTCAGCTTCCAGTAATCGCTTTGTTTCTTGAAGTAATGTTGCAAGGTTGTTTAAAGCCCTTGCAACTCTTGGATGATTGGGACCAAAATTTTTTTCATCAATTTCAAGCGCTCTTTTCATTAATGGCTCTGCTTCCTGTGATCGTTTAGTTTCTTGAAGCAACATTGCAAGATTGTTTAAATCTATTGCAACATAGGAATGATTTGAACCAAAGCTTTGCTCTTCAATTTCAAGCGCCCTTCTCATTAAAGGCTCAGCTTCTTGTAGTCGATTAGTATTTTTAAGGAATTGTCCAAGATTGCTTAAATGTCTTGCAACGTTAGGGTGATCAGAGCCAAAGTTTTGTTCATCAATCTGCAATGCCCTTCTCATTAAAGGCTCGGCCTCTGGTTTGCGGTTTGTATCCTTAAGTAATTGCGCAAGGTTATTTAAACGAATTGCAACTCTGGTATGGTCAGAGCCAAAGTTTTGTTCGTCAATCTGCAATGCCCTTCTCATTAAAGGTTCAGCTTTGGGCAACCTGTTTGTTTCTTGGAGTAATTGACCAAGGTTGTTTAAATGTATTGCAACATCTGGATGGCTAGGACCGAGGTTTTGTTCATCAATTTCAAGTGCTCTTCTCATTAAAGGTTCAGCCTCGTTATATTGTGCTTTATTTAAAAATAATAATCCCACCCGATTTTGTAAAAAACTGGTAGAATGATCTATTTCATATTTCTTTGTATAGTCAATTAATGTAAGCACATGTGGTACTAAAGGTTCCAGTACAGGCCAATCGGAAACCTCATCTGGATCACCTGTAAAAGCTTTATCGAGCCATTTCACAGTTTCAGTTAATGTTTGTACCCTCGTGTTTTTATCTATTTTGTGGCGGGTAATATCCTGTACTAACTTATGTACTGTAAATGTCTTTCTATCATCAGAACTGGCCGCCAATGAGTATTGTTTTAGTTCCCCCCATGCACTTATTGCGTCTATTTTGGTTGCATCGGGCACTTCTACATCCAGCAAAGTTTTAGGTATTCGGTCTGTGCTTAACCATGAAAGATTGTTTAATAATGTTACTGCTGCTGGTGATAGCTGGTTAAAGGAGGTTTGCCATGTGGTAGCCACACTTGCAGGGTATTTCATCTGTTGTTTATCAAGCCATGCCAGTACATCAGCTTTATTAGTCTCCCATTTCTTATAATATTTTTTAAAACTAAATTCTTGGGTGACAATATATGCCCTGGATTGTTCCAAAGCAAGCGCCAAGCATCCCAGTTCTTCTGCAATTACTCCCGCCATTTTATCATCATCACCTGTTTTTTCACGACCATCTTCAGTAGTCTCTAACAAAAAAGCAATTGCATCTTCTTTATGCAACACATCAAGGCGTTTCTTTTTTATTTCTTGGCTCCAAGTATCTATCCTCGTTGTAATTAACACATGTCCTTGCTGTAACTGTGCAAAAACGGCTTCTACTTTTTCCGCCGCCTCAGGGGTGTCCACGTTATCCAGAATCAATAACCAGCCTGAATATTGATTCAGCCAGCGTATAACAGCTGCATACTTTTCCCCTTCATCGGGCGCCAAATATTCACGGAGGTTTAATATGCCGGGGGCAGAGAGATTCGCAATGTTTGTGATAAGTATTTGTGGTGAAGCAGCACTTACAAAAAAAAGAGCTGTGTAATAATTTTTTTTATGTTGCAGAGCATATTCAACAGCAAGCCTTGTTTTACCCATTCCTCCCAATGCATGAATAGCAATTCCACTAACGGAATTTGTTGTAGCTGTAAAAGTTGCAAATAGCTCTTTTATAAAATTATCCCTTCCTTTAAAAGCAGTGCCTATACTTTGATAAGGTAAGTATACAGGCTTGTTACTTGCTATGCTATTGAGTATATCACCCAGTTTAGATTGATAGAGTTTTTTTATGAGTTCATCTTCATCACTAAATTTTATCTCATCATAATAGCCCTTTTCTCTTAACTGTTTTAAATGCGCCAACTGTTGGGCAATTTGAGCAGGATCTTTTATATACCTGCTATCTCTTGTTGCTATATCAACAGGTGTGGCAACGAAAAGTCGTTTGTTGTGATATATTGCCAGCCATGCTTCCCATTGTGTATAGCTTATTTGATCAGAGCCATTTAATACTGCCTGTGCTCCAGGAACTTTAGTGCCAAAATCTTTATACTTATCATTGATGTACTTAATTGAAATTTCATTTGCCATAGCACCTGTCATATCTCCACAGATATGTATTACAGCTTCGCAATGTTGTATATAATCATCCAGTTTTTCTAAAGTGGCACCACCGAAAGCAATAAAATCTTCCTGGATTTTTGTTTCAAGATTAGGTCTGCTCAAATCACGTCGCATTGCATCCCTGTAATTTGCAAATTCATTGCTTACACATGATATAAACAAACACACCATTGTTCAAGGATTTAGTTGTTGCAGTTGGGAGTTAAATAAAGACTGTAATTTATTATATACAATTCAATTTACGAAATATGCAGGGAAATTACCATAGTTATAATGGTCCAAAGATTTCCAAAAGGGTTTTTGAAATAATTAATTGCTATCCTGAATTTAATAATCCTCCCTCTGGCGCAGGTCTCCTGACCTGCTGCCATTCGTAGCTAATGTTTCTATTATTTAAACATTCCCAAATTAAGCAGTCCTTTCTCTTTGGTCATGCAATCAATTACGCTGCTATATTTCCAATGCCACAGATCTGTTACAAAATCACCCCATCTTCATCATAAAGCAATCTAATTCACCAATATTTAATCGTGTTGTACTTCGGCACCACAATTGTATTACTTTCAGCCCTTGCCTTTTAATAAAAAATAAGAACAGATGTATCCAGCACGTTTACCAAAAGAATTATTTATCATTCCACTTTTATTATCGATAGCAATAGCGGGCAAAGCTCAAACTGTTACCGGTGGTGATCCGGAACCACCAGCGCCGGGATGCACTGTTAACATTGCACCTGGCAACGGGTCTGCAGGCCTTAGTACCACGGTTAATTTTAGCTGGCATGCAGTTGAAACTGCCGGTTACTATACATTATATCTCGGTACTACAAACCCGCCATCACCTGCAGACAGTTTTTTAACCATCAGTGGCGATACATCTGTACAGCGTGCCGGGCTTGCAGCCAATACAACTTACTATTGGTATGTAACACCAAAAAATGCCGGGGGCGGTGCTGCAGGATGTGCAGTAAACTTCAGCAGCTTCACTACAGGTTCAGGCCTGTCCAACGATCATTGTGATAATGCAACGACGCTTACCGTAACCAATGGTTATTGCGGTAATCCTTTGCTGGGAACGCTGGCATTTGCTGATACCACTGCAGGCTTAGGTGCGCCGGGCTGCCAGTCCACCGGCAGGCGTACCGATGTTTGGTACCAGGTAACAATACCTGCAACCGGCAATGTCACTATACAAACATCTGCGGTGAATACTACTGTAACTGATCTTGTATTACAAGCTTACAGAGGTTCATGCGCCGGCCTTATATCTGTGGGATGTGATGATGACGGTAACCCTGCTCCTATGCTTCCGTCTGCTTTGCATGCTAAGCTGGGGTTGACAGGCAGAACGCCAGGCCAGGTGATATTTATAAGGGTTACACCTTATAGCTTAACCGATGAAGGGCAATTTGCCATCTGTGCTTTTGATACTACTTCTTCAGTATTGCCTCCTGTGGCAACGGGCACACCGGGCACCTGCGTTGATGCGGTGCCGGTAGATATTGGTACTGCTTACAAATACACATGGGCAACACTGGTTGCTGCAAATGGGGATATAATTGCACAGGTATACCCCAATGGCAATACGCTGGGTGTTACCAATGCCTCTTTCTATATAAATGGCGATGCAGTAAGATCATCTGGTTCTAATTATTATTTAGATAGAAACCTTACGCTGCAACCTCAAACCCAACCAACCAGCGATGTGACCACAAGAGTATATTTTAAAGACAGTGAGTTGCAGGCATTGGCGACTGTTACCGGCGGAGTGCTGAGAACAGAACTGCATGCAACCCGGACACCGCAAACATGTGCTGTTTCTGCCAGCATAGCAACCTGTGGAGGTGCTTATATCAATCAATATACAAGCGGCAGTTATCTTACTGATCACTTTGCTGAATATAAGAGCAACAATATTTCAACTTTGTATCTTCACAAAGGAGTAATTGCAATTACAGGTGCAAGTATCTGGACAGGTGCGGTGAATGAGTTTTGGCAAAATGCCGGTAACTGGAGTTGTGGCAGGGTACCGGATGTAAATACAGATGTAATTATCAATTCAGGTACAGTAACTATAAATTCTGCCGCCATTTGCAGAAGTATCAGCGCAGGCCCCGCCGCAAATATATCTGTAACAACCGGGTTTAGTTTAAGGGTAGCGCATTAAACACTACTGCCACAAATGCAGGCTTAGTTATCAATAATTGATTGCCACCTGGCAATGAATAAAGAAAAAATGCTGATGAATTTTTCTGCCATACAATTTTTTTGATTGTTGATTGATGGTTCAAAATTGCAACAGGATAATAAATGGCCGAAATTTATTGTTTTGAGACTACTATTTTTATCATTTATTATCTAGTAAAAATCAAATGAAACGTTGAGACATTTTTAAAGATGGAACTTTTATTAGAGCGGATGGCACAACCGGGAGATTTTTAAAAAGAACCTTCCAAACAATTGGAGGGGTTCTCTTATTGCGTTTTCAAAATCATTAGTTTTGCCTTTCTTTATATCTTATAATACCATGTATGAAATCAGTTCTCACTTTTGTCTTTTGTATCTCCTTTATGCTGGCTGCTTCACAGCAAACAAATACTTATTACGATTATCGCTGGAAAGAATGTGAGGTGGCCAATGCCCGTTTTGTAAGTGTGGTGGAAGCAGCGGATTCGCTGTGGATACGGACTGATTATTATATACGGGAAAAGAAACTGCAGATGAAGGGATATTATAAAGACAAGCAATGCAAAATAAGACACGGTTACTTTACTTACTATCACAGTAATGGCAATATTGAAAACAAGGGCCAATTTGTTGATAATAAAAAACAGGGAGTATGGTTACGCTATCATTATGATGGTATACGGCACGACTCTGTAAACTATGTAAATGACAGGAAACGGGGGCTAAAGCTTGCGTGGTTTCAAAATGGAGTGATGTCAGACTCCAGCACATATGATCTTGAAGGAAAGATTGATGTGACCAACTGGTTTGATAACGGGCAATTATCTTCTACAGGTAAAGTATATCACAATAAAGAAAATGGCAAGTGGCAATATTTTCACCGCAATGGCAGGATGAGTGCAGAAGAATTATATGAAGTTGGTAAGTTAATCAGCAGGGTGTATTACGATGAAGAAGGTAAAGTACAAAGCGATACGACTAACAGGGACAGTAAGGCGGAGTGTACAAAGGATTGGGAGCATTATCTTGCAGGGAACCTTGAGTTTCCACCGAATGCGAAATTTGTAAATGGAGACCAGGCAGTAGTGGTAGTTGATTTTTCTGTTGATGAGGAAGGAAAGGTGGGGGAAGTAACTGTATATTCTTCTTTCCATAAGTTATTTGATGACCTTGCGGTTGAGGTAGTGAAAAAATCTCCGCTATGGAAACCGGCTATTGATCATAACCGCAGGATAAAAGCATACAGGAGACAACCAATGACTTTTATACAGGATGAATAGAGGATAGTGTCACTGTCTTTTGTTCTTTGTATTTGTTGGCCTTCACCACCATCTCAGCCGTCGTCCAGTGTTTGCACAACGACAATCATTTATTTCATCAAATTCGCAAACACCGTTATCACAATCGCATTGATATAATCAATAAAAAAGGCACCTACCAACGGCACCACCAAAAAAGCACGTGGTGCTGCACCATATTTTGTTACAATTGTTTTCATCACCACCATTGCATTGGCAACTGTACCCAGCATAAAACCAATAAAGCCGCTTGACATAACTGCTGATTCGTAATTCTTACCCATAATAAGAAAGGTAATAGTTAAGGCAAATAACACAGCCACTACTACCTGTACTATAAGTATACCTGCCAGCGGTATGGCAAGATGAAAAAGCTCCCAGATCTTTAGATCCATCAAGGCAACAGTAAGAAAAATATTCAATGCAATGCCGCCGGCAAAGTCAATTGTTTTTTGATCCATTGTTATCCATTGTTTTTTATCATTGATATTTCTGAAAGCAGCACCTATCAGCATAGCACCAATATATGCCGGCAGTGTGATGCCTGACTTTGCAATAAAAAAACTCACCACACTTCCCAATCCCATAATGATACCGGTATTGATAATGGTTGTGGTAAAACCCGGGTTCTCCAATGTGGTATCTATACTAAGTATTTCATCCTTTTCTTCTAAGCCGGTTTCAGCGGGTGCAGCAGGTTGTGGTGCTTCTTTTTTTAAATGAAATTTCTTTACCAGGAAGGTCCCTGCAGGTCCGCCAAGCAATCCGCCGGCAACAATTCCAAATGTGGCAGAAGTAATAGCAATGGTTTCAGCGCCTTTTAATCCCATTTCTTCAAACAAAGGAGAAAAGGCTAATCCAGTGGCAGGCCCGCCAACCAATGTTACCGAGCCGGCCATTATACCAAACAGTTTGGGTACACCAAATAACATGGCAACGCCTATACCGGTAAGGTTTTGAATAACACAGAATGCAGATGAAATAACAAGGAACAGTATCACCAGTTTCCCTCCTTTTTTCAGCAGCGCAAAACTTGCATTGGTGCCTATGGAAGTAAAGAAAAGCATCATGCACAGTTGCTGCATGGAAGTATCGAATTTTATATTCAGCAGCCTGTTGTGTGCAACAAGATTAAAAGCAGCAAAAAGTAATCCGCCTAAGACAGCAGCCGGTATATTGAGCTGTTCAAAAATTTTTATTTTCTTTTTGAGCAGGAACCCTGTTAAATAAACAATACCGGCAATGGCAAGTGTTTGAATGAGGTCGAAGTTAATATGTGGTATCAGCGCCTCTGTTGTATGCATATTATTCGTGCCTTTCGTATTGCACTAAATTAAAAATACGAAACTATCCGGTTAGGCACATTGCAATTCAGAACAGCATTAAGGTTAATGAATTTTTAAATTATCATACGAGCTTCACATTAAGCGCCACCGGCCCTTTTGGCCCATTGCCTGTTTCAAAAGTTACTTTATCGTTTTCGTTAACAGCCTGTGTAAGTGAATTTACATGTACAAAAAAACTTTCGGCTGTTTTGTCATCCTTGATAAAGCCAAATCCTTTTGCAGTATTAAAAAAAGTTACTTTCCCTGTCCTTATTAGTTCTTCAGCCGTTAGCTCCCTTTGTTTGGGCACACCTATCTCAATATCTTCTGCATTGGTTATTCTCTTTTTAGATGGGTCGGGTGGGGTGGAGGAAAGGTTACCGTTCTCGTCAATATACGCCATCATACTGTCAAGGTCGTTGCCCTCTTTGCGGTTCTCTTTGCGTTGCAATTTTTTTTCCTCTTTACTTTTCTTGAGTTGATTTTTTTTAGCTTCTCTTTCCTTCTTTTGCCAGTTGTCTGCCATGCTTGAATTTATAGATGATAAAATGATTGTTACTGGAGAAAGCAGTTGAAGCTTCCGGCAGAACAGTATAAAGATAAATGAAAACCCTTAATTCAGGCAACGTCTCTTTGCTAAAAGCAGTAAACACCAAGTGATGCAGGTGAAATATGAATGCATGGAATACGAACGCAGTTACTTTTTATTAAGGGTATATATCATAAAGCCTTCCTTTTTGTGATCAGCATTTCGAGTTTTTCAAGTCTTGCTTTCAGAAGCATGTTTTCACTTTTTAACGTAATTATTTCATCAGTCCTTTTTTCAAGTGCTTTAATGGCACTATAAGCAACGCCCAGCAGATCAACAGGATTTACAAGTGTGTCATTGCCGATCTTTCCAAGATCATCTTTGCCAAAAGCGGCGTAAAAATCCTGCGCCATAATTCCATAATGACGGTTGCTTATATCCGGATCATCTATATACTTCCATGAGGTATAATCTATTGCTGCCAGTTTATTCAATACTTCCTCATCATTCATTGGTAATACCATTTCTTTCCTGTTTTTATCGCAGATAGATGCCCATGAACTGGTATTCGGATTAAGATAAACACCCAGGGTGCCGGCATTATTCGATTGCAATTGATAACCCCCGGCAAATTGTGCAAGGAAATGGTAATCGGCCGGGCTAATTACACTTACTCCATCAACACGGCTGCCTAAAACCATGGCACCGGCGTGGCCATTTGTATTGGCATTGTTGCCAATGGCAAAAGAAAAAATACCTGATGCACTACATGAATTACCTATTGAAAAGCTATACCTGCCGGTTTGTCCGCTCTCAAAAAACTGGCCTGCCTCACAATCGTTGCCTATAGCAAAAGCTCTGTCACCAACAGAACGGCAGTTATTACCAAATGCAAAAGCCCTGGCCCCGGTTGCGTAGTGTCCACCAACAGTGAAATTTGTATTGTCGCCAATACCAATAGCATACGAATTTTCACCATATCCGGCAGCTGTATAACCTGCATTGATGTTTCGGCCAATTGCTACCGATCCGTACCTGTTAGCGCTGGCATAGTTGCCTATAGCAACTGAAAACTGAGATTTTGCATAACACCCAACGCCACTCAGGCATATAGAGTTAGCTACTTCTGCACTACAGCCGTAACCAATAGCTGTTGAATTGGTACCGGTAGCAATTGCATTTTCTCCAATAGCAACACTGCCGCTGTTAGAGGCTTTTGAATTATGGCCTAGGGCAATGGAGTAGTAGCCTGTAGATACATCATCCCAATAAGCAATTCCTATATCACTAAGATAGCCGGCACGTATTGCACCTCCTTTCCTTGGGTTGAAGATAAACTTGCTGCCTGCACCACTTTCATTAATTACTGCCCCGCTGTTTATAGTACCTTTTACAATAACTCCATTATCATTTATAATGTGCAACCCTGACGTGGGTGCCGTTATACCAATTCCTACATTTTGTGCATTTGCAATAATATTAAAGCCAGTAAAAATCACCAGTACGATTTGTTTCATAAAAACTTTTTTTTGATTTTAATAAAAGTTTGCCATCATAAACTTGTTCTCATAAAATTAATACGATAACCAGGAAATAACTATTTATTTTATCTACGGTTGAGTATATGGTTATGATATTCTCACATCTTGATGCACTCTTTATTATTCAACCAGCAATTCATCCGCATTTTCTTCCAGTCTATACATTATGTAATAGTCATCATTTTTGCCTGCTGCTATTTTTGCGCCTCAATTTTTAAACAAAAAAAGTATAGAGCATGAAAAAAATTTTTCTATGTGCAGCAGTATTGGCTGCATCCATTGCAACTGTATCAGCTCAAAGCAAAAAAGCTGTAAAACAACCGATCTTCTCTGCAGGCCTTGAAATAGGATTGCCAGTCGGTGATTTTAAAGAAGGGTATAAGTTTGGCCTTGGTGCCACGGTGCAGGGCGAATATCCTGCTGCCGACAAAGTAGGCGTTACTTTAAGTACAGGCTATCTTTCGTTTGCCGGCAAGAGTTTTGAATTTATGGATGAGAAGTACAAGAATAAAGCACAGGGTGTAATGCCTGTACTGGCAGGCGCCAAATATTATTTTACTGATAATATTTATGGGCATGCACAAATTGGCCTTTCCTTTTTTAACCAGGGTGTAGGCTCAGCTTTTACTTATTCTCCTGGTGTTGGCATCAAGGCATCA
>JAZKGV010000316.1:0-5555 GCA_040385725.1 Bacteroidota bacterium | reverse complement strand
CGGAATAAAAAATCTGTCCGGATAAAAGCATCACTCATGTCGCCATGCACCAGTTCCAGCATGTCTTTTTTTTGTGCATCCTGCAGCATGTCAGATGGCACCAGTACCGATTGCGGATGTGCATACACGATGGTGGTGTTTTTAAAATCTTCCTGCAGAATATTTTCATCTGCCACCAATTGTTTCAAAAAATTACCTGCCCATTCCATTCCGGCCCCCGGCGCAAACTGATGACTGTACAAAGCAACACATTCATTGCCGTTGTCGATCACTACATAAGAAATTGCCTGCTGGCTTATCTCAATCAGCAAACGGGCATCATTGCCTACGCTTTCAACAGATCCAATTTTAAAAGTTGAGCTCAAGGTTTATTATTAGCAGATTAAAAAAGATATTTTTGCAAACTTATGGAAAGTGGAGCAGCAATAAAAGATTTAAAAGTACAGGTAACCTACAGGCAGATCCTGTCTATTGCCATACCGATAACTTTTGCCATACTGATACCGCAGATAAACATGCTGACCAACAGCATATTCCTTGGGCACAACGGCACAGAAGCATTGGGCAACGCAGGCATTACCGGGGTTTATTATCTCATTTTCGCCGTGGCGGGGCATGGATTAAATAACGCTATGCAGTCTGTCTTTTCAAGGTATGCAGGCAGCGATGATACGGGTGCTTTTAAAACCGTTTTGTCACAGGGCATCCGTATCAGTTTGCAGATAGCTGCTGCCGGTATTTTGTTTACCTGCTTTATAGCGCCTTTTATTTTTGAGCAGGTAGCCGACCCTAAAGCCTATCCACAGGAAATGAGTTTTTTGCGGATACGGATCTTTGGTTTGCCATTTTTATACCTGTTTCAAATGGGCAATGCATTTTTGGTGGCATCGCTTAACAGCCGTTTACTTATCATTGGTTTTTTAGTAGAAGCTGGCTTAAATATCCTGTTCGACTATCTTTTGATATTTGGCAAATGGGGTTTTCCCGAAATGGGTTTTAATGGCGCTGCTGTGGCATCAGTAATTGCAGAAGTAGCTGGCTTTTTAACCGTGTTTGCTGTACTGGCAAAAACAGGATTAAAAAAAGAATACGGTCTCCTGAAAAGTTTTACGTACAACAAAGAAAAGAGTAAACAAATACTTACTATCGCCACACCGCTTGTGTTCCAGTTTGTGATAAGTGTAACCACCTGGCTCGTATTTTTCTTTCTGATCGAAAGCCGGCATGATGAAAACGCAAAAGCTATCAGCAATACCATGCGTAATATTTTTGGGCTAACCGGTGTGTTTGTATGGGCTTTTGCAGGCACTACCAACGCCATGGTGAGCAATTTGATGGGCCAGCGAAAAGAAGAAAAAGTATTATTGGTTATCACCAAGATCATGCTTCTAAGCATTGCTTTTTGCTGCGTTACCTGTTTGCTGATAAATATTTTCCCCTACCAGTTTTTTAAATTGTTTGGCCAGGGAAGTGAGTTTGTAACAGAAGCCATCCCTGTGTTAAGAGTGGTTTCTGTGGCATTATTATTTATGAGCATTGCCAATATCTGGCTGAATGGTGTAACAGGAACCGGCAAAACTAAGGCAAACCTTATTATAGAAATTGCTGCGATCATTGTTTACCTTATTTATTCATGGTACTTTATGAAGGTGAATTATATTTCGCTGGCATGGGCCTGGAGTAACGAACTGGTGTATTGGACAACTATCTTTATTATGTCGTTTGCATTTTTAAAGAGTGGGATGTGGAAGACTAAATAAGTTATAAGTGATGAGTTATAAGTGATAAGTTAAATTCATGGCAAATAAAGTCATCATCATAATGGGAGTTTCCGGGTCGGGCAAAACAACTGTTGGAGAGTTGCTGTCTGAAAAAACCGGCTGGCCTTTTTATGATGCGGATACCTTTCATTCAAAAGGGAATATTGATAAAATGAAAGCCGGCATTCCGCTTACCGATGAAGACCGGTGGCCCTGGCTTGATAAGATGAATGCTTTTGCAGCAACACAATTAGGATCCGGCAGTATCATATTAGCCTGTTCTGCATTAAAAGAAATGTACAGGCAGCACTTGTGCAAGGGCATTGATAAAAATTGCTGCTTTATTTTTTTAAAAGGCGATTATGATACGATAATAAACCGTTTGCAAAACAGGCAGCAGCATTATATGCCGGCAACCTTACTGCGATCGCAATTTGACACACTGGAAGAACCAACAGGTGCCATCACTGTTGATATAGTGCAACCAACAGAAACAATTGTTGAACAAATTATAACTGCCATAAGCAAAAACTAACCGCATGAATTATCGTTTTATTACAGCCAATCATTTTTCTCCTGTGCAGTTGGCTGTATTGGTGGCAAGCATTGCTGCCGGCGCTTCTATTTTATCGCATGTAAATGATGGTGGTTTTGGCTTATCAAACAATACCCTGGACTTCCTGAAAAAGAAACTGTCCGTTCGTGGAAGGTGATGACAACCATACTTGCTTTTACAGGGTTTATTTTTTCTGTGCTGGTATTTTATGTTTTTGGGTAACCATGAGGTGGCAGAAATGTTTTAATATTACGGTATCTTTAAAAGCAGTTTTGTTCATTAGGAGGCTGGGGTTTGATGAATGAATGAACAAGAGTTGCGTAAATACAAATGTTGTACGCAACCCTA
Source organism: Bacteroidota bacterium (assembly GCA_040385725.1). Lineage (GTDB taxonomy): Bacteria > Bacteroidota > Bacteroidia > Chitinophagales > Chitinophagaceae > Ferruginibacter. Next base: position 2,891 of record JAZKGV010000316.1, on the reverse strand, counting down.
AAACTAAATTCCGTTCACCTCCAAGTGACATAATATTCAAAGCCAAATCCCTAGCCCACCGCACATTGCAGCACATTTGCAAGGCACACAAAACCTACCGCACAAAGCCAACCTTGCAAAAGAGCTGCAATCGCCGACATACAATAAACAGTCAGTATTTGGACACAAAATCTCATAGACTTGCTCAGACAAAACATTTGGAAAATCTCTTTTCCCAAATGCAAATAAGTTACCCCAATCTATTCCGATATTCACTGGGTGTAACTCCCAATATTTTTTTTACATACCTCGTAAAAAATGACCGGCTTGAAAATGCCATTTCATCGGCAATTTCTGCAATGTTTAAATGCTTGTTTTGTAAAAGCACAATGAGTCGCTCCTTAGTGTAACGCTGAATCCATTCCGAGGCACTAACACCTGAATTTTGTTTGCAGATATAGTTTAAATATTTTGCCGTAATATGAAGCTGAAGTCCATAATACTGCACTTCTCTTTCGTTCATACAATGTACTTGAACCAGATGCAAAAATCGCTCATACAATGTTCCACTTTGCAAAGTTCGTTTCCTGCGTTCATATTCATTGGCAAAAGTGTGCCACATTTCCAGTAGAAACATTTGCATTTGCAATTTTAAAGCAGCTGCATAAAATCGATGCTCACTCTCTTGAAATTTATCATGTAAAAGTCTAAAATTAGACAGCACTTTTTGCTTGTCCTTTTTATCGTTCAAATATAAAACTGGATGTTCCCTCGAATGTAACATGGCATCTATGCTCCAACTTTGGTCGGGCATATTATCATTCAAAAAATCTTTATCAATACATAAAATTGTAGCTTTAAAACTCTTTGAAAATAGTAAGTTTCCCAATTGGCTTTCGGCAAACCAAAATACAAATTCCCCTGTCTTGCACGTAAACGGCTTATCATTAAAATTAAAACCTGCACTTCCTCTATGGCAGAAAATATGTGTATGGTAACCTTGTAGAATAGTTTTAGAAAATTTCAAATTCCCATCCGCTTCAAAAAGTATAATCTTTTCGTCTTTTTTGAATTCCGCTGTTTTCATACTTGTAAAAATACGCCATATTTGACATTATATAGGAATTTAGTATAACAAATGTAATATTTATACGGCTTAACTTTGCATTATAAACTTTACCTGGCAATGGAAAAACAGCAGCACCACATTTTTGAAAGACTTTTAAATGGCGAAGCCGTTCTCTTTAACGATAAAGATTATAACCAAATTGGTATTGCTTGTAACCTCACAAAAAAACTGCTTGTAGTACTGAACACCGAAACTGAACCGGACGCAATTAGAAATTTATTAGGAAAAATTACGAACTCAAACATAGATGCTACCACCACCATTTTTACACCGTTTCAAATCAATTACGGAAGGAACACCAAACTAGGTAAAAATGTGTTCATCAATTTTGATTGTGTGTTTTTGGATTTGGGAGGTATTACTATTGAGGATAATGTAATGCTAGCACCAAAAGTAAGCTTGCTTTCTGAAGGTCATCCTATTTCAGCCAATAACAGGCAAACACTAACAACAGGCAAAATTCACATCAAAAAAAATGCGTGGATTGGTGCAAATGCGACCATACTTGGTGGAGTAACCATTGGCGAAAATGCTGTTGTAGCTGCTGGTGCAGTGGTGGCTATAGATGTTGCTGACAACACTATTGTTGGCGGTGTCCCTGCAAAATTTATTAAAAACATTAATTAATATAAACAATGAAAAGTAATTTAAAAACAGTAGCGGCACTCATTATTGCATTAGTGGCAATTTCTTGTAACAACAATCAAAATAAAGAAACAATGCAAAATACAAAGACAGAATTGGAAGCTATTTTTCCAAAAGGGGAATTAGGCTCAAAGGTTTTTTTTACAGGCAACGCCTATCCTACTGCATTGGTTGAATCAGATTCAGTTTACAATACGTTAGTTGGCAATGTTTATTTTGAACCTGGTGCAAGAAGCAATTGGCACAGTCACCCTGCTGGTCAAATACTAATTATTACTGACGGAATTGGCTATCATCAAATAGAAGGAAAACCCATTGAAATAATAAAAAAAGGTAGCGTAGTAAAATGTCCGCCCAATGTAAGACATTGGCATGGAGCAAGCCCAGATGTAGGCTTACAGCAACTCTATATCATACCAAACACGGAAAAGGGTATTGTGGAATGGAAAGAAGCCGTAACAGATGAACAATATTTAATTAATAAAAAATAATGTAAAATAATATGAAAAAACTATTGATAATAGCAATCCTGTTTGTAATAACAGGGAAAGCATTTGCACAAAACAGAAAATCTAAATCAAAAAAAGTGGAAACAACAGAACATTACACCTTTAAGCTAAGCGATAAAGTAAGCCGTCAAAAAGTGAGTTTCAAAAATCGTTATGGCATTACACTTTCAGGCGATTTGTATCTTCCAAAAACAATTGGAAAAGATACTGTAGCAGCAATAGCAATAAGCGGACCTTTTGGTGCGGTAAAAGAACAATCATCAGGATTGTATGCCAATCAAATGGCGGAACGTGGTTTTGCCGTTATTGCATTCGACCCATCTTACACAGGAGAAAGCGGTGGCGAACCTCGTAACCTTGCATCACCTGAAATAAGCACAGAAGACTTTAGTGCAGCAGTAGATTTTTTAGGACTTCAAAAAAATGTTGATAGAAATAAAATTGGCGTCATTGGGATTTGTGGTTATGGGGGTTTTGCCTTAAATGCTGCCGCAATCGACAAACGTATTAAAGCTGTAGCTACTTCAACAATGTATGATATGACCAGAGTAATGTCGAAAGGTTATAATGATGCGGTAACTTTAGAACAACGCACAAAAATGCTGGAACAATTAGGACAACAACGTTGG
>JAZKGV010000315.1:5177-11433 GCA_040385725.1 Bacteroidota bacterium | reverse complement strand
ACTAACCTTATTAATAAAGATTGGGGAAGGCAATATTTTGTAACTAACCAGGCGTACACTCTTTTAACCACCATTAACAGGACTTCTGGGGCATTTGCCGGTAAAGGCTACAACTTTACTCCCGGCGCTGCATATACTCCAGCTTTTGGCTCAAGGTGGCAGGGACAGATTGGTGTGAGGTATTCTTTCAACTAATTTTAGTTTTAACTACATAAAAAAATGTCACGATTAAAATCGTGACATTTTTTTTTATTTGTTTCTTTACCTTCTTGCTTCTTTGCCTATCTGCCTCCTTGCAATCCCCAACCCCATTTTAAAAAATCAGGAAATGCCCTGGCCCATGTAGGCACATCATGTTTACCATCTTCCAATTCAAGGTAGTCAATATCGTTATCGGTATAACCTTTCTTTTTTAATTCAGCGATCAAACTGATGGTGTCGTCAATTGCATCAATAATACCGTTGTTGTTACGGTCGGCTGTTTCATCCTTTGTACCTACTTCAAAAAAGAATCTTAGCCATGGGTAATGATCACCCTCTTTCACCTGGCGGTGCATGATGCGGTGTAATTCTTCATCAAAATCTTTATCCTCCTGTGCTTTATCACGCCACCAAAAACTGCCGCTGAATGCGCCCATTTTTACAAACTCTGATGGATGGTTCCATACAATATCCATAGCACTTAATGCACCCAATGAAAAACCTGCAAATGATTTTTCCTTAAAAGAAGCAACGAGGTAGGTTTCTCTTATAAAAGGTATCACTTCCTTCATCACAAAATCTGTATGTTGCTGTGCTTTGGAGCCACGGCCTTTGTAGTCTGGTATTTTTGCTGTGGCGTATTCATTGCGCCTGTCTGTGCCACAGTGCATGCCCACACAAAGCAACGGTGCAATTTCATTTTCTTCGTAAAGCTTCTCCAGTATTTTTTCAAATTCCATTTTCACCAGGTCCTGCCCATCATTGATAAGCAGCAAACTCATTTGAGCAGGCTGTGCCACATTCAACGGAAGATAACAATCAACCTTTACTTCCCTTTTTAAATAAATGGAATCAATTACGTGGTTTTCGATAGTAATGTACTGAACGTTTTCCCTAAGCATATTTTTCAAAAATAACGAAAACTTGTTTTGGATAAGGGGCTTTATTACATACTTAAAAAAATATCCCACTAAGGCACAAAGAAAACTAAGAAAAACATCTGGCGAACTTTGCGGCTTTGTGGGAAACTATAATACTCCAATTGAACTGTTTCTTAAACAACAATATTGCTGCGGTGCAGGCAATTATATTTGGTAAATAGGCAGGTTGAAAATATATTTGGTAAGAGCTAAACCAATCTTGTAAAACTTCTCAATTTCTCTTTTATGAAAAAAATTGGCATCCTGCACGGAAAAGAAAGAAGCTTCCCCGAAGCATTTGTAGCAAGAGTAAACAGTAAAAATATCGAAGGCATTATTGCCGAACCCGTGTATATTGAAAAAGTGGTGCAGGGAGAAAGCAGCGGTTATGCAGTTATTATAGACCGCATATCGCAGGATGTTCCTTTTTACAGGGCTTTCTTAAAAAATGCGGCCCTTTGTGGAACGGCTGTTATCAACAATCCATTCTGGTGGAGTGCAGATGAAAAGTTTTTCAACAACTGTTTGTCAACAAAAATTGAAGTACCGGTTCCAAAAACAGTGATACTGCCTTCAAGGGACCTGCCAACCGATACCACTCCAGACTCTTTCAGCAATCTTTCTTATCCATTAGACTGGGGTGGCATATTTAATTACATTGGTTTTCCTGCATACATGAAGCCATTTGCCGGCGGCGGATGGAAGAATGTGTACAAGCTTGAAAGCGTGGATGACTTTTTTGAGAAACATGCAGAAACCGGCGAACTGGTAATGCTGCTGCAGGAAGAAATTGTGTTTGAAGAATATTACCGTTGTTATTGCATTGGCGGAAAATATGTACGCATTATGAGTTACGAACCCCGTAACCCACACCACCTGCGGTATGTGGCCGACTTTAAACCGGATGCTGCCAAATTAAAAATGATGACTGATATTGTATTACGCATCAATCATTACCTGGGTTATGATTTTAATACAGTAGAACTGGCATTGAGAGATGGTGTTCCTTACGCTATTGATTTTTGCAACCCTGCGCCTGATGCAGAAAGAACAAGTGTGGGTGAAGAAAATTTTGAATGGGTGGTGGAAACCGCTGCTAACTATGCAATAGAAAAAGCCCAGGCACAAAAAGATGGTGAAGACAATTTAACATGGGGTGAATACATTAAGAGGAGTGCTAATAAAAAAGCTCTATACAAAGGATAATTGATAATTGACAATGGATAACTTCTTTATCGCAGAGATAATGCTATTATAGTTACAACATGTAATTGAAAAAATTATCAATTTTAAATTATCAATTAATAAAACATGGCAAACATATCCTACAAAAATTTTACGATTGGTGTGGAAGAAGAATACATGGTGGTGGACCCGGTTAGCAGGGAGCTAAAAAGCCATGAACAGAAGATCGTACACGAAGGACAGAAAATAATTAAAGACAAGGTAAAAGCAGAAATGCACCAGGCCGTAGTGGAAGTAGGCACTGATATATGCCAGAATGTGGACGAAGCCTTTATGGATGTTTCCACGCTACGCAAAACCATCAGCGGTCTTGGTGACAGCCTTGGCCTCAAACTCGGTGCTGCCGGTACACACCCTTTTAGCCATTGGGAAAGCCAGTTGATAACCGACCATGTTCGCTACAATGAAATTGTGAACGAACTGCAGGAAGCTGCCAGGAGCAATTTAATTTTTGGGCTACACGTACATGTGGGAATGGAAAACAGGCAGATGGCGATACATATCGCTAACTCTGCAAGATATTTTTTGCCGCATGTGTATGCACTCAGCACCAACTCACCTTTTTGGGAAGGAAGGCTGACAGGTTATAAAAGTTTCCGTACAAAAGTGTTTGATAAATTTCCCCGTACAGGTATCCCGGATTATTTTGAAAGCATAGAAGCATACGAAAATTATGTAAACCTGCTCATACGTACCAATTGTATTGACAATGCTAAAAAGATCTGGTGGGACTTACGGGTACATCCATTCTTTAATACTGTTGAGTTCCGCATTTGCGATATACCAATGACAGTGCATGAAACCATTGCTATTGCCGCTTTGTTCCAGGCTATTTGTGCTAAGTTGTATAAATTAAAGAGCCAGAACCTGAACTTTATGATGTACTCCCGTGCTTTGCTCAATGAAAATAAATGGCGTGCCAGCCGCTATGGTATTGATGGCAGCTTAATTGATTTTGGTAAAGAAAGCGAAGTGAACACCCGTGTGCTTATTTATGAATTGCTGGATTTTGTGGATGATGTGGTACCTCACCTTGGCAGTAAACACGCTATCAATTATGTTCATAAAATTTTAGAGAATGGAACGGGTGCCGACAGGCAATTGGCTGTGTATGAAAAAAATAAAAATTTAGTGGAAGTGGCGGATTATATAACGGACAATTTTTTGACAGGGATATAATTAGCTGCAGAAATATTTTCTCAAGGCCCCGGTTGTTACCGGGGCTTTTTTATTTTCTAACGCCGAACTCTGTCCGGTGCTGTTTTATTTACTAGGCTTGGAATTATTTCTAGGAAAAGATGATTAAAACACTAAGTGACAAATGGTAAAGGACAGAGTCATACGCCAGTGATCAATATCGGTCTCTTACTAAAAATGTATATATCCACTTTGGAGCCAGCAATATATCTCTTGTAAAATATTTCAACTCTGTATTATTTTCATAAAATCTGCCCCATGTTAAAAAGTGATCTACATAAATAAGTTCACTGGGGTAATAATCATGTTTGATATCAATTTGAATTGTGCTATCCACGCTTATTCTAAACCCTTTTATTTTATCATTCCCAATTTTCTTAAAAATATTTTCAATATATGGGTAAATAAATGCAGGCATTTTGTCCAGACTATAAGGGTCATTTTTTCTGGCTTCCTCTACTGTGTCGTGTGGCCGTTTAACACCATCTGGATAATAATTAAATCGATAACTATAAGCATCTTCCTGAATACTTCTTTTTTTATCAGCGTAAAAAACAAAATTTGTTTTATTCTTAAATTTAAAAAGTGTATCAATGTTAGAGAGAATAATATTTCTTAAACTATCGTAGAGATATAGATTCTGAACTACGTTTGTATCGACCATTGTTTGATAAAAAATATTTTCGGACGATTTTTTATCACGTTGTCCATAGCAGGGAAAGGTGAAAATTATTAAGCCTACAACAAAAATTATTCTCATTTATATTTCATTTGCACACTAAAGATAAACCGTACAAGAGTGCGACGCCACTACAGCTTAATATTTATTCCCCAGCTAAGTACAAAAAATTACCTTCCACTCGCCTTCACAAAACCACCCAACTCTTCATTGAATAATTTTTCTTTCATCAAATCTTCCAATGAAATGTGCATGCGGTAGCGCCAGTAATGTTTGGGGTTGGCGGGCTGGTTAATGCGTTCATCGTGGGGATTTTCACGGCGTAGTGTTTCGCTCATGCCGAGTATGTCCTGTATTTGAAAAATACACCACATGGCAGGCGAATATAAATGCTGTATGAGGATGTCACGGTTTATCCATGGCTCACAATAAAATGGGGAGGCGCCATATTTACCAAGGATAGTATTATAGAAACGTTGTGTCTTGGTTGGGTCTTCTTCCCACCAGCCACGGATGGTGCTCATGTCGTGTGTGGACGGCGTTACCACACTCATATAAGGTGCATCTTTGGGATGAAAAAATTCGGTGCTTGAATCTTTGGGCATGCGTTGTATTTCCAAACTTAATATGCCAAGCTGCTGCATTACATCCGGCACACAATCCGGCACCATGCCGAGGTCCTCACCGCAAACGAGCATGTTGGTGCTGCGTTTTAATTCGGGCAATTTGTGCATGGCTTCCTTCTGCCAGAAATCATCCTGCCTGCGAAAGAAATAATTTACATACAATTCTTTCAGGCGTGGTTTTATATAGTCATCGAGGTCACGGAAACTGGTAGTGTTTTCCATTCCAATACGGAAATGGAACTGCTGGTTTTGTGAACCTTCTTCTGCAAAAAATAATACATTGCTGATCAGGTCATACAACCCAAGCTTTATAAAATTGTTGGCTTCTGAATCGGCAAGGCCGGCAAAATACTGTTCTACTTTTTTCTGTGTGTTACAGGCTTCCTGTAATTCAAAACTTCCATCGCTCCAGTTTAAAAAAGTATTGGTTACATATTCTGCTTCGCTGCCAAAACGCTCCCTTACTATTTGCTGAGTGACGTATGGTTTGCAGTAACGGTGGTGCTCAAACGGAATATTATTCTGATACAGTTCATTAATATGAATGGGAATAGCCGGAACAAATTTTCCCATAATACCTTCCACTGCATCAATAGGAATACTCCAGATGCGGAAGAAACCAAGGATATGATCAATGCGGAAAGCATCAAAGTATTCACTCATCTGCTCAAAGCGGCGGCGCCACCACGCAAAGCCATCTTCCTGCATCTTTTTCCAGTTGTAAGTAGGAAAGCCCCAGTTCTGTCCTTTAATAGCAAAATCATCCGGCGGTGCACCAGCCTGTGCATTCATGTTGTATAATTCAGGTGCCATCCAGGCATCGCAACCATAGCGGTAAATGCCAATGGGCAGATCACCTTTTACAATGATGCCATTTTTATGTGCATACGCAGTAGCTTCTTTCAATTGCAGGTGCAAATGATACTGTGTAAAATAATGCAACGCTATACTGTCGTAATGTTTTTGCGAAGGGTCGGCCAGTTCCTGTATGGTATCTTCATCATACACATTGTGTGTCTTCCATTGGTTATAATCGGAAGTTTTGTATTTATCCCTCAGATAACAAAACGCTGCATAAGGCACCAGCCAGTGCCGGTTCATATCGAAGAACTCAAAATATTGTATGTCTTCTTTAAACTTATCTTTTTGTTTTTCGTACAGCCCTTTTATTGCTGCATATTTAAAATTAAGCACTGCTTCATAATCCACTTCGGGCAATGCATTCAGTTCCTCCTTCGTTTTTTTCCATGTTTTTACAACAGCAGCAGTTTTACCAGCTACTTTTTCAAGATTTAAAAACAATGGATGCAATGCAAATGCTGAGATGGCAGCGTAAGGATAGGAATCCGTCCAGGTATGTGTGGCAGTGGTATCATTTACCGGCAATA
>JAZKGV010000315.1:0-5167 GCA_040385725.1 Bacteroidota bacterium | reverse complement strand
GCAATAGTTGTATCAGTTTTAAACCCACCTGTTTGCTCCAATCCACCAACTCTTTAATATCGGTGAACTCACCGGTGCCATAACTGTTGGCAGTACGCAGGCTAAAAACGGGAATGGCTACCCCGGCACCTTTCCAGTTGCTGTAAGGAATGTTGGCAAAGCCATCATGTATAATGGTGGATTTGTTTTTATTGGTGTCCACCTGCAGTGTGCGGTTTTTCCCTTGCTCAAACTGGATAAACTTTTTTGTGGCGGTGTTGTACACGCCGTATTTATAAGCAATGGGCAAACTGTCTTTGCCAAAATTCAATTTTATATCCCACCAGTTATCGCTCTTATTCAGTAAAATGGGTGTTTCTGTTTTCCAATCGCCTAAAGTTTTAGCAGTGCCAGCAATGCAAATGGCTTCATCTGCTGCCAGCATGGGTGCTTTTACTTTAAATTCATGTGTAAAGGTTTTTACTTCTTTTGGTTTGTCAACCACTTCTTTTGATCTCAGCAACACCTCGTTAAAAGGTTTGGTGAAAAAAGCATTTTCAATTTCACCTGCATGGTTCCAGGTATCCATCAGCACCACTTCTTCCTTGCTGTGCAGTTTTGGCAGATCAATGATCCTGTCGTTGCCCCATTCTACAATTTCGTTATTGTTGTCTTCCTTTAAAATGTACCTGTACTCAACATCAATGTTCTCCGCCGCCGCATTTTCTATTTCCACATGAGCATACCAGAATTCTTCATTAAAATATTGCAAAGGCACAGCTTTGGCAATATCATTGTCGCCCAAAGCAGCATGGCTGCCGTAAACAAATAATGATTGCCCGAACCTGGTGGAAAAACGGAGATAGAAATTCAAAAGCATGGCATCAAATTAAGAGTTGGCAAATTAAAGCCTAATTGTTCAAAATGTAAAAAATACACAAAGAAAAACAGGCCCTTGTTGATGTTGCAATCGTTTATTACTGTGTAAGATAAAAAAATTTGGATTTGCAAGGCAGTAGAAAAAATATTTGTGTGATTTACCTTATTTTTGCCGAAACTTTTACCACACATGGCATCATCAACTTCTTCTAAGAAATCAACCGGGCTGTACTGGGTTTTATTTTTGGCTTCTGTAGCAGCTTTCTTCTTTGTGTACCATATCGGCGGTGGTTATTGCTCTATGGTGTTGCCTTTTAACTGTACTTTCTTTGCCAAGGCGCTGGATCTGATGTAATACTTTTTTTGTTACCGGCTTTTGTATGTTGTAGCAGCATCGTTGTGTCACTCACTTGTGCGGCATACCATTATTTATCTTTTCTCAGATTATAGATTCGACAGACTTCACCCATCGTTACTCATATTCAACTCCTCCGGGTAAAGCATATAATTGCATCCCCTTTTAGATAACTAAACTTAAAGCGGTATTTTTTGAATTATACAGGCCAGGCTGTTAAAAAAACTTAATATCAAAAATTATCTGTGCCTATTTTTTGCTGTCTTAATTGCCAAATAGCCAATAAAAAAAATTTGAAGTAATAGCAGAAACACAATCGTAATAACCAGCACTGTATTGTTAACCTCAAAAAACTCCCAATCTGAAAATCCCGGGTAATACGCCTTTGATGCGTTATGTATTGTTGCTATAATTATTAAAGACAAGCTTATACTTCCAATAATATGAAACTTTCTCATTTCCCATTTTGAAAGATCTACGATAAAAAGATATAACAAAAAAAGGCACAGAAATAACACAGCAAGCAGGATTAAAATGAATTTTACAGAGTTAACAAAAAAAGAATTGTTTATATGAATATCAACTGGCCGATACGGAAAAAAAATACAGATCATGAATAGCAAAAAAGAAATAATGCCTAATAAATTCCTTATTTTAAATGTCTTCAGCATAAGAGATTTTCCTCTTGAATACACCTTAAACTAAGACAATTACTTCAAACTATTAATAATCGTCACAAACTCCGCCGCCACCAACGAAGCCCCACCAACCAATCCACCATCCACATCAGCCTGTCCAAAAATTTCTTTTGCATTAGCGGCCTTTACACTACCACCATATAAAATAGAAACTGATTGTGCAATAGCATCGCCATATTTACCTGCAATCACACTCCGGATATGCTGCTGCATTTCCTGCGCCTGTGCACTGGTGGCCGTCTTACCGGTACCAATAGCCCAAATGGGTTCGTAAGCAATAATAAAGTTGGTCATTTGCTCTGCCGAGAGATGAAACAGGCTTTCTTTAATTTGATTTTCCACATAACTGTTTTGTGTGCCAGCCTCTCTTATTTCCAAAGCTTCGCCACAACAAAAAATAGCTTTCAATTCATATTCAAAACAAAGGTCTATTTTATCAGCAAGCATGCTGTTGCTTTCATTAAAATACTCCCTTCTTTCACTATGGCCCAGCACCACGTATTCAATACCGATGCTTTGCAGCATTTCCACGCTCACTTCACCGGTATAAGCACCTGATCTTTTTGAATAGCAGTTTTGCGCCGCCACAAAAATATTTTCCTTTCCCTTGAGTTGTTCTTTTATATTGAGGAGATAGGGAAAAGGAACTGCAAACACAGCAATATGATCGTGATCAAGTGTAAGTGGTGATGCCAGGATATCATTTACCAATGCATTGGCCTGTGCAAGCGTTAAATTCATTTTCCAGTTAGCGGCTGCTATTTGCTTTCTCATGATTAGTGTGATTGATTGTATAATTGTTTTAAAAATTCCTTTTCTTCTCCGGAGATGGATTTCCCTTTTAGTTTTTTCCAGTTGTCAATATCCTGTATCGCTTTTTCAAATTTATATCTTTCATTACCCCAGGTAAAATTATTTACCAGTTTTGGTGGAAACCCTTCACTAAAAATATTACAACATACACCCACCACAGTTCCGGTATTAAAAGAAGTATTGATAGCTGCCCGGCTGTAATCACCCATTATCAAACCAGCTTTAATACCAACGCCGACAAAATCTTTTACCGGATTGTTCCACATCTTCACCTCACCTGCTGTATTCTTTACATTACTGTTTGTTGTTCCTGCGCCTAAATTACACCATTCACCAATAACACTGTCGCCCAAATATCCATCGTGTGCTTTGTTGCTGTAAGCAAACAGCACGGAGTTTTTTATTTCACCACCTGCACTGCAATAAGGGCCAATAGTAGTGGCACCATATACTTTTGCTCCCATTTTTAAAGTAGCGCCTTCACACAAAGCAAATGGCCCACGGATGATGCAGCCTTCCATTACAGTTGCGTTTTTGCCAATGTACACCGGTCCGGTGGAAGCATTGATAATACTGCATTCAACAGATGCTCCTTCTTCTATAAAAATATTTTGTGGTGAGATGATTTGATTGGAAGAAGATATTGGTTGAGATTTTCTCCAGTCTGTAATTAACCTGTAATCTTTTCTTATTGCCCAATCATTGAATTTAAAAATATCTGATGGATGATTAAGTATTTTCAAATCATCCAGGCCCCATACAATTGGAATATCATCATCATTTAAATGCCCATGCAGATCCACCCATTCTGTTGTTGGAATAAGATTCGCCCTATTTTCTTTAATTCCTTCAGTTTTGTATCCGGCTTTTGTAAGAATGATTTCCCATTTTTCTCTAATGGTTAAAATTCCCACTCTTATATCAGCTGCATTTCTTGTAGCCGTTAATGGCCACAATCTTTCTTTTACAGCGCTATCATCAAAAATTATTTTCACCGTTTAAAACTAAATAAAAAAGCCGGGAGTTACCCGGCTTTCTATCAAACGAAAATATTTTTTACATCGCAGCTAATTGTACTTTTTGCTGCAGTTCCAGTACGCTTTCCTTAAATAATGAATCTGTGTCCATCAGGTCTTTTACCGTCTGGCAACTATGTATCACAGTTGTGTGATCCCGTCCACCAAAATGCTCACCAATTGTTTTTAAAGAGTTCTTTGTAAACGACTTTGATAAATACATAGTAATCTGCCTGGCCTGCACAATTTCTCTCTTACGTGTTTTCTGAAGGAGTTTATCGTACGGCACATCAAAGTATTCACACACCATTTTCTGTATAGCCTCGATGGTGATCTCTTTGCTAGATGATTTGACAAAATTGCGTAACACTTTTTTAGCTAATTCGAGGTCGATTTCCCTCTTATTTAGCGAAGATTGTGCCAACAATGATATTAAAGCACCTTCCAGCTCCCTCACATTACTGTTAATATTGTAGGCAATATATTTAACAACTTCTTTAGGCATTTCCAAGCCATCATTTTTCATCTTACGCTCCAGTATGTCAATCTTGGTTTCGTAATCAGGTGCCTGCAGATCAGCACTCAGGCCCCAGCGGAAACGGCTTAGCAATCTTTCCTGCACTCCTTCAAGGTCTTTTGGTGGTTTATCGCTGGTTAATACAAGTTGTTTGCCACTTTGATGAAGATGGTTAAATATAGAGAAGAAAGCATCCTGCGATTTTTCTGCCCTGTTGAAGAACTGTACATCATCAATGATGAGTACATCTATCAGTTGATAAAAATGAATGAAATCATTAATAGCACCATTACGGCCATGGTCAATAAACTGGTTGATGAATTTTTCAGAGCTTACATACAGTACCACTTTGTTACTGTGCAATCTTTTTACTTCATTGCCTATTGCCTGTGCAAGGTGTGTTTTACCCAAACCAACACCGCCGTAAATAACCAATGGGTTGAAAGAAGTGGTACCAGGTTTTTCTGCCACTGTTTTTCCTGCCCGGCGTGCCACCCTGTTACAATCACCTTCAATAAAGCTTTCGAAAGTATAGGCCTGGTTAAGCTGCGGATCAATCTGCATCTTTTTAAGGCCGGGAATCACAAAGGGATTTTTAACCGGGTTATTTATTACGAGGGGAAAATCCATTTCGTTGTTTGAAAATGTTTTGTAGCCGTTTCCTGGAACATCCATTGTAAGCGGTTTGCTTTTGCTGTTACCGCTGTCAACCATTATCCTGTATTCCAATCTTGCATCTTTTCCCATTTCCCTCTTCAGCGTTTTTGCAAGCAGGCTTACATAATGTTCTTCAAGGTACTCAAAAAAGAACTGGCTTGGAACCTGGATCGTTAAAACCTTGTCTTTTAATGCAACGGGCTTAATGGGTTCAAACCAAGTTTTGTAATGCTGCCATTCTACAATGTCTTTA
>JAZKGV010000314.1:0-19265 GCA_040385725.1 Bacteroidota bacterium | reverse complement strand
CTGTAACACCAATCAATATCTTTTTACCTGTAAGCATAAAAAATCCCCCGACACATCGGGGGTTTAAAAGTATAAATTCTTATCTGAAACTGTTGTAAATAATTTACAAAATTACCTGAACAGGTCCTCTTCGTTTTTACGGAAATAAACCTTGGATTCCATAAACTCCTGCGTAGCAAGCAAAGCAGGGTTAGGCATACGTTCGTAAGCCTTTGAGATCTCGATCTGCTCTTTGTTTTCATGTATCTCCTCCAGGCTGTCTGTATGGCTTGCAAACTCTTCCAGTTTGTTATGCAATTCTTCCTTTACAGAAATATTTATCTGGTTGGCTCTTTTTGCAATGATTGCGATAGACTCGTACAGGTTACCTGTCTTTTCTTTCAGGTCGTACAAATTTTTTGGCTCCACCACACTACTTGTGCTAGAGCTGTGCTGACGTCTTAGCTTGCTCATTTTGTATTTCTTTAATGTTGTTTAAACTTAAATTTTTATACCCTTCAGCTTCCATCTTCAATTTACTATCCGGAAACCTGTCTGAAAAATCATCATAAGCCGTGATCACTTTTTCATACCGTTCTACCTGCTTGTCCTGTATGCTCAATTGGGCAAATTTATAATAAGCCTTAATTGCCTGCAATTTATAACTGTCTGCCTCTACAGATTCAGGATAACTATTAAGCAGGTTATCATAAGCAATGCCAGCTGCCCTGTATTGACCTATCTTATAATAAAGTTCTGCAGCCCTTAATTCCTTCTGTTCCAATTTTGCCCTGCACTTATCAATGATCTCTGTTGCTTCTGCTATTCTTGGCGAGCCTGGGTGCGTATTAATAAATGTCTGCATCACCCCCATTGCTTTTGCAGTATTCGTTTGCTCCAGCTCAAGCTTTGGTGATTGTTTATAAAAACACATCGCATGCATAAAATCCACTTCCTCCGACTTGGTACTATTGGGAAATACTTCTAAAAACCCCTTAAAGAAATTTTCTGCATCCCTGTAATTTTCCATGTAATAAAAACAGTACGCATCTTTATAATAAAGCAATTCAAACTTGTCAGTGCCCTTATATACCGGATATAGTTCCTCATATATCTGTTGGGCAAAACTGTATTTTTTTTCATCAAAATACTTATCAGCCATTTTCAATTTGTACTCAGAATCAGTACTCTTCATCACTTTATTAAAAGTGTTATTGCACGACACTAAGAAGACGGAAAAAAATAAACAGGCAGTAATTGTAAAAAATCGCATAGAAGGCGCAAATTTAGTGGATTTGCATCAAAAATCATCTTTAAATATTATACTCCCAAAACACTGTTGTTAATATTCTGAAAAAGCTGTAAAAGAAAAACCCTCCCGGAAATCCAGGAGGGTAATCATTGAGCAAAAAGTAATAAACTTAGTTTGATTTAATATCTATAGTGTTTGCATCACCACCATCAATCACTTTATCAGTTGTAATCCTGTCTTCGCTGATACCTAATTTTTCAACGAGGTAGTTTTTAACAGCTTCTAATTTTTTGTCAGCTAAAGACTGGCTACGTTTGTCTGCTTTTGGATAAGCAGTCAAAGCAATGTTACAAGTTGGTTTTTCTTTCAACTTACCTGCAACTGTAGCAAGCATTGCTTTATTATCAGCGCTTAAGCTAACTCCTTTTAATGTAAGGCTTGGATAATCAGCGGGGCAATCTGCATTTGGACCACCACCTAATTCGCCTGAAGCTAATTTATTTTTGATATCAGTGCAGCAAGCTGGGTCTGGGCATTTACCAACACCATCAGCATCTACTGGTTGACAATCTGTAGGAGTAATTAATTGTTTGTCTTTGCAATCCGGAACACCATCACCATCAGTATCTTTAGTTACACCGTGAGAGTCAACAGGGCAACCTGCTGGTGTATTTGGTTCCCTGTCCAATTGGTCAGTTACACCATCACCGTCAGTATCATCAAATACTGGTTTTGGCAATTTCATGTGTTTAGGATTGTTCAACTCGCTGTAAGCGTAATCAAGTGGGTTAAGCCACCATAATGGCTCAACAGATTTGCCACCCAAGTTGAAGTTAATACCTAAAGAAAGGTAGTTCCATGAATCAAAGTCAGAAGTGAGCACAGGGTCGCCTGCTGCATGTTCCTGCCAACGCTGACCATCAAGTAAGTCAGTTTTAACAAAAGTATGCCTGTCTTCCAATGCTATATTTATTCTTTTACTTAATTTATAAGCTACACCCATAATAACCATACCTGATGGTTTAAGGGTGTTTTTACCTAAGGAAGGACGACGGCTACCTTCAGATTCTGCATCTGTTTCGTAGGTATTATCTAAATCTATTAATTTAGAAATTTCTTTCCTGTTCTCGTAGCTAAAGCCTCCATTACGATTTCCGCCGAACTGTGCAATCACGTCAGAGTAATCGTAAGCTGCACCTTCATTCCTGTCATCGGTTGCGTTAACCTTTGTTTGATACCAGGTAGCACCAATACCTGCGCCACCATATAAAGTGATACCGGTTTTTTGCTTGTGGAAACGCACGTTATTTAAAGTAACTATACCTTGTATAGAAAGGTCTTGTACTTTAGCTTTGTAGTTATAGAAAACATTATCTGCAGGCCTTGTAGTATCAAGCCCACGTAAATTACCTGCATTATCCCTGTTCAAAGGATTGTAGATAATTTCACGGTCTGCCGGATCAACATCGCTTTGTCCTGCATAAACCCATGCATTATTAAATTTGAAATTACTTGCGGGTTGCCATTGTTGGCCCTTAGCAGTTCCATTAACATACTGCACCCTTAATGAAAAGATGTAGCCGAAAGCTTTTCTAACGTGTGCAGAAAAACCTAAAGTTGGGAACTTTGCCGGAATATCACCACTTATAGTTAATGCACCAACTGAAACACCCACTTCCCACATATTACGTGGTTTAGCAGGGAAATTATAAGTGTTGTTCCAAAACTCGTTCTGCTGAGGCATACTCTTAGAAGATATTACAGAAGAGTCGAAGACACTGTAACCGGAGCCGCCACCCTGAGGTTGGGCGTAAACCGCAGATGTCATTAGGGTAATGACCCCTAACAGTAATTTGTACTTTTTGCTTGCCATAAATGATTATTGTTTAATTTCTGAATTACAGGTTGTTTATATGCAAAAATATCACTTGAGATTTAAAAACCAAATTTTTTTAGTATTTATTTAAGGTATTTTGGTTTTTATTTCCTTATATTTTAAGGACTTACAGACCATGATTTACCCTTATAAGCTGCACCACCTGCTGTTTTTATCAAAAAAAATACAACATTACCGGGTACACGACCGTAAAAAATTAATACCTGCAATTACTTTGAAAGGGCAATATCCTTAACTAAATTGCCCTTTTTTATCTCTGATGAAATTTGTAACAGACATTATAGGCAGCGAACTTGGCATCTTTGAATCAAAGTTTTCAGAAGCCGTAAAAAGCAATGCCGCCATGCTTGACCGGATAATGAAGTTTATTATAAAACGAAAGGGCAAGCAGTTAAGGCCAATGTTCGTTTTTTTAAGCGCCAAACTTCATGGGCCTGTTAATGAAAGTACTTACCGGGCAGCTGCATTGGTTGAATTACTACATACAGCCACATTGGTGCATGATGATGTGGTAGATGAATCACTTGAAAGAAGAGGCTTTTTCTCTATCAATGCGATATGGAAAAATAAAATTGCTGTACTGGTTGGCGATTACCTGCTTTCCAAAGGACTATTGCTTTCTACAGATAATAACGACTTTGAACACCTGCATATAGTTTCTGAAGCGGTAAAACAAATGAGTGAAGGCGAACTGCTGCAGATTGAAAAATCAAGAAACCTGAATTTAGATGAGGGCGTTTATTTTGAGATCATTAAAAATAAAACAGCCTCATTGTTGTCATCTGCCTGTGGCGTAGGTGCATGGAGTACCAGCAAAGATGAAAATATCTGCAACAGGATGAAATTATTTGGGCAAAATGTTGGCATTGCATTTCAAATAAAAGACGACCTCTTTGATTACGGTAATGAGGATGTGGGTAAGCCAACTGGGAATGATATCAAAGAAAAAAAACTGACACTTCCATTGATCTACACGCTCAACAAAGTGTCATCAGCCAAGAAGAGGGAATTGATTTATCTTATAAAAAATGAAAACAAAAACGCAGCCAAAGTAAAATACATCATTGAAAATGTGGTGGCAGAAGGCGGCATTCAGTATGCAATAGAAAAGATGAATGGATACAGGGATGAAGCAATGAAAATATTACATGAGTTTCCTGAAAGCGATGTAAGAAAAGCCCTGGAAGAATTGGTACGATATACAACAGACAGAAAATATTAACTCTTATTTTATCCAATGACTAAGAGATGGAACCTTTTAAGCGCTGATGATGATAAAGTACAATCATTGTATGCTGCACTGAAAATAAATAAAGTGCTGTGTGAAATTTTAGTGCAAAGAGGTATTGATGATTATGATAAAAGCAAAATTTATTTCAGGCCGCAATTAGATATGCTGCATGACCCCTACCTGATGAAGGATATGGACAAAGCAGTAAACAGGATCGACAAGGCTATTGAAAAAAAAGAAAAAATACTTGTGTTTGGTGATTATGATGTGGATGGCACCACAGCTGTTGCTACTATGTACCAGTTCCTATGCAGCATTTATAATGAACAACTCCTGGAGTTTTATATTCCCCACCGCTACAGAGAAGGATATGGTGTAAGCAAGGCCGGCATTGACTACGCTGCTGAAAATAATTTCACACTTATTATTTCATTGGACTGCGGAATTAAATCTGCCGATCTTATTGGGTATGCTGCAACGCTGGGTATTGACTTTATTGTATGCGACCATCATTTACCAGATAAAGAATTGCCCAAAGCTGTAGCAATACTTAACCCCAAACAGGAAGATTGCAATTATCCTTTTAAAGAATTATGTGGCTGTGGTGTTGGGTTTAAATTAATAACTGCATTAGCACAACGGTATGGAATACCACAGGAAAAATATCATTGCTACCTCGATCTTGTTGTTACAGCTATTGCTGCTGATATTGTTTCTATAACAGGTGAGAACAGGGCGCTGGCTTATTATGGCCTTGAGAGAATAAATACAAACCCATCGCCAGGCATAAAAGCCCTGATACATTTAGGCGGCATCACAAAAAAATTATCAATCAGCAATGTTGTTTTTGTAATTGCACCAAGGGTAAATGCGGCAGGAAGAATGGATGATGCAAGAAAAGCAGTGCAGCTGTTTATTGAAAAAGATTACGACAAAGCGCTTGCCTTTGCAGAACAACTGCATAGTGATAACAGCGACAGAAAGGAAGCAGACAGCAGTATTACAGAAGAAGCGTTGTATGAAATACAAAACAGCCCATCTCTGCAAACAAGTAAATCAACCGTGGTATATAAAGAACACTGGCACAAAGGTGTGGTAGGCATTGTAGCCAGCAGGTTAATAGAAACGTATTACAGGCCAACTGTAGTACTTACCAGGAGCGGCGAAATGGCGGCAGGCAGTGCAAGGAGCGTTGCCGGGTTTAATTTGTATGAAGCGATACATGCCTGCAGGGAATACCTTGTTGGATATGGTGGACATTTTGCAGCAGCCGGTCTTACACTACTGCCGGAAAATGTAGAAGCATTCAGGAATAAATTTGAAGAAGTGGTAAATGATACGATTGATCCTGAATTGCTGGTGCCTGAAATAATTATTGATGCAGCCATTCCATTTTCAGAAATCAAAACATCTTTTTACAGCATTTTAGAGCAAATGGAACCGTTTGGCCCAGATAATATGCGGCCTGTTTTTATTGCAAAAAATGTTACAGACGCTGGCTATTCAAAAGTTGTGAAAGAACAACATATAAGATTTGTTTTAAAACAAGGAGAAGTTACCTTCACTGGTATTGGCTTTAATATGGCTGATAAATTTCACCTGCTGGAAACCCAAAAACCGCTCGATATTGTTTTCACTATTGACGAAAACGAATGGAACGGGCAAACAACTTTACAATTAAAAATGATTGACATCAAACTGGCAGAAAACAATTAACCCTATTTGAAATTTTTCCAATACATACAGTATTTCTTTTACGTTGCGGCAAACTGGAGTCTCTCCATTGCATTTGTTTTAATAAGGCATGAGATACGTGGTGAAAAAAAATACAACATCAACACTACTGGTGCAGATGAACTGCAAAAACTAAAGAGAAAAGGAATTGATATTTCTCATGCTACCATGTATATGCCTGTGAGTTATCAGTTGTTTGAAGAAGCTTTACAACAAATAAACAGCGACAACAAAAAACATTTCTTTGATATTGGCTGTGGCAAAGGGCGGGCAATGTGCGTAGCTGCACATTTTGGTTTCTACAAAATTTCCGGCGTAGATTTTTCAAAAGAATTTTGTGATGCTGCCATCAGCAACCTCTTAATAACAAAACAACAACTTCCTGCGATAAATTATTCAGTTATTGTAGCAGATGCTGCGGTTACAAACATTCCCGGCGATGTAGATTGTATTTTTTTATTCAACCCCTTTGATGAAGAAATAATGAAAAAAGTATTGCTGCATGTAAAATCCAGCATCAACAGTAACCCAAGAAAACTAAATGTGATTTATGCTAACCCTCTCTATAAAACGCTATTTTTAGAGGAGGGTTTTACTGAAACCTACTATACTAAAAAGCTACATTACTTCGAAATATCAATCCTGAGTAAAAATTAAAAAGGTTGAAAGCTTTAAACTTTCAACCTTTTATCATTATAAATAAATCCGGAATTTATTCTGTAACAATTAACGGGTTTTTCTTTTCTTCCATCAACTCTACACTCCTGTTGATGAAATTAGTAAGGTCATTACCTTTTAATAAATCCTGAGAAAGCAACGCAAGGTCAGCAAGGTTTTTTATTTGCTTTTCCTGTTTTGGTGCATCATTTTCATTAAGGATATTTTTATAAATAGGATGATTGCCATTTACAGTTAACATTACTTCATCAGGCATGTTTGCATAAAAAGCAGCCATACCGCCGCCAATGGCCCCCATATCTTTCATCCTCCTCATCATCTCAGGCCTTGTGGCAACAACAGGCGGTACATCTGTACTTAATCCTTTTACCTCTACAGTTATATGCAGAGTAGATTTCTGCTGCTCAAATAATCCTTTCAATTTATCACTTTCATCTTTGCTTAAAACACTCTCAGCATTATCATTCTTATCAACCAGGTTATCTGCAATATCAGCATCCACCCTTGTAAACACTACATTCTCCCATTTCATTTCTATGCTATTGATAAATGCTGCGTCCACCAATGTTTCCATCTTCACTACGCTGTAACCCTTTGCTGCAGCGGCTTGTATGTAAGCATCCTGCTGAATGGGATTAGTAGTATAAATAATTACCTGTTTACCTTCCTTGTTTTTCTGTAACGCTTCTGTCGCTTTTTTGTATTCTTCAAAGGTGAAAAACCTACCAGCTTCTTTTGCATCTTCCATCACCAAAAACTTATTGGCCTTCTCTAAAAATTTATCATCGGTCATCATACCATACTTCACAAACAAGCCAAGACTCTCCCATTTTTCTTCAAATGATTTCCTGTCGTTGTTGAATATCTCTTCTAATTTATCTGCTACTTTTTTTGTGATATGCGTATTGATCTTTCTTACATTCGGGTCGCCCTGTAAATAACTGCGGCTTACATTCAAAGGGATATCTGGGCTGTCTATTACACCCTGCAGTAACATTAAAAATTCAGGAACGATATCTTTTACTTCATCTGTAACAAATACCTGGTTGCAATACAATTGTATCTTATCCTTCTGTATTTCGTAGCTCTGTTTAATTTTCGGGAAGTATAAAATACCAGTGAGATTAAAAGGATAATCTACATTCAAATGAATCCAGAATAAAGGAGGTTCATTATACGGATACAGTTCTTTATAAAAACCCTGGTAATCTTCAGCAGTTAATTCAGATGGCTTTTTTGTCCATGCAGGTGATGGATTATTGATTTGCTTTACTTCCGCACCAGCACCTTCAGGAAAAAAGATCGGCACGGGGAGAAAGCGGCAGAATTTATCCAAAACCGCCTTAACACGATACTCTTCTAAAAACTCTTTGCTCTCTTCATTCAAATGTAAAACAATATCAGTACCTCTCTCCTCTTTCTCTACTTGTTCTAAAGTAAATTCAGGACTGCCATCACATTCCCATCTTACAGCTTTCGCACCTTCCCTGAATGATCTTGTTATCACTTCCACTTTATCACTCACCATAAAAGAAGAATAAAAACCCAAACCAAAATGACCAATAATATTATTTTCATTCTGTCCTTTGTATTTCTCTAAAAATTCCTCTGCTCCACTGAATGCCACCTGGTTCAGGTATTTGTCCACTTCTTCTTCAGTCATGCCAATACCTTTATCAGAAATCGTAAGTGTTTTTTTCTCCGTATCAATTTTTATATCGATCCGCAATTCACCCAAATCACCTTTTGCTTCGCCAATGGAAGAAAGTGTTTTTAATTTTTGTGTTGCATCCACTGCATTACTTACTAATTCCCTTAAAAAAATATCATGTTCACTGTATAAGAACTTTTTAATGATGGGAAAAATGTTTTCCGTTTGTACCCGTATGTTTCCTTTTTGCATAAAATATCTTTTTTATTGCTTAACAAACAAAATACCAATCATCGGTATGCTGTCAAGCTGGCATAATAATGAACTAAATTAAAAAAGGCTGCCCATTTATAGGCAGCCTTACCAATATCTTTATAGTGTTATCGTATCAGTATTTTTTTATAAATCCTTTTACCACCCTGCGGCGTAATGCACAACGTATGCACTCCAGGCAAAGCCCCAACAGGCACCGCAAATGAATCGTCAATAAAGCCAACCTGTATCACAAGTTCTTTACTGAATATTACCTGTCCCACAATATTTATCAGCTGAACCTGGTAATGTGCATTGGTAGCACTATTCATGCTGTAATGCAACAATTGCCCACGCTGTACCGGCACAGAATACACGATCAATCCTTCTTTTAAAGGCTGTGTTTTTAATGTATCCTGCACACCATAAGCAGTACCACCTGTATTAACTGCGAACGCTTTAAAATAATAAGTTGTATTGGGCAATAAGCCTGTAAGCTGTGCAGTAAAGTTGTTACCTGCTGCATTGGTGCTATAGACTTTTGTTCCTTTACCATTTGTAAAACCACCAATGCTGCTGTATTCAATACCATAAGCCGTAATAGCAGAACATCCTGTATCCACAATAGAACCGCCTGCTATTGCACCATAATACTGGGTAGTGATATTTACTGTATCTGTTGCAACTGTTGGAACAATACAGGAAAGTGTCGTAAATGAACGCTGGGCACTGTATGATTTACCACCGGCATTTACTGCAAAAGCCTTATAGTAATAAGTGGTTGATGCTGCCAAACCAGCCATTACTGCTGAAAAGATTCCGCTGCTGATATTGGTTGATGCCAGTACAGTACCGCTGCCGTTGGCAAAACCATTGGTGATACTGTATTCAAAGCCATAAGATGTAAGAGCAGTACAGCCATTGTCTGTAACTGTTGCCGGAAGTGTTGCTGAAGTATAACTGATATTTGTAGCCGCATCTGCAGTTAATGATGGGGCGCTGTTTACACCAGCTCCTGATATAGGTACGCCGATAGCATTTGCTGCACCTCCACCTGAAACAGGAATACCGCCTGTATAAGCCTGGATTGCTGTTGGTGTAAATTTCACAAAAATATCCTGTGAGTAGGTACCGCCGGTTTGAGTAAGTGTTAGCGATGCACTGTAGGTACCAGCAGCTGTAGTTGAAAATGTAAAATTATTTAACGGGCCAACTGTAATGTTAGCATTGGTTAAGTTAACACCATTCAAATTAAATGAGTTAGCAACGGATGTTGCATTGGCACACACATTACCAAAACCAGTAAGTGCAGTAGCGCCTAATGTTGGAACTATGGCCACGCCTGTTCCACTAACGGCAACAAGCACAGTAGTTGAAATACCACCTCCAACAATGCTCACATTACTACCTAAAGCTCCGCCGGATTGCGGAGTAAACCTTACATACACTGTAGTGGAAGTAAGTGTTGCAGATGTAAAGGGAATGGTGGTGGAAATACCCCATGAACTGTTATCGTTAGATACCTGAAAGTTAGATGACCCGGCAATATTTATATTACCTGGAAAACCAATAAGGTTAGCACCTGTTATGGTAAAAGATGCAGATACAGAATTTGAACCAACATTCACATTTCCAAAATCGGCAATAGTGGTTGGGTTAGCTATGATGGATGGAGAAGGGCCGCCACCACAGTTATTAACCGGGCTGGCACTGTTACGTGGAGCAGCCGCAGCAGGTGTAAAATCTGCAGTGTTATTGTCCGTATCATTACAACCATTATTAGCCCTGAAAAAAGAGTTGGTATTACCGCCTGAAGCAACGGTAGGCCCACTGCCTTCAAAACAGGTAGCAGTAATCCCATAACCTACTTTATCAATCACATTTGTAGTTGGGCAAGCAATAGAAATAAAATTTGTATCACTTACAAGAATAACCTTGCCTGCTGTACCGCTCATTGCAATAGTACCTGTTACATCTGCCGTTGGCAATGGAGTAGTACCACCCGTACCGGTAGATTCCTGTATTAAAAAATAATGACCGGGCTGAATGGTTACATTAGGCAGTTTTGTTTTTTGCCATGTAGTAGTGGTACTGGTTGCACTGTTATATTGAACAGACCAATCGTTTACATTGATTGGATTTGAGGTTGGGTTGAACAACTCAATATAATCACTGGTATAAACTGCACCACTGTTGCCACCTGCACCATACACCTGGCTTATCTTAAGCGATTGAGCAAAGGAAACAGATGAATAAACCAACAGGAGAAGTGTAAATATTTTTTTCATAAACTTAATTGTTGTATCCTGAAACAAGAGCCATCCTTTAAAAATGAATGGCTCCTGTTAGTTAATTATGATATGTGATCTTATAGTCCAAGTACCTGTATGTTATCAATTTCCCATGCAGATGTTTTATCAGAAGCCGTTCCTGCAGGATCATCACCCTCGTACCTGAAAGCAACATAGATATTACCAGAACCATTAAGGCTGATATTACCAGAAGCAGTATAAGCTGAAGGGAAAGCTGATGTAGTGCTGCCGGGAGAAAGTGTAGCCTGAGATGTAATATCCGTCCAGGTAACACCTGCCGCCCACGGATTGCCAGCACCTGTATAGTTTGTGGAAGTCAATACTTTTAAACCAGCGGCTACATTAGTACCCCCTGGATAGGATGATAACAAAAAGTCTTGTTTTGTTTCAAATTTAAGAGTGGTGGTAGCTGTAGTACGGTTAATCACTTTTGTAACTAACCATGTAGTAACAGGGCCGCCTGCGCCAAATCCACTCAAATAGGCATATTTACTGCCACTGAATATTCTTGCATCATAAGTTCTTGTGCCAACTTCTGCAGCATTTTGCCAACCAGCTATTGTTACAGGAGTGTAAGGAGCAGTTGTATTAGCAGATTGTGTTTCAAAATTTTCATCTATATAAATTACACTTCCCACAGGTGGTGCACCACAGCGTGGGTTATTAAATTTTATATCTGTAGTATCTCTTAATAGTAATTGTTTTGTACCGGAGAATGTAGGGCTCGACTGGAAAACAGTATAGATAGCAGCAATGCTACCATTTCCTTGTTTTACCCTTGCACCAGCAAACCTTGCATAACCACTGGTACGCATTATTATACGGCCTGTGCTGCAATTTTTCAATGTATCATTCTGATCTTTTTTATATGCTGAAGTATCAGAATAAGTATTGTTGGTGTTTACAAATTCTAAATCCTCTAACTGTATTAAAGTACCCAGTAATGGATTTTGCATATCTATGCTGCCGCCGCCCAAATCAGTTAAAGCAACCACTTTTGGAGTAACCGGGTTATTTAAAGATCCGCCGATAACATAGTTACCGATCATGCTTACAGGTATTGCTTCAAGTGATGGTGCTCCAGATGGATATGCTTTTACACCCAATTGTATCATCCTGTTGTAATCACTTATACATAAGCCTTTACATTTAATAAATATTTTTCTTCCTACAGGATATGTTCCATACAATCCTGGCTGGTCGAGTTTAACCTCAATACCACCAGTTTCATCCTGTATATATAATTGTTTGTACAAATTACCGCTTCTGTCATCTGCCACCACAATTCCTGATATGATGATATCATCGTTGACAATATCGAAAGCACCGTATGAGGCATGCAATGCTTTTAACTGAGCAATAGTTTTGTTGGGCACAATTGCAGGATCAGATGCTCCGGGAGGATTATCAAAACTTTTCTTGCATGATCCCATAAAACCAACCATGGCTACAAGGAGGAGGCCTGTAAGTAATTTAGAAATTTGATTCATAGTTTGTATTTTGAAATAGTTGAATATTATTATTTATTAAAATTAAAATCTCAAAGCAATATTGGCTGAAAAAGTGGTGCCAAAAGAATAAAACTTCCTGTTAGGGAATTTCTCTGTATTCTTCTCGGCAAAATCAAAACGTAGCTGCTCAAATCCACCGGTAACAATGTCCTTATTATTTAAAATATTGGTAACCCCAAGCCCAAATACCAGGAACGTTCTTTTCTTCAATCCTTTTATGCTATTATTCATCAACCATGAATAACCTGCATAGGCATCCAATGTATATTGTGCATCAAGCTTTGTTTGATCAACAATTTTGTGCCATAATGCTGAGCCTTCTTCTACTCCTGAAACTGCAGCTTCAGTCCTTCTTACCGGGTTAAAGTCGAGCCACATCTGGTCAAAATAATTAAAGTTCACATTCACATACCAGAATTTTGGTGAACGGTAATTGAAACCTATCGTATAAGCTTCCTGTGGCACGGGCACATTAAAGTTGTTTGAATATACTACATCTTTTGCCACCACGCTGGCCGTGTTATCTGCAGTAACAGTTGCCACCTGTCTTGTAGTGTACCTGTAACGGCCCACAGCAGCAGCAGCATTTAAAGTAAGCCCTTTGGCCACGGTAACTTCTGAGCCAAACTCAAGGCCATAATGATCTTTCCCAATATTATTCAACGCATAATTCACAAAATTCCTTCTTGAGTCATCGTAGAAAGTAAGCACATTCACCGCATCTTTAAAATTAGTATAATAACCGGTTAACCTGAACCTTACAACTGGTGATGCAAATGAATAACCTGCTTCAACCGAGCTGATCTTTTCTGTTTTAAGGTCATCCTGTATATAATCCCTTGTACGTGGCGCTATATAAACGTTTTCAAAAAATGGTGCTTTTGTTTGATAAGAACCATTGGCAAAAAGATAATTGCCATCAGGCATTTTATAGATGATGCCACCCTTAAAAGCATAGGTTCCAAAAACATGGCCCTTAGATTCACCAAAGGAATTATTAGGGAACAAGCCACTTTGTACATTGCCCACACGCCAGAAACGGGTATATGTGTGCTCACCAGACAAGTGAAAATTAATACTATGGAATTTAACGACAGTTTGCACCCATGCGGTTGCCCTTTGAATATTAATATCATAATCATACCCAAAGCGATCGCCTTCTCTTAATATCCTGTTAGGGCGGTTTACATCGTTTTGAACCGCCACTGCATTACCCAAAAAATCCCTTTCTGCAAACTGGTTCACATCCACATAAAAATTACCTCCCAGCAGGTCGTTTACTTTTTTGTAATAATTATTTTTCTGAAACTCATAACTGGCACCAGCGGTAAGGTCAACATTTTTATTGATAGCAGTATTGTAAGTGGTATTAATAGTATGGCGCTTTGTATTCACAACCCTTTCCTCCACTATATATACAGAGCGGCGCCCTGTAACTGTATAACCAGGAACACCATTGGCATTATTTACGCTGGCAATGCTTGCATAGTTAGCATTATATAATGCATCCCAATTTACCTGGCGCTGATTTACATTGTTTACCAATGCATCCGTTACACCTGCTTTTAATGCAGAGTCTAGAACATAGCTCGGCAAATAACGGTAATAGTCTGGCCTTGGGTCAGCAGAATTATACCAGTCTAAGCCGGTAACAGAACGGTTTCCAAAAGTATAAGATGCTGCAGTAAGCAAAGACGAGGTGGGAGAAATTTTCCAGTCGTGGGTAAGGATACCAAAGGGCTGAAATGATTTTGCGATACTTGAATTTCTTTTCTTGCCATTTTGATAACCCCAGAATGGATTATAAAAATTAGTACCGGCAAGCTTTCTCATTTCATCCACACTTGAACCCTGCCTGCCGTTTTCGGTTGGTGTGGCAAAAGCTACAAATGATAAGATCTGTTTGCTGTTTATCTTTTTATCAATACCGGTATAAAACGACCAGCCATTATAAAAGGTACCATCAGTAAACCCTTCATCGGCCCAGCGGCGTGAGCCTGAAATACTGAATGCCCATCCTTTTTTTCCCCAGCCGGTAGAATGAGTGATAGCAAGCTTATTGGTGAAATTCCTGTTAGCTGCCTGGTAACTGAATTTTGTTTGCTTGAATTGTTTAAAGGCTCTTGTATCTATAAAATTTCCGCCACCCAGGGCATTAAAACCAAAAGTAGAAGACTGCATACTATATACATTCCTCCTGTTTCTTGCTGTAACAACATCATTAAGGCCGCCCCATAAACCGAACGGGGTAAAACCATTATCAAGGTTTTCCATCGGTACGCCATTCATGTAGTTGGCAAAAAGATCTGAATCATATCCACGTATCCTGAAACGAACAGCATTAAAATTAAAAGTAGCCGCCCTCAAAAAAGGGTCCCTGTTAGTTGCACCTACCACAGCTAAATTTTGTGCACTGCCATCCTGGCTGTCGTTTTCATCAAGCGAAACAATGGGAATGTTATCCAACACATTATCTTTCTCCTCTATTAAGGCAGTATCAGAGGAAGCTATTACACTTGTATCTTTACCTGCCTTTACCTGGCTAAAGCCAGCATGCCCCAGGCACATAAAAAGCAACAAAGAAAAAAAGCGGGATTTGTTTGTAAGCATAGTTAGTTTATTAAAAAAGAACGCAAATGTATGTTATTTATCCCTGCGAATTTTGGGTGTGGATTAAGTAATAATAACTTAAAATAGAAATTCAAAAGGAAAAGCAAATAAAAATCAAAATTTGCAATAAATTGAAATAATTATACAAAATTTGCAAACGATTGTGGATAAAATAAAATATATGAAAAAAATCTTGATTTCGTCTGTGCTGTTCCTCACACTCGCTGGTATATCAAAACAAAGCTTTGGATGGGGGAAAACAGGGCATGAACTGACCGGTTCCTTAGCGTGGCATTTTTTAGATGACAGTACACGTAATATTGTAATGGATTACCTGGATAACCTCAGCTTTGAGGAAGCCGCTAACTGGATGGATGATGTAAGGAGCAATTCTTATTTTGATTTTCAACGCACCTGGCATTACGTGGATTTTGAAAAGGGTACAAAATATGAACCCACTTCTGAAAAGGATCTGCTTACTGTATTACATTCAGCTATTGCACAAATAAAACAATATAAAACCATAAAGAAGAAAGATGTGAGGAGGGCGCTGCTGCTTATCTTCCATCTTGTGGGCGACCTGCACCAGCCGCTGCACTGCGGCTATGCCAGCGACAGGGGCGGTAATAGTATTTCAATCACCTCTGATGTTGTGTCGGGCAACCTGCACAGTGTTTGGGATACCGACATCATAGTGTACAAACAAATAAACATGGATTCATGCCTTAATGCCTACAAAACTTTTGACAGCAGCACTATTGCCAACAGTATTAAAATAAATGAACTGAAATGGGTATATGAAAGCCGGAGCCACTTAGATACGGTTTATAGTTTTAAGGATAATTTTCTTGATGTAAGATATGTAGACAGTAATTCGGAAACTATAAAAAAACAATTAGTACTTGCAGGCCTTCGTCTTGCTGCCATATTCAGGTCGGTTTTTAACCCTGAAGCAAAAATGCCTTCATAATATTTATTTTATAAACAACGAAGCTGCTGCCAACTGTAAAAGTGCAGCAGCTTTTTTCATGGCTTCTTCTTTTGATATGCTCTCATTTACCAAACTAACGGCAACCTGCAGGCCAATATTTTTAACAGCGGTTTCATTAATGCAAACTTCACCACACAAAGCAACAACAGTAATATTATATTGCTTTCCTATAGTGGCAATTTGATGAATAACCTTCCCCCTGCTGCTTTGATCATCTAATTTTCCTTCGCCGGTAATTATTATATCTGCATCAAATAAAACAGCTTCAATTTTGCTGACAGATGTAATCAAACTTGCCCCACTGATGATCTCTGTATTAAAAAACGCAGATAACCCTGCTGCCACACCACCTGCAGCACCACTGCCTTCAAAGCTTGCGATATCTTTTCCTGTTTGCGATTGTATGGTTGCAGCAAAATGTTGGAGGCCTTTATCTAAAATTGCAACGGTGTTTTCATCTGCGCCTTTTTGTGGCGCATAAATAAATGATGCCCCCTCTTTACCAAATAAAATATTGGTTACATCCGTTGCAATTGTAAAATCAATTGAATGCAGCAATGAAGGAATATCTATTGTTTGTACATGCCTCAAATTTTCTCCAGCAGGTTTTAATTCTATACCCTGCTTATCTTTAAATACAAAACCTAAAGCTGATAAAATGCCAATACCTGCATCGTTAGTGGCACTGCCGCCCAGGCCAAGTATAATTTTTTGAGCGCCTTTATCAATAGCATGTTGCATTAAAAGACCTGTGCCATAAGTGGAAGTATATAATGGGTTTTGTTCTCCTCCTTTTAATAAAACCAATCCACTTGCAGAAGCCAGTTCAATAATTGCAGTTTTGCTTTTTGCATCCCATTCATAAGCCGCACTAATACTTCTCATCAATGGATCAAAAGTTTTGCAGGTAATAGTTTCTGTCTGCAAATAATATTTCATTACTGCTGCAAAACCATCGCCGCCATCTGCCATTGGGAAAATAAGCACATCGGCATTTTTATTACTTTGCACAACTCCACGCCTTATACATTCACATACCTGCAAGCTTGTGAGGCTTCCTTTGAATTTATCTGGCGCAATTATTATTTTCATTGTAAGAAACTCAACTCACTACATTTTGTGGTTTGGCTTTTATAAAAGCCTTTATATTCTGAAGTGTAATGTCCATTATTCGTTGCCTGGCTTCTTTACTTATCCATGCATTGTGCGGAGTAATGATGCAGTTTGATAAACCAATCAAGGGATTTGCTTTCGATGGCGGCTCTGTGCTCAATACATCTAACGCCGCACCTGCAATTTTTCTTTGATGCAATACCTGGCCCAGGTCCTTTTCATTTATCAATGCACCTCTTGCCGTATTAATGAGATAAGCAGTTGGCTTCATCAATCCCAATAATTCTTTATTTACAAACGCTGCGTTGGCAGCCGTAAGCGGACAATGCAACGAAATAAAATCGCTTTGCATAAATAAATCGTACAGGCTTACCTGTTTGCAATATGGTTCGCTGGCTTTGCCACCATTATAGATCACCTGCATACCAAAAGCATTGGCAATAGCTGCCACCTGCTTTCCTATTTTACCCATACCAATAATGCCAATTGTTTTACCACTTATTTCAACAATTGGCTGCATACTATAACACCAGTCTTTTGCAGCACTCCACTCTCCTTTACTTACACTTGTTGCATTATTACCAACACTGTTCGTTAACTCAAGCAATAAAGCAAAACTGTGCTGTGCCACTGACTGTGTACCATATCCCGGCACATTGCAAACAACTACGTTTTTCCTGTTTGCTGCTTCCACATCCACATTGTTATACCCGGTTGCAGTTACTGCTATCATTTTTAAATGGCTGGCAGCATGTATCACATCTGCATCAATAATTGTTTTGTTGGTAATAATTATATCGGCGCCAAAAGTTCTTGCGACAGTTTCAACAGGTTGCGTACGGTCATAATATTCTACCTGGGCGTCTTTTTCAAATTGAGTCCAGTGTAAATCTCCGGGATTAAGTGTATAGCCGTCAGTAATTACAATCTTCATCTGTGTAGTTTTCAATTGGTGAAGAAATAACAAACGTTTGATACGAAGAAAAAAAGATAATTTTTATTCCTGCTCATAAAAATAAATTAATTTACTGCTCTCAAAAAAACGTTTGCCAAAACTTTCCCCATTATGAAAAATAACAAACAACAACCAGTTTCCAACGCATCAAGGAGAAACTTTATAAAAAACAGCCTTATTGCCTCTGCTGGTTTTTTTATTATCCCACGGCATGTGCTGGGCGGCAAGGGTTTTATTGCACCTAGCGATAAACTGCTAATTGCTGGTATCGGTGCCGGTGGCAAAGGGGAAAGCGATATTGCCAATTTCTTTAAAAGCGGCAAAGCAGATATTGCTTTCCTGTGCGATGTGGATGACACAAGGGCAAAAAAATCAAGGGAAAGTTTTCCTAAGGCAAAATACTACAGGGACTACAGGGAAATGCTGGAAAAAGAGCATAAGCATATTGATGCGGTTTCTGTTTCCACCACTGACCATAACCATGCAATACAGGCAATGGCAGCAATGCAGCTGGGTAAACATGTGTACGTACAAAAACCATTGACACATGATATTTATGAAGCAAGGATGCTTACTGAGGCGGCTGTAAAATATAAACTTGTAACGCAGATGGGCAACCAGGGCAGCAGCGGCGATGGGGTAAGGCAACTAATGGAATGGTACAATGCAGGCGTTATCGGCGAAGTAACTGATGTACATATCTGGACCGACAGGCCTGTGTGGCCACAGGGTATTGCGTGGCCTGCAAAAAAAACAAAAATTCCTAAAGATCTCGATTGGGACCTCTGGCTTGGTACTGCACCTAAAAAAGAATTTATAGAAAACCTTGTGCCATTTAACTGGCGTGGCTGGTGGGACTATGGAACCGGTGCACTGGGTGATATGGGCTGCCATTTAATAGAAGCGCCATTTCGTGTGCTTAACCTTGGCTATCCTGTTGAGGCATCCTGCAGCGTTAGTAATACCTATACAGGCATTTTTGTCAGAGGTTATTTTCCCGATGGCCCACCAGCAGCATCAACAGTAATACTGAAATTTATTGATAAGAAAACAAACAAACCCATACAAATACACTGGAGCGATGGCGGCATACAACCGG
>JAZKGV010000313.1:0-20195 GCA_040385725.1 Bacteroidota bacterium | reverse complement strand
ACTATTTTTATCTTTCACTCCTAAATAATCGGCCATCATAGGATAAGACTGTTTCACCTTAGTTATATCAGGCTTTGTATCCCTGTACCGTAATGTACTGAAGAAACTTTGAAAAGGGTTTAATGCAAGGTTGCCTTTAAAATTATCGTTGAGTGTAAAGGCATCGCTCCAGCGTAAATTAAACTGCCCGATCTTACCAAAAATGCCCAAAGCAAATAACAAAAAGAATACAACATACCAACCAATGCCTCTCCTTTTATCAATCACATGCTGCGTTTGATAATTAAACAACAGCTTTTTAAAAACAAAAACAAATACAATAGTTACAACGACAATCAGCAACATCACTTTAAACACAGGATAGGTTTGCCATCCCATATTCATTGTGATAGCAGCATCATTAAAATAACTTAATATAGATGCATTAAGCCGTTGCTGTACATAGCTATAATGAAAATAATCAACTGCATATACCAGCAGTACAATAAAAAAAACAAAGGAAAGAATAGTATTCCAGAATTTAGCAGCACTAAATTTTTTGAACGGGTTTACAAAAGGAATGCTGCATAGTATCAATATTGTTACTGCCATTATACAGGCAAACTTTACATCAAATCGTAAGCCCATCAACATGGCAGAGCCGGAAAATACTTTACCTGGCGGATTGTAACTAAAGAAAAAGATCAGCCGCAGCACACTCATAGTAAACACAAACAACAGCAACACCGATGTTATCCATCTCAGCAGCCTTGGTATCCTCTTTATAAACAACATCCTTTTTAATTAATGCCAGCAAAAATAGATTAATTATTTTTGGTGATGGCAAACCCTGGCAGCGGTTACAAACCCCGTCAGCGGTTCATACAATATGAATGCATTTTTCAACATGGAATGGGACAGAACAGTGCTGCGGTATATCAATAACCGCTGGCAGAACCCGTTCTTCGACTGGCTGTGCCCCACCATACGCAATGGCGATCTGTGGATGCCGTTATATTTGTTTCTATTACTGTTTGTTTTACTGAACTACAAAAAAACAGGTTGGTGGTGGGTGTTAGCAGCAGCCTGTACACCAGCACTTACCGATCTTATCAGCAGCCACCTCATCAAAGAAAATATTATACGCCTGCGTCCCTGCAACGACCCGGCATTGGCAAGCTGGCTCCGTTTTTATCCCGGCATCTACCGGCCACAAAGCAGTAGTTTCACTTCTTCACATGCTGCCAATCATTTTGGTATGGCCATGTTTTTCTTTCTTACACTAAAGGATAAAATTGGAAAAGCTGCCTGGTTGTTTTTTATATGGGCAGGCGCTATCTGCTATTCACAAATGTATGTGGGTGTGCATTATCCTTTGGATATTATTTGTGGGGCGCTGGTTGGGATGATGGTTGGTTATACTACAGCTACTATTTTTTATAAAGCGAAAGGGCTGCAATAAGCTTTTGGAACAGGGTTAAATAAAAATTGTCACGATTTTCAGTAAATGCGAAAGTGTATATTTATAAATCATCAACAACCTTAAACCCAAATAAAAATGAAACAAATACTACTTTTTTTACTACCAGCTTTGTTTCTCATAACAAGTTCAAATTTATATTCGCAGGAATTACAAAGCCCCTCGTACAATCTGGATTTTGTAAAAGCTCAATATGTTGATTCAACAGACCCTAATGAAATTATTTTATTCTTCAAATACTCAACTAAAGAGAAAAAAGATTTTAAACTAATTGCAAGTATGAAAATTACTTACAGCATAGGAGAAAATGGAGAGGAAATAACTCAAATTTTAGATGAGAGTAAAAACAATCACTCCATTGTAGTTTTTGGAAGAGATATGAAAGCCAAATCACCTGACCTTTACTCATTAATAAAAAATAAGGTAAACTTTAATGACAAACAGGATTTCTTAATAGTAGTATTCTATCTCAGAGGTTTAATTTATAGCTACGTTGATAAGATGACTTTTACCTATGGCTTATGGGAACCCTCAAATACAGAAAAAAGATTTGAGAAGAAATACAATATCAATATAGATAAATAAGTAAGCAATTTCATTCCATATCTCTATTTAATACAGGTTAACTCACAAAAATCGCCCCGTATAACTCTCCTTACACTTCTTCAAATCTTCCGGCTTTCCTGTAAAAACAATATTACCACCAGCATCACCAGCTTCAGGGCCAAGGTCAATTACCC
Organism: Bacteroidota bacterium; assembly: GCA_040385725.1. GTDB lineage: Bacteria > Bacteroidota > Bacteroidia > Chitinophagales > Chitinophagaceae > Ferruginibacter. The sequence continues at coordinate 17,996 of JAZKGV010000313.1, read as the reverse complement.
AATCGGCACTTTTAATTACATCGGTGTTGTGCTCTATTACTAAAATAGTATGTCCCTGTTCTATTAAAGCATTAAAGGAGGTCAATAGTTTTTTTATATCATTAAAATGCAAACCGGTTGTTGGCTCATCAAAAATGAACAATATCTGCCCGTTACTTTTTCCCCTGCCAAGAAAGGAAGCCAGCTTTACCCTTTGAGCTTCGCCGCCGGATAAGGTGTTACTTGATTGTCCCAGTTTTACATAACCCAAACCAACATTACTCAATGGCTGTATCTTTTTAGCAACATCCGGTTCGCCTGCAAAAAAATCAATGGCTTCATCCACACTCAACTCCAGCACATCATAAATACTTTTCTCTTTGTAAGTAACTTCCAGCACTTCTTCCTTGAATTTTTTACCTCCACACACTTCGCAGGTCAGGTGCACATCAGCCAAAAACTGCATCTCTACAATTTGTTCGCCTTCCCCACTACAGGTATCGCATCTTCCTCCTTCCACATTAAAAGAAAAATGCTTTGGTTGAAAGCCACGGATCTTGCTCAAAGGTTGTTTACTGAACAACTCCCTTATTTCATCATAGGCCTTTATATAAGTAACCGGGTTACTTCTTGATGATTTACCGATCGGGTTCTGGTCAACCATTTCAATTTGTGAAACAACCTCCACATCACCAGTAACAGCTTTATGTATTCCTGCCTTATCAACTCCTTCACCCTTTATCTTTTGCAACGCAGGATAAAGGATCTGTTTTACCAAAGTTGTCTTGCCGCTTCCGCTTACACCACTCACTACGCAAAGCACATTCAATGGAAATTCAACACTGATATTTTTTAAATTGTTTTGCCTGGCACCTTCCACTTTAATACTGCGTTTCCATTTGCGTATAGTTGCAGGTGGTTCAATTTTTAATTTGCCAGATAAGTATTTCCCTGTAAGACTTTTTTCATTTGCAATCAGTTCATCATAATTTCCTTCTGCCACCACTTCACCACCCAAATGGCTCGCCAACGGTCCCATATCAATAATATGGTCGGCTTCTCTCATCATCATTTCATCATGTTCCACCACAACAACTGTATTACCCAAGTCCCTGAGTTCTTTTAATACAACGATCAATCGCTCTGTATCCCTGCTGTGCAAACCAATACTTGGTTCATCTAATATATATAGTGAGTTGGTTAGATTGCTGCCGAGGCTTCTTGTTAATTGTATGCGCTGGCTTTCCCCGCCACTTAATGAATTGGCAAGGCGGTTCAAGGTTAAATAACCAAGCCCAACATCCATCAATGTTTTTATACGGTGATTTATTTCAATCAAAATTCTTTTTGCCACCTGTTCATCATAAGCACTCAGTTCTAGTTTACCAAACCATGTTTGCAGATCTCTTACCGGCAAATTGCACAACTCACCAATATGCTTACCACCCACTTTTATATATAGTGCTTCTTTGCGTAAACGATAGCCTTTGCAATCAGTACACTGTGTACGCCCACGATAGCGGCTTAATAACACACGGTATTGTACTTTATATAAATTTTGTTCTACTTCCTTAAAAAAATCATTGATGCCATGCACCCCACCATTCCCTTCCCACAATTGCTGCACCTGTTCCCCTGTCAGATCAATAATGGGTTTATGAATGGGGAAACCAAAACTCTTTGCCCCTTTTATAAACTGCTCTCTCCACCAGCCCAGCTTCTCTCCTTTCCACGGCGCTACTGCTGCTTCATACACACTTAAATTCTTATTGGGAATGATCAGGTCTGCATCCAATCCCAATATTTGAGAAAACCCTTCGCAGGTTGGGCAGGCACCAAAAGGGTTGTTGAAAGAAAACAAATTTGGAACGGGCTCTTCAAACTGTATACCGTCCAGTTCAAACTTATTGCTGAAGTGCAGCATCTCTTTTCCATTTATCTCCAGCAACATTTCACCTTCGCCTTCATAAAAAGCCGTACCAACAGAATCACTGATGCGGTGTATATCATCTTCATCAAATTCTTTTGTTATTAACCTGTCAACAAGCAAAAACATTTTCTCCGGCAATTTCTTATCCGGCAATTCTAATAAGTCTTCAATTCTTGATGGCTCTAAGGAACCATCTGCTGATGGAGATGCCGTTCTTGAGAACCCTTTCTGCAATAAAATATTCAGTTCTTCTTTTGTATTACGCTTTGCATGTTTTTTAAAAGGAACAACAATTAAAATTTTATTGCCCTCTGGCAAAACTTTTATTGCTTTCACTACATCTGCCACATCATCCTTCTTTACTTCCCGTCCACTTACGGGTGAAATTGTTTTCCCCACCCGTGCATATAGCAGGCGCAGGTAATCGTAAATCTCCGTCATGCTGCTCACGGTACTACGTGGCGTACGTGTTATTACCTTTTGTTCAATAGCAATGGCCGGGCACAAACCCTTGATATAATCCACATCAGGTTTATTCATTCTCTGCATGAATTGCCTGGCATAAGCACTTAAACTTTCTGCATATCTACGTTGCCCTTCTGCAAATAAGGTATCAATAGTTAGCGATGATTTACCTGAGCCGGACACGCCGGTAACCACTATCAGCTTATTTCGTGGTATCGTAACTGTTACATCTTTTAAATTATGTACCCTGGCCCCTTTTATTAATATGCCATCTGCTGATAAAGGGGCGGATCTTTTTATTGCTGCTGTTTTTTCTTTCGTTGCCATAATAATATTGCCTGCAAAAATATCTGATTATTCGTTCAAAATGAGGTATCCCGAATATGGGTATCGTAGTTCTACGATATCCACATTCGTAGTTGTTCTAAAACGCCGAGTACTAGTGCCCGATTTTGCGTTTTAGCGCAAAAAATAGTTAAAAAAAAGTTTGGTCAATGCAATTTCCCTCTACTTTAGCATTACCGATATCTGATACACTTTGAAAAGCCGTTAGCACTCCAGTTGCTCCACAGCTTCTTCATTTTTGTCTCTCCTATTGGTACTTATCCAAATCTATAACAAACCAAAAACCTCCTAATTATGAAGAGCCTGTCAACTCTAACAGACCAACAACTTGTACACCAGTATGTAGAAGGAAATTCTGAAGCATTGTCAACTTTAGTTACCCGTTACAAAGACAAGATCTACACTTCCATCTATTTGTTAGTAAAAGACAAATACCTTGCGGAAGACCTTTTCCAGGACGTTTTCATCCGTATAATTGATACGCTTAACGGCGGACGTTATACAGAAGAAGGTAAATTCTTACCATGGGCATTGCGTATTGCACACAATATGTGTGTTGACCATTTCCGCAAAGTAAAGCGTAGCCCAAGCATCAAAACCAGCGATGACCGTGACATTTTTGAAGTGCTGAACTTTAACGAAGCCAGCCCTGAACAAAAAATGATGCAAAGCCAAAGCCACGACCGTGTTCGTAAAATGATCGACATGCTTCCTGAAGACCAGAGAGAAGTGATCATCCTGCGCCACTATGCTGACCTTAGCTTTAAAGAAATTGCTGAATTAACTAAATGCAGCATCAACACAGCATTAGGCAGAATGCGTTATGGCCTTATCAACATGCGTAAAATGATGACTGAAAAACAAATTGCCCTTTAATCTTAAAAACAAGAACACCCAAACGAAAACTTTACATTCAGAAATAATATTTCACTGTAACCCCTCAATAACACTAAACCCTCCAGATTGTTGGAGGGTTTTATTTTGCCACTATCCCTGAATGGGAATGCTGGTATTTTTATTAGACAGGCGTTTGTACAGTGGTTGGGCGGAAGTGGCAGAGTTTATCCCGAAATTGCTTCGGGGCTCCGTTCAATTTCATATCATTATATATCATTTTTTAAAAAACAAAGATTTAATATAGTATTGCCCACTCTTTTTGAATTATTCTTGCATATCTATCTCTTATTTCCGAAAACATTGCAGCTTTTGACTCCAAGATGTAAATTCTGGTCTTGCTATTAACAATATAATAATCGTTCCATTTAAATAAAGGGTTTCCCCAACCAATTTCCCGAATCGTTTGATAGGCTCTTTTTTTCTCCTCGGTATTAACAAAATTGAGTTGGGTTATTTCAAAAGCTGGAAAATAATCTTTTGTTCCTTTTAGAGGTTTTATAGAATAAAGACGCATCCAGGTTGAATAAACATTCTGTAATACATATTTCTTAATAGGAGATTTTTCAAATAAATCATAACAGAGCAATTTCTGTAAATAAACTCCTGATTGAGAGACACTATCAATATCATGTCTTTTTCTGTGATAACGACTAAACTCTCCTTTACCTTCAATAAGTTTTATTAGTTGGTCAAAGTCGTGATTAGATGAATCCTTTGAAAACTGTAGATAGATTGTTGTATCGTATTTTGAGGAGCAAGTATCAGTATCAATTTCCTTAATGTTTTTTTTACTTTGATTGGAAGCCTGATGACAGGAGCAATAACCTGTTACTGAAAGTATGAGTAATAATATTTGATAGATACTTCTCATTTTTTCTTCTCATACGCTTCCAATCCACATTTCAACCACTCCGCAAACTCCAGCGGGTCTGGAGTATAAAATTTTGTTTTGGTCAATGCAATTCCATCAGCATTAATGATCGCATATTGCGGTTGTGAAGCAGCACCAAAATTCTCTGTTTGAAAAGTTGACCATTTGTCTCCTACTGTTATAATATCTTTATCCTTTCCGTTACTTGTTTTAAAAACCGATTGTTCTGTTACAGGCAATTTCGTCTTTTCATCCACATATAAACTCAGCACTATAAACTTATTCCGCATAATGCTATCCACTTTTCTGTCGGTCCACACCAATTCCTCCATACGGCGGCAGTTGACACATGCCCAGCCGGTAAAATCGATCAGCAAGGGTTTGTTTTCTGCTTTTGCCTGTGCCAGTGCTTTTTCATAATCATTATGCAATGGCTTTATCCCCTCTGCCAATAAAACATGATGAGAATAAACGGTGTATGATAATGGTGGCGCAAAACCACTAAACAATCCCAATCTTGACCAGCGGCTGTTTAAAACTCCCGGTACTAAATACAATGCGATTGAACCAAATAAAACGATCGTTCCGATCCTGGTAAAAGAAAATTTCTTTACCGGGCTGCTGTGGCTCATTTTTAACCAACCCAATAAATACAACACAATACAAACTGAAATAATTATCCAGGCCGCTACAAATACTTCTCTTTTTAAAAAGCCCCATTGCTCCACATTATCTGCATTGGCTAAAAACTTAACGGCTAATGCCAGCTCAACGAATCCTAAAACAACTTTTACATCCGTCATCCAACCGCCGCTTTTGGGTAATGAGTGGAGCCAGTTGGGGAACATGGCAAATAATGCAAATGGCAAAGCCAGTGCCACACCAAAACCAGCAGCACCAACTGTAAGCGGCCACGGGCCTTCGTCGGCAACATTGGCCAATAATGTACCCAGCAGGGGACCTGTGCAGGAAAAAGAAACAATACACAATGTAGCTGCCATAAAAAAAATGCCGCTGAAATTACTTAACCCCGATTTTGAATCTGCACTGTTGGCAAAAGAAGAAGGCAATACGATTTCAAACAAACCAAAGAAGGATAAGGCAAAGAAAACAAATACTGCAAAGAAGATAAGGTTCAACCAAACGTTGGTGGAGATATTATTAAATATTTCCGGGCTGATTGTTTTGCTTGCCACATGAAAAGGAATAGTAATGGCAACATAAATAAAGAAAATAGACAACCCGTAAAAAATGGCGTTGCTTATTGCCTTCCGTCTGTTTGTCGATTTTTTGGTAAAGAATGTTACAGTAACCGGTATCAAAGGAAATACACAAGGAGTAAGCAAAGCGATCAACCCTCCCAATAAACCCAGCAAAAAAATTGACAATAAACTTTTGTTCTGTGTGCCTTCATCGCCGCAATTATTTACCGGCTTTTTTATATCAATGCTGGCAATTTTTATTTTGCCGCCGGTTGCCACGCCGCCTTCTAATGCAGTGTTGAATGAGAAAGGGATATCCTGCAAAAACTCTTCGCCTTTATTATAATTTACGGAAAGTTTGCCAAGCAATTGTGCCGGCACTTTGTCTTTGAATAGTATGATCGCCTTCCATTCAGCATTGGTTTCTGACACATTCAATTCTTTTTCAAAAATGGCAGAGTTTATTTTTTTTGTTGTACCGCTTGAAATGAAACTTTCAACGGCAATGCTGCTGTCATTAAAAGATAATTCTGCAGAAAGAGAACCGCCAAAGTCTTGTGATGGTGCATAGAGTTGTGTACCGCTCACTCCTGCAGTAGTAAATATCAATTCATATTTTTTATCTGCAATTTTTTTTGATGTTACCTGCCAAATAAAAGTAGGTTTGGCCGCAGAGTCTTGCGCTGATGCTGCAAATGATGTAAGTATGAAAAGAAGTAGAAGTTTAAATTTCATCCAAAAGCCTTTATACTAAAAACGGGTTTTATAAAAACCCGTTTTTTAATTTTTATATTTCCAATTAGTTCAGCGCCACTGTAAAATCAACCTTTTTAGGAGGCAAACATTTTTTATCATCGCAGGTTTGGTATTCAACGCTGCCTACGATGTTTGTTTTTACATTTGCTTTTACTTTCACCACCTGTACAAAATCCACTTTGTCAGAATACTGGTTGGCTGATATTTTTAATTTTTCGTCTTTATACAGCTTCATCTTGCCCACTTCCTTTACAGCACCATTCAATGTTACCAATGGGTTCTTATTAAAAATGATCTCTGTTGGCTGATTGATGGCATCATCGGGCTGTGTTTGTGAATACAGATGCCAGTTGCTCAGGATGCTGGCCGTTAAATGCACCTCGTAAGTTTTATCTGCAATTTTTTTTGCAGTATAAGTCCACTGTACAGGATTAACCATTTGAGCCTTGGCCGAACTGAAAGCAAATGCAAAAAACAAGAAGTAAAAAATAGGTTTCATCATTTATTTGTTTGTAATGGCAAATTTACAAATACAACGCCGGGTGAAGTGTTACTTATATTACAACCCGGGGTTTTAACATTAGTTTAGCTGAAAAAGGTGTCGGAAAACTTTCTTTCCATCTTCATTACCTAATGCGGAACTGGTAGCCCTTTCCGGATGCGGCATCATACCAAAAACATTACGCTCTTTATTACAAATGCCGGCAATATTGTGAATGGCACCGTTGGGGTTACCTGCAGCCGTTACATGCCCGTTTTCTTCGCAATAACGATAAATGATCTGGCGGTGCATTTCCAACTCTTCCAAAGTTTTATCATCCGCAAAATATCTTCCTTCACCGTGGGCCACAGGGATCTTTAATGGGGCTCCGCCTTCGGAAGCTCCTTCTTTTACAAATACATTTTTACAAACAAATTGTTGCTTTTCATTTCTTAACAACACACCCGGCAATAAGCCACTTTCGCAAAGGATCTGGAAGCCATTGCACACACCCAAAACCTTTCCGCCTTTGTTGGCAAACCCGATCACACTTTGCATCATAGGGCTGAATTTGGCAATGGCACCGCAACGCAGGTAATCACCAAAACTAAAACCGCCGGGCAATACAATGCAATCATCGGTGGTAAACATGCTGATGTCTTCGTCTTTATGCCAAAGCTCAATTACTTCCTGGCCCATATCGTTACGAAGGGCTTCAATCATATCCCTGTCGCAGTTGCTGCCGGGAAATATTACTACGCCGAATTTCATATTATAGTGCTTTCGATGAGTGGCAAAAATACAACTACCACCTCACTTTTTTATATAGTAAAAATAACTTAGGGCAATTACAAAAGCTACCATCAACCAGTGCAACAATTTAGGGAACCATCTTACTTCGGGATAAAAAAAGGCGGCACCCGTGGCGGCAGAAAGTGGTATGGCGCACAATATCCAGTACTCAAAACTATGTGCCTCATTGATAAAGGGAATAAAAACCGCCACAATAAAATATAAAAAAACGAGGTTCCAGCTCTTACGGGTTTGTACCAACTGGCGTAGAAAGTTTTTTCTTATAAAGTAAAATCCCACCAGTGTGGTGAATAAAACAATGATGATGGCAGCCAGCGCCCACTTATTATCATAAAATTTTGGCAGCGATACTGAAACACCGGGCATTTTATAAACCTTCCACCTGTCAGTTAAAAAAACAAAGCTTATTAAAAAATACCAGGGTGTAAGAATGCCCAATAAAGAAACCATCCATTCTGCCAGCCTGAATGGGCGCAGGATAACAAGGCCAACAATAATCAGTGCCGCAAAAGCTATAGCAGGAAAGTAAAAAAAAGTAGCCGTTCCAATCACAATACCTGTGTTAAATAAAGTGCCTGTAATATTTTTTGTGTTATTCAATGCACTCATTTTTGCCCACACCCACACCATAAGTGAACCAACGATAAGCGGTGCAGAAAGCATGTTCCATTCTTTAAATAAAGAAGTGATGAGCAGGTAGCTCATAGCCGGGAGGTAATTGGGCTTTTGGATGAGCTTTTGCCCATTTGCCAATTGATTAAAAGTGATGGCCTGTGTATATAACAGCAAAAACGCAATGACTGGATATACGGCTGGCAACTGACCGGCAACTTTATTTAACTGCTGTAACAATTCCCTATATAAAAAACCATCTGTTTGCTGTGGTATTGGCTTTACAGGATAAAGAAACATGGGCAGCTTGAGCACCACGCCATACAAAAGCAGCAGAAAGGAATTGATGGGGTTATTGGCTTTGAAAGTGCCTGTCACGAATGATTGCAGTTTTTAGTTGTTGCAAAAATGAGCAATAAATGTTGTGCTGCAAAAATTGTTTGCCACAGATTACACAAATATACACAGATGAAAAGTTTAAAGCCACGAATTGCACTAATTAACACGAATTAGAACATACTCTTTTCTGTGTAATCTGTGGCTGTGTATTTATTTCGTGGCTCAACTAAAAATCGACTTTGGCAAAACATATTTGCCCCCGGTAAGTGCATGGAATGATAACCTGCCTTGTACCAACCTGTTTGGCGAACTTAGGCATAAGCTCAAAACCTTTTTCATAAGTACGCAATGTGGGATTGCGTTTTATTGTGCCACCGGGTGTTATGATATTATCTGAAAGGTGTTTTTCACGTTTTGAAATATCGTTGAATAAAAAGTGGACCTGGCCTGATGTATTAAATGTGCAAAAGGAAATAAAGTTGTCATTCTCATCTGAATACTGCTGTTTGTGTATGATGTTGGTCCATTCCGGGTTAGCGTTTTTAGCAACACTTAATACAAGTATATTATCATTGTAATACCGGATGCCGGTATTGCCAAAACTGCTGAACGGCCTGTAAAAACCATAATAAGAAGGAGTGTATGAATAATAATCGTAAGGATTGAAAAAAGGTGAACCATACAAATAATTGTAGCGGTTAAAATTGTTGAATCCGGAGCTTTGGGTAGTTTGATCTTCGGCAGTTACGATAAAACTTCCATCCCGCTTGAGTATGATGTTCTTTATAAAAAAATCATCAAAAGCACTCCTGTTGCTGCCCGATGTTTTTGCAGAAGTTCTTAAATCATCATTAAACACCGAAAAAACACTTGCATAAGTGCTATCCCCGGCTGCATCCCATACATAATTATACATCCCTTCAATATTACCGCTACGGTCTGTATAATAAAATGCACTAACGATATAACGTTTGTTAAGATTGTCAATTTTCATTGCCACATTATCAACATAAGCACTGTCAAAAGGCAGTTTATTTACTTTAAAAGTATCAGCTTGCGGGGCCTTTGTTACCAGCATCAGTATTCCCGGGTTGTCCCTTGTGTTTTTCCGTTCCGTATTACTGAATACAAAATTGCCATCATTATCAACAAAAAAGTCGCCAAAAGAATGTATCCGGTCTTCGTAAGGTATGCTTAACCTGCTCTGGTGCTGCAACTGCATTTCTTTATCATACAGTTTCACCACAAAATTTGCCATATCATCCTTACGCTGCATTTTAAACACTATAATACTTTTTTTATCATCGCTGAAAATGGTGGAATAAATTTTATTGTCGCCCATTGATCCGATACTGGTTGTATCAATCTGCAATGGTTCATTTACCTTTTTTCCCTCCGCATCTAATTTTTGTGCCATACAATACAAAACACCTTTTTTCTGGTATTGATAAATGAGCCAGATATAATCGTTGTAAGGAATGCAGTCCACATTAAAGGTTTTGCCAGGGAGGTAATCAAGGTCCACTTTTTCTTTTAGCTGCATACTATCATTAAAAAAATTTACAGCATAATGCCAGCGTACATTTTTAAAGATGGCCAGTGTGCCGTTTATTTTCCCCAATATGTCAAAATTCATACTGAGTGCATCTTCCCTGTAAGGTTCCGAAAAAGTGATCTGCTGCGCCTGCACACAAAGCGAAAAAGAAATAAAAAAACATACTGCCAAAAAACGGTTCATCATATTCCTGCTCTTTTTTAACCTGATAAATGTAGCCATTATAAATAATACGGAAGTTACTGAACACAAGATGCCCGGTAATTGTTTTTTACATGAAAGGAAAAATTATTTTAAGTTTATTTCAACTGTTACAGTTTAAATTGCAACAGCACACTCAAGCCTACAAAAAACATGCAAACAGTTTTGCTTACAGGCGGTACCGGCCTTATTGGTAAAGCGTTAACACAACGGTTGCTTAAAAAAGGTTTCAGGGTAATTGTTTTAACAAGAAAAATGCCTGCTGCACCTGCTGATGAAGGAGTGCAATATGCACTGTGGAATGTAAAAGAAAAGAGGATCGATATTGCGGCTGTTCAAAAAGCGGATCACATTATTCATTTGGCAGGCGCAGGTGTGGTGGATAAAAGATGGACCAAAGCATACAAGAAAGAAATACAGGAAAGCCGCACTCAAAGCAGTGCTTTACTTATTGATACATTAAAACAAAACGACAATAAAGTACAAACAATTGTGAGTGCATCTGCTATTGGTTGGTATGGTGCCGATACAGCAGAATCAATACAGCAGGGATTTGCTGAAACTGCTCCACCGGATGATAGCTTTTTAGGTGAAACCTGCAAACTATGGGAAGAAAGTATTGATGCAGCTACTGCACTGGGCAAGCGTGTGGTAAAACTAAGAACGGGAATTGTATTAAGTAATGATGGCGGCGCTTTAGCTGAATTTAGAAAACCATTGCGCTTTGGGCTGGCTACTATTTTAGGCAGCGGCAAACAAATAATAAGCTGGATACATATTGATGACCTGTGCAGGATGTATGTTGAAGCGATTCAAAATCCAAACTTACACGGAGCGTATAATGCCGTAGCCCCGGGTGCTGTAAGCAATAAAACACTCACATTATCACTGGCACAAAGTACAAGAGGTAAATTTTTCATCCCTGTATTTGTGCCTTCCTTTGTTTTAAAAATAATGCTTGGCGAAAGCAGTATTGAAGTTTTAAAAAGCGCCACTGTAAGTTGTGAAAAAATAAAACAGGTTGGCTTTGCATTTTTATATCCGTCTATTGAAGCAGCATTAACACAACTCTGCAAAAAATAATTATTACAGGTCTGTCTTTACAATCCTGCTCCTGCTCCACAAATAAAATACTGCCAGGTACAATATTGCCAATCCCAAAACGACATAAGTATAATTGCTGGGAACACCTGGTGCGTTTTTAGCAAGGTCAGTTACTGCATTCTGAGGAAATTTCAACAATGCATCCGAAGCATTCATAGGAAGGTAATCTCCCATATTGCCAATGTCAAAACCTTTCTGCACTTTTAAATAATAAGACAACCCTTCCAACATTGCTGAAATAAAATTTTCAAACCCCATATATACAAAAAACAATCCTATTGCAAAGCCCGTTTTTCTTATCAATACGCTTAACAGCAAAGCCACCATGTTATACGAAAGTGCTTTTAAAAAGAAATACCCCACGCTATCAACATGCTCAAACGAAAAGCTTGTGCCGGATGCAAATCCAAATAACAAGGCTGTTAAAAACACCACGGCTGTTGAAACCAAAGCAGTAATTACAACCAACGCCAGCTTTACATTAAAAAATTCTTTTCTTGACCAGCCATCGATAATATTTTGCCGGTGTGTGCGAAAACTAAATTCGTTTGTTATTAATAATATCAACAATAAACCTGGTAATAATAACAGCCAGCCTGCTATATAACTGGTGGTTTGCCAGGTGTGCGAAAAATCATAGGGCGATGAAGAAGCTATAAGACCGGTTGGGTCGCTTGTATCAATTACATTTTTTTTAATAATGTATGCAGCATAGTTAATCCCAGCCACACCAAGTATAAAAAAAAGCCCCAGAACAATAAATGCAGAATAGTTTTTTATTTTAAGCCATTCAATTTTTAATAATTGCAGCATGTATAGGTTAGTTTGTAAGTTCAAAAAATTTGGATTCAAGGCTTTTCTTTTTCAACTGAAGACTGTTGAGTACAACACCTTGTTCAAAAAAGTAACGGTTGATCTGTTCCAGGTTAGCAGTGCCCACAGGATAATAAAGCTTCACCACATTATCACTCAGTTGTTTGCTGCTATAACCCTTTAATACATCCGCAGCCTGCTGTAACTTGTTTATGTCAGCAGCGCCTATCTCAACTATGTCTTCGTTAGCTAATATTTCATCCACATTTCCGGCAGCTATCAATTCTCCTTTTTTCAAGATGGCCACATGCGTACAAACCTTCTCCACTTCATCCAGCATATGGCTGGCCATGATGATGGTTTTGCCTTCGTTCCTTAATTTTTTTATGAGTTCTCTTGTTTCTGCAATTCCCACCGGGTCAAGGCCATTAGTAGGTTCATCCAATATCAGTACATCCGGGTTACCCAGCAGGCAGGATGCAATAGCCAATCTTTGTTTCATGCCCAAAGAGTAAGTGCTGAAACGGCTGTCTTTTCTTTGGGTGAGATTCACTGTTTCAATCACACGGTCAATATCATCGGCACCTCTTTGCTTGATGGCAGCAGATATCCTCAGGTTTCTTACGGCTGATAAGTAATGATAAAAGTTAGGTGTTTCCAAAAAAGTACCTATTTGCCTGCGGTGGCTTTCATTGGGGTCCTCATCAAATAATTTGTAACTGCCGGCTGTTGGCTTTAATATGTCTGATATTAAACCCAGCAAAGTAGTTTTACCACTGCCGTTAGGCCCCAATATTCCAAATACCGAACCCTTGGGAACAGAAAAGCTAATGCCTTTTAATGCCTGTATCCTGCCATAATTTTTACGGAGGTTTTCAACTGATAGAACTGCCATAGATTGTTTTAAAAAGTACTGAAAAAGGAAAGGTAAATGATTTTATTACAATGTACTTTCAAAATATTTACAAACGGTTTATTCGTATGCCTCATGCCACAGCGATGAAAATTCCCCTACAACGGCAAAGCCATTCTTATCAAAACTTAATTTGTGCAATTTTAAGTTATCAATATCCTGCTGCAATACTTTTCTTGAAAAAGGGTTCATGGTGCCGCCATTTGTATTATCGCCTGCTATTGCATTTGGATTATACTGGTGCCTTGCATCCACCACTGTGCCACGTGGATACATAATACCTGGCACTCCCCTGCCACGTATATCTAACTCATGCGGATGTATCAAACCCAGTGTATGGCCGTATTCATGTGCGGCAGTGGTGGAATCCTGTAACAGGTTGTTCAATAAAAAATAACCGGTATTACAACCGATACCATCTACAAATGAAACTTCCATTGGAGATGTTTCCTCGATCCTGAAATAATTATTTTTAGGATCCGTGTTTTCAAATACTTCTGCCGGCGTTAAATCTTTTGCATGAATTCCCTTTATGTCAAACATAAGTTTGTACTTTTTATGTTTGATAATGGTGAAGGCTTCCCCTTCGTTCCAGTGCTGCTGAATATTCCTTGCAATTTGTTTGCTTAATTCATCAGTAGCCGCATTGCCATAAAGGAATAATATGGAATTGATAAGAAGGAGATGCTGCTGTGGTATGAGTTCGGCCTGTCCCATTCACAAATAGATTGATTAGAAATAGAATACTAAAACCTAAAATTCCACCGGCGTATCAGTAAAAGAGCCCGTTATTGGATAAGGCCCGCCTGCACTACCGGTTACGGAAGCAGTAAAATTTCCTGATATTAAACTGTTTGCGTAAGAAGTGATATTTATCGTGCCGGAAGTTGCACTGTAGCTGTTACCAGAGTTATCAATATACGTCAACCCATTAGCACTGCCGGCTGTAATTGTATAGCTATTGGCATTAAAAGACGACAAAGAGATGGAAACATCAAAGGAAAGAATATTAGACCCTTTTGTAGCAAGAATGGTTGAAGATAGCGTAAAGGCTTTATGGATGTTTGCCGAAATGGTGGTTCCATTGTCAAACCTCCACGTGAATGCACTTGCCGCTGTGGGTTCTGATTTTTTACAGGAAAAAGTACCCAATAAAATAAAAGAAAGAAAGAAGAATGCAAGTGGTGTAAAAAGTAATTTTTTCATATTATTTGTTTAAAAACAATTTAAAGATAAATGTTTTTGTTTCTACCTGCTACGAATTACCGCAGACTTATTAAAAATCTTAACTTGTATAAATTTCTCCTGTATGAAAAATTTATACGTTGATGCCAATATTGCCAAAGCCAAAACAATTGATACAGGCTTTTATTCTTCAGCAGAATACCTGGAAACAGCCAAAGAAAAAATATTTGCGCCTTCGTGGCAGTTTATTGGCAGTAAAGAGATGGTGAAATTCAATGGCGATGTACAACCTTTTACACTCCTGAAAGATTATATGGATGAGCCGTTGCTGCTTACGAAAGATAAAGAAGGAGACATTCATTGTTTGAGCAACGTATGCACACACAGGGGAAACATTGTAGCATACAAAGCCTGCAGCAAAGCAAATCATTTACGTTGCAAATATCATGGCCGGCTGTTTGAGCTCTCAGGAAAATTTGTTTCTATGCCCGAGTTTAAAGAAGTACAGGATTTTCCCTGTGAAGATGATAACCTTCCTTCTATGCCTTTATTTGAATGGGGTAATTTGCTATTTGCTTCCCTTGATCCAAAACAAAAAAGTAATATTTATTTCCAGGAAATGATGGAAAGGCTAAGCTGGTTGCCCATTCATGAATTTACTCACCGGCCAGATCTGAGCAAGACATTTGAAATGGATGCCAACTGGGCTTTGTATTGTGAGAATTACCTGGAAGGTTTTCATATTCCTTTTGTTCATGCTTCATTAAATGCCGCTTTAAGTTTTGGAGATTATACTACAGAATTATATCCACGAAGTGTTTTGCAAATTGGTGTTGGTAAGAATGAAGCAGATTGTTTTGAATTGCCTGAAAGCTCAGAAGATCATGGAAATAATATCGCTGCTTATTACTATTGGGTATATCCCAACATGATGTTCAATTTTTATCCCTGGGGACTTTCTGTAAATGTGGTGAACCCTGTTGCTGTGAATAAAACAAGAGTGGAGTTCATTACTTTTATGTGGAAAGAAGATAAATACGACAAGGGGGCCGGAAGTGATCTTGATAAAGTGGAAACAGAAGATGAAGAGATAGTGGAAAATGTGCAGAAAGGTATTATGAGCAGGTTTTATAAACATGGCCGTTATTCCGTTACAAGAGAAACGGGTACACATCATTTTCACAGGATGATTGCTGAGAGCATGAAATAATGGAAAATTGAAAATGAATAATTGATAATTTTTTCAACCAGTAATAATCCTGATGTCGCAACATTCTCTTACCCGTAAAATTGGCCTTTGGACAACTGTTTCCCTGGTAGCAGGGAGCATCATCGGTTCCAGCATTTTTATGAAGCCTGCAATAATGGCCGGCCAGTTGGGTTCGCCATTACTGTTAGTACTAGTATGGATCGCTGCCGGGGCCATTTCATTGATTGGCGCTTCTGTAAATGCGGAGATTGGCGCCATGCTTCCAGTAACGGGCGGGCAATATGTTTTCTTTCAAAAAATGTACGGCAACTTTTTTGCCTATTTGTACGGCTGGGCAGCTTTTGCTGTTATCAATACCGCCAGCGTGGCAGCCATCGCTTTTATTTTTTCACAATACACAGAATACTTTGTTCACCTGCCAAGGTTTTCTGAAGCCATTGAAAAATCATGGCAGCTAAACCTTCCTTTTATCGGGCATTTGTACCCATTGCAAAATGCAGGTGTAAAATCGTTGACTATTGTATTGATACTGGTACTTACATGGGTCAACTGCCGGAGTGTGAAAGCCGGTGGCAGGGTACAACTTATTTCTTCTGCTGCAAAGATCATAGCCTTGCTGCTGATGGTGGCAATGATATTTTTTTCAGGCAAAGGTGACACACACAATTTTATTCAGCCATCTTCCACGATCCATTTAAGTGGTATGGCATTGGTGGCAGGGATCATTGCGGCCATGAGTGGTGCTTTTGCTGCTTATGATGGATGGAATAATATAAGTTTTGTGGCAGGCGAAATAAAAGAGCCCGGTAAAAACATTCCCAAAGGATTAATTATTGGTTTGTGCATTTGCATACTGTTGTATGTACTCACCAACCAAGCTTATCTCTATATTCTGCCGGTGGATACCATGGCGCAATCATCATTGGTGGCAACAGATGCACTTGATCCTGTAATTGGTAATACCGGTGCCGGGCTCATCGCTTTGTTGGTGATGATCTCCACATTAGGCTGCACCAATGGAAATATTTTAGCCTGCCCCAGGGTAACTTTTGAAATGGCAAAGCAAGGTTATTTTTTCTCTTCTATCAGTAAAGTGCATCCCAAAAACCAAACACCGGCGAATGCTATCTGGCTGCATACAATTATCACCTGCCTGTTTGTGCTTACCGGATCATTTGACATGTTGACTGACCTGTTTGTATTTGTAACCTGGATCTTTTACGGCTTTGGTGCCTTTGGTATTTTTATGCTCCGTAAAAAAATGCCGGATGCAGAACGGCCCTATAAAGCCTGGGGCTATCCTTTACTGCCCATTATATTTGTGCTCTTTACAGCCTTTTATATTGTGATGACATTATACACCGACATCAGTAATTATATCGATGGCAAAACCCATTTTATCAATTCGGTGTTTGGGTTAGTACTTACACTTGCAGGAGTGCCTTTATATTTTTATTTTACCAGGAAGCATTCAAAAAAGAATATCATTCAATAATGCTGTTATGAAAAAACTTTTATTCTTTTCATTATTGATTGCTGCAGCATGCAGCCAACCGTCTAAACAAACCTCTTTACCGGAACTGCTTGCTACCGGTAACTGGGTTGACCTGAGTTATGATTTTTCATCGCAAACTTTGTATTGGCCCAATAACCCAACAGGTTTTAAATTAGATACGCAATTCAACGGCATTACACCTGCTGGTTTTTATTATTCCTCCAACGCATTTTTTACCCCGGAGCATGGCGGCACACACTTAGATGCGCCGGTACATTTTGCAAAAGGCAAATGGAGTGTGGATGAAATTCCATTACAGCAGCTATTGGGAGAAGCTGTTGTGATTGATGTATCTGCCAGTGTAAACAACAATGCCGATTATCAAATAACTGTGGCTGATGTGGAAGCATGGGAAAAACAAAATGGAAAAATTCCAGACAATGCTATTTTTCTTTTTAAAACAGGCTGGGGTAAATATTATCCTGATGCAGAAAAATATTTAGGCACTAAAGAAAAAGGAGTTGAAGCTGTTGCCAATCTTCATTTTCCTTCT
Organism: Bacteroidota bacterium; assembly: GCA_040385725.1. Taxonomy (GTDB): domain Bacteria; phylum Bacteroidota; class Bacteroidia; order Chitinophagales; family Chitinophagaceae; genus Ferruginibacter. Next base: position 277 of record JAZKGV010000313.1, on the reverse strand, counting down.
GTGCATCCTGATCTTGCTGCATGGCTTATTAAAAACAGGAGAATAAAAGCATTGGGAATTGATACCCCAAGTGTGGACTATGGACAATCGAAAGATTTTAAAACCCACCAGTTGTTGTATGCAGAAAATATTTTGGGATTTGAAAATGTAGCAGCATTAGATAAACTACCAGTAAAAGGTGCCTACATCATTGCACTGCCAATGAAAATAAAAGGCGGTAGCGGAGGGCCTTTGAGAATTATTGCCTGGGTGCCTGGCAAAACAGAATAGTAATTGT
>JAZKGV010000312.1:0-10281 GCA_040385725.1 Bacteroidota bacterium | reverse complement strand
TGTGAAGGCAGCGGTGTTTCTGTTTTTAAATTGATGCCGTATTTAAAATAACCGATCCTTGCACAAATTTCATTCTTGCCTTCATGAACACCGGCCACTACCATCGGTAGTTTGTTTTCAATACCCAACATTACACCTCCATAGCCGCCATTGGTTATATATACATCAGTATAAGGCATCACATCATCAAAGGCAATAAAATCTTCAATGATGATATTCTGCTGTGGATATTTTTCTTTCAGCATGGCTGTTTGTGAACCGCCTGTTGTGCATACTACCAATGTATCAGTATTCTTAAATGCTTCCAGTGTGGGTACTAATATTTTGCGTCCGTCTTTCTCAACTGTTCCCTGTGTTACCAGCACCACATTTTTATATTGGTTAAGGCGTTCATCAAACCAGCTATTGTTTTTTTTCTTTGTTGTATGCGGCAGCAAAGCCCCGATGAATTTTATGTGCCTGCTCATGTCGCTTCTTTTATATTCAAAGGAAGGTGAACCGCTTTGTAAAAAAAGATCACTGTTCTTTATGAGTATATCAAAAACACTTTCACTATTATGTGGGATATGATAATTGTCCAATAGTTGATGGAGTTCTTTATCAGGTTGTTTAAATATAATATGCTTTGCCACTATACGAAGCAAACGCATCTTTATTTTACCAAAAAAGCTGTAAGATGGCTCAACTCCCAGGCCGGCAGGCGCAAGGTCTTTTGAAGTTTCAGTTAAAGGCACTACTCCAATGGCTATTATGGGCACCTGTAGCAAATGCTTCACAAATGGCATCCCGGTAAAACAGCAATCAGCTATCATCAGGTCAAAAGGAAATTCATCCCGGATGTTTTTAATGTCTTCATAATATTCAGGCCCACGCTTAATAAAAACATTAATAATATCAAATTTGAGTTTGGCTATTTGGGATACAGCTTTTTCCCTGTCAGGGAAAACATCTTTAATATTGTCAGCTGTAAACTCCATTGCTTTTACAAAAGGATAATGAGGTATTTGTAATTTTTCCAGTTTTGGGGCATAATGGCTGCCGGTATACCAACGAACGTCATAGCCGGCATTTTTCAAATGAACTGAAAGGCCGGTTAGTGGATTAAAATGACCGTCGCCGGGGAAATTGGCAAATAATATTTTTTTGCCGTTTACATTGTTGTTTTGTTTGTTCATGGCTTTTATTTTTTCTGCAATGATATTTTGTAAAATATTGCTGAAAAATTACGGAAGTAATGAACTGCCCGATTTGTTATATCAACTGTTTTTTCCGGGGGAAGTAGATGTTGTACAATTCATCCGGCATTTACTCAATTCATCCGATTTACATCCCAAATGGCTACTGACGAAAAAGCTATTTCAATAAAACATAGTAATTTGTATGCAATGAAACTACAACTGCCTCAATACAATGGGAAAGACAACCTGGTAATGGTGCTGGTAGTATTGCCTGTGGCGCTTATCGTTAACAGCCTTTTTTTTGGAACACAATATTTCAGGAGCGGAGCCTTTTTTTTATATGCCACCAGTGTAACCTGTCTTGGATTCACTATATTTTTTATTGCTTGTGGGCTGATAGCAGTATCACTTAAAAAACATTACCCACATGAAAGGCAGTTGATCAAAAGAATATCTATTGTTATTGCCACCTTCCTGCTCATGTCGGGCTTGTTTATGTATTTTCTTTTTAAGGGCTATGAAGCTGTAGGTTTTTTTGGAGTAAAGTTTCATGAAACTGGTTTTATATGGAGCTATTTTGCTATGGGCATCACCAATATTTTTTTGACACTTTTAATGGAAGGCATTGCCCGTTATAGAGATTGGAAGGCAAGCATGCAGGAAACAGAAAAAATTAATGCAGCGTATAAGCAGAGCCAGCTCAATGGCCTTAAGAGCCAGGTGAACCCACATTTTTTATTTAATAGTTTAAACTCCTTAAGCAGCCTGATACAGGAAGATGAAGAAAAAGCGGAGAAATTTTTGGATGAGATGAGCAAAGTGTATCGCTACATGCTGCGTAATGAAGAAGAGCAACTGGTGACATTAGAAACAGAATTAAAATTTTTATCAGCTTACCTGCATTTACTAACGGCAAGATATGGCAATGGCCTGCAGGTAAAATTTGATATTACCGAAACACAAAAAAATACACTGCTGGCACCACTTACTTTGCAGGTGATAATTGAAAATGCTTTTACACAAAACATCATCAGCAAGGCCAGCCCATTGGTAGTGGAAATAACAGAAGGAGAAAACGGTAACCTTATTGTGAAGAATAATATACAGCCTAAAGCGGTAACTGATACGCTTGACTTTGAGGCCGGACTTGATAACCTGGTAAAGAAGTATGAACTGCTTGGCAAGCCGATCATTATAAATGATAACCACGGGGCACAGCGCATTATCAATATTCCGTTAATTACAAACAAAGAGGAGGCGATGATATGAAACTGATGCGGCCACCAAAACTGGAACTATATACTTTCCTGGTTTCAATGCCATTGATAGCACTGGCGGTAAACCTTATTTTGTTTGAAGAAAGATTGTGGACAGATGCAAAGGTTTGGTGGTTTTCGATGCCACTCATTTTTATTATCGGCGTTATGTCATGGTATTCACACTTATTATATGCTGATTGGGCGGAAAAAAAGTATCCATCACTTAGCCAGAGCCGGCAGCGGATCACTATGAAAGTATTAGTGATGGTTTTCGTAATGATGCCAAGCGTTGGGTTTATTTTCCTTGTGTACGATTATTTTCACATACTGGGTTATCAATTAAAGATGGAACATCTTCCAAAAGGCATGCTGGTGGGAGTATGTGTAAATATCATTTTTGAAACCTTGTATGAAGCAGATTATATTTTTAGCAAATACAAGGAAAGTGCCGCCGAAAAAGAAGCATTACAGCAATTATCGGTGCAGCAGGAGTTTGATACATTAAAGAACCAGGTGAACCCACACTTTCTTTTTAATTGCTTTAATACACTTTCTTCTCTGATAACGGTAGATAAAGAAAGGGCAGAAGTTTTTTTAAATGACCTCAGCAAAGTGTACCGTTATCTTTTACGCAACAATGAAGAGGGAACGGGTACCGTTGAAAATGAAATTAAGTTTATAGAATCATACTTTAAACTGTTGCAAACAAGGCATGGTGAAGCAGTGCAGATGAATATGCAGGTGGATAAACAGTATAATAATTACCTGTTGCCTTCATTATCGTTACAATTACTGGTTGAGAACGCCGTAAAGCACAATGCACTTTCTAAAGCCAAGCCGTTGGTGATTGATATTTTCAGCACCACAGGCAATAAAATAGTAGTTAGTAATAACCTGCAGCGCCGGGCTGTAAAGGCTGCCAGCAATGGTGTGGGATTACAAAATATTAAATCCAAGTATGAGCTGCTGAAGCAACCTGGTTTTCAAATAATAGAAGATGGGAAAAATTTTACCGCGGTGTTACCGGTAATATGGAGAGCGCCTGCTGCAACAACCCATCGCTGAAATATACAATTCATACAGGGGTTTGGCAATTGGTGCAGGCAATAGTTTTTAATATATAAACAGGCTGTAATTTTATCAATATAAATATTCCATATCATGAAAGTTTTTATTGTAGAAGACGAAGAACTGGCAGTAAAGAAACTGCAGAAAACATTAGCACTTGTTGACCCTTCCACAGAGGTGGTTGGCACAGCCGACAGTATTCAGTCAAGTGTGGAATGGCTGCAAAGCAATACTGCCCCTGATCTTATTTTAATGGATATAGAACTGGCCGACGGGCAGAGTTTTGAAATATTTAACCTGGCAGAGGTAAAATGCCCTGTTATCTTCACTACCTCTTATGATGAATATGCCCTGAAGGCATTTAAAGTGAACAGTGTTGATTATTTGCTGAAGCCAATACAAAAGGAAGAGCTGGAAGCTGCATTGAACAAGTTTAAAAAGCTAAGTGCAACTTCTTCTACTGATGTGAGCCTGGATTCGCTGGTAAAACAACTACAGCAAAAATTGCAGCCCAAAGAATTCCGCAAACGTTTTTTGGTAAAGCATGCACAAAAATTAGTGAGTATCGAAGTAGGCGATATTGCTTATTTCTACAGCGATGGCCGGCTTAACTTTTTTAAAACCACTGATAACAGGAAGTTTGTGGTTGATTATACCATGGATGAACTGGAAGAAATGCTTGACGCTGAAATGTTTTTCCGTATCAGCCGCTCTTTTTATGTGGCCATCAACAGTGTTGAAAAAATTGATGACTATTTTGGCAACCGTTTGATACTCGGATTAAAACCTGCAGTGGATAAAGAGGCATTGGTAAGCAGGGAAAAAGTAACTGAGTTTAAAAAATGGCTGGGTAAATAATTCTATACCGGCACTTTTAATTCAATTACTGAGTTGGTTTTTATGGTACTCATATTTACCACACCATCCACTTCTTTTAATTTATCTGCCAGTTCTTTTCGCTGAATAAGGTTATTGAACTGCAGCATATCCATATTGCTGTTGTCAAATTCAAGTGTATATACCAGCATCATTTTTTCCAGGGCCAGGTGCATGCGTATGTTGGCAGCGCCGGTATGTGTTATATTGGTAATACCATTTTTAAGGAACCAGTAAATATCCTGGCGTTGTTTCATATTCAGGTTAAGCGTTTCCACTTTTTTATCGATCAGCAGGTCGATAGAAACATTGTGTTTGTTGCAAAGGGCATCCACCCGTTCTTTCAGGCGGTCAAGCGCTTTTTGCATACTGTCGTTCTCAGGCGCAATGGCCCACATCATATCTTCCACCGCCGTCATCATATTACCGCTGCGGCTGTGTATCTGCTCAATAAATTCTATTGATTTCTGCGGCTCTTTATCTGCTTTTAGTTTTGCCATTTCACTCAATACATTAATATCACTCAGCGCTGTGCTTATGTCTTTATGCAGGTTAGTGGCTATATTGCTACGCATTGCCTGCAATGTTTCTTTTCTTTCCATTCTTTCTTTATCAAGCCAGAATAATACAGCGCCGGCCACCAATACAAACAAACTGTAAAACCACCAGGTAAGCCAAAATGGTTTGTTTACATCCAGGTTTACTGAAGTAATGGTCTTGCTTTCTGCACCTTCACCATTTACGGCTTTTAACAAAAGTGTGTAAGTGCCGGGAGGTAAATAAGGATATACTATTTGATTATTTTCACCCACTGCCCGCCATGTTGTATCAATACCCTTTAGCATATAATAAATACGGTAATGATTGCGGAATGAAAGTGTGCTTAGTGCAATCTCTATGGCGGTGTTATCATAAGGCATCACCAATGCACCAGCCTCCAATATTGAATCAACAGGAACATGCCTGCCGGAAAAAACAATACTTGTAATAGTTACAGGAGGTACAGCAGCCGTATCAATTGTTTGTGCCGGGTTAAATAACATGAAATCATAAGGAGTGCCCATTGCAATGGAGCCATCATTCAGCATCGCAACAGTTGATACTTCAAAAATATTGTTAGTGATGCCATCAGCAGCATCATACTCCACATGCATTTTTTTATCAAGATTAAGCCTGTAAAGGCCACCAGCCAGTGCGATCCAGATCCTTTTTTGTTTATCAACCACTATATTGATAATATTTTCTGCCGGCAAACCATCTGCAGCCGTGAGGTAACGGAACGTATTTGTTTTACTGTTTAAAATGCAAAGTGAGTTACTGGCAATTAAAAAAAGGCTGTCGTTGTACTGTACAATATCGGTAGCGCCTTCTTTAAAAAGCCCGTCATTTTTTCCTGTTGACTCTTTGTAATGCTGTAAAATTTTTCCATTGATCGGGTCAATCTTATAAAGCCCCTGCGTGCCGGTACAAACCCATAGGAAATTATTGTTGTCAATATATAATTTGAGTATATCGCCAAATACTACTTCGGGGGCAATATTGGTAAACGACTGCAGGCCATTCTGCCAGTTGCCACCAGCACACTTTAATAGAATACCATGATCGCTGCCGATCCATACATTGCCATCGTTGTCTTCCAGCATTTGCCGCATGGCATCGTTTTCTTCTAATGGCACAGGCACATCCGTTAGCTTGTTTATGGCAGGCTCATAAATTTTTATCCTGCTCACTCTTGTTCCAACCCATATTTCACCATTATGGCGTTGTACCATGTAAGCTGCATGTAAAAATTTTCCGGAACCTGATAATTCATCTACAGGATTGGCGATTGGCTGCCAGTTTTTATCATAAGAAAATATACCAGCACCCCAGGTGCTGATCCAGGTTTCATTATTTTTTGTTTGCAGAATAGTTGTTACAGGCACATTGGCATTGGCAGTATCAGCAGGCCTGCGGTTAGGGATATTGGCAAAAGCCTGTGCCGCAACATTAAACCGGAACAGGCCTTTATTAGTACTCACCCACATGTTTTTTTCCCTGTCTTCAAATAAATTACTCACATAATCGTATTCAATTCCATACTCTGTAAGTGGTTCGCTTTTTACAATATTAAAGCGCTGCTGTGCCTGGCTGTAATAAGCCAGCAAACCCATACCATACACCCAAATAGTGCCATTGCTTTGCTGGTATAAACCCCATATTTCATAATAATCCTTTCCACTTTTTCCTTTAAGTTTATCAAACTGTAAAACAGTATTTCCTGTTTTGTCAAAACGATACAGCGTGGGAATATTGCCAAAAGGTATCCAGCTTACCATCCATAAATTGTTTTCCTTATCAACAAATGGAAGCCTGGTATTTATTATTTCACCTGCCTGGTCAATAGCAGGCTCACCTGCAAGGTTTTTGTTTTTATAACTGTATTGGTTGCTGGATGCATCGTATAAGAATAATCCTTGTTTACCGGTGAGCCAGTAACGGTTTGGTGCAGCCGCTTTCACCATATCCCCGGCAGTTAACTCACCCGGCATAGGCGGCAAAGGATACACCGCAGTAAATTCTTTTTTTGCTTCGTCATACAACAAACGCTTATTGTAGTCGGTAAAAAGTACAATGCTTCCTTTATCATCTTCTATAATTTTTTTTACATTGTTTACCGGAACTGTGATCCTGGTAGTGGTAAATAGGTTGCGGCTGGTATTAAAAATACCTACAGATCTTTCGAACATCACCCACAGGCGGTTTTTGCTGTCGATGTATAAATGTGACACTACATCGTCTGCAATGCTGGTACTGTCGCCGGGAATATGGCGGAAAGTGATAAAGCGGTTTCCATCATACCGCTGCAGGCCGTTTTGAGTAGCTATCCACAAATATCCTGCTTTGTCCTGTACAGTGTGAAACAGGATATCAGATGCAAGCCCTTCTTTTTTAGTGAGTTTGCTGAAAATAATATTTGATGGTAATTGTGCCAGGGATGCCTGCACAGCAGGAAATACTATTAAGAGGAGTAAAAAAAATCTTTTCAAGATGATGGTTTATATCCATCAAATTTAATAAAGTAGTTTGGTTTCATAGCCCGGTTGATGGCGATGATGCCACAGCCTGTACATATATTTTATCAATTCATCCGGCAGTGCTTCTACGGCGCCTGTAATGCCGGTAGTTTTTTTGTTTCAATATTTTGATGATCCTGCTTTACAAGCCCCAATCTTTTTGATACAATGCGGCTTACTTTATCAAGATACCCTTTTCGTTTTTTTTCATCGATAAAAGGTACTGACCATAATTGTACAATTTTGCACCTGAAAATATTAAAGCAAAAACTAAGAAAGCCAAGTAAGAACCGATATTTCACCACGTTTACATAAAGCGTTTTCACAGGCAGGGCAGGGGCCCCATGGGTTACAAATACCAATACTCTTTTATCTCTCAACAAAGGCACTGGTAACCCATATTTGCCAATGATGGGTTTAAAACGGTATGCAAATTTTGGGGTAAATGTTTTATCAATAAACCCCTCCATTATTGCAGGAGCCCTGAACCACCATACCGGGAAAATGAAAATAATATCGGTTGCCTGCTTAATTAATTGCTGGTATTTTTTTGTTTCAGTGCCAGCTTCTCCTTTCATTTCTGCTGCTGATAAAACAGGGTCATAGTTTTCTTTGTACAGATCAATTACAGTAAATATGCTGTCCTGTGCCTGAAGCTACAATACTGTTTGTTTCAATATTGCGGCATTAAAGCTATTTTCATCAGGATGGGCATAAATGATAACAGTGTTTTTCATACAGTATTATTTCAGATCCGAAAATTGTTTTGGTCCGGGCACTACGTTTTCTATGGGCTTTGTATTTTGTAAAAATGTATGCAATGCTTCCAGGTCATCATCGGTCATTTTTGCAAAATTGAACCAGGGCATGGGTGGTAATATATCCCTGCTGGCTGCCAAACCTTTTAATTTACCATGGCGAAGGGCAAACTTAAAATTTTCCAATGGCCAGCTTCCTGCACCGCTTGCATCACTGGTGAGGTTAGCCGCAAAAGAAATGCCCCATGGGCCGGCAGACGAAGTAAGGTCATCATTAAACTGCATAATACCTTTTTTAAGCACATTGCTGTCGAATTGTGGTAATGGCCTTGTGGCTGGGAAACCGGAAAGCCTTCTTTCCATGTCTATTTCAGGGCCATGAGCCCCCATCTTTTTAGGAGAATGGCAGTCATCACAACCACCGATTGTTACCAGGTATTCACCACGTTTTAATAAAGCGGCTTTGTCTTGTTTTTCTTCTGCAGTTTTTTTGTTGCCTGCTTTGCTGTTGCATGCTGCTGCTATAATTGTTACTGCTGTGATAGCTGATAAAATAAAAATTGTTTTACGCATGGCCATTAATTCTTGTTGTTAAAAATTTTGTTTGAATACGTTGCTTCATTGTTACTGTCCTTTACGGATTGCTTTGATGTTTCCTGCCATTCATCGGGCCAATAGTTTTTTACATTTGGCTGACGGGATGTGGCCGAAACAAAAATGGCTGAAGCTGCCAGTACGATCAGTACTGCAGACTGTAGTGTTTTTTTCATGGTTTTACTTTTTAAATCTGCTGCAAGATATTTTTGAATAGTGTTGTTGGCAACATCACTGTGTATGAAATGGATCACAAGCCGCATGAATTGTACATTTTGTTTTTTTTAATCGCTGCATACAATACAGCTAAATAAAAAAGAACAGGTATACGCAAAGCCTGTTCTTTAATAGTATCAGTATAAGAACTTAATTAATTAACTGTTCTGAAACTGCTTGAGAAATTATTTACTACGCCGTTGGGTTCAATACGTAACCATTCTCCATCCATCAGGTAAAAGAATTTTATCGTCAGGTTGTTTTGTAATTCTGCACTGGTTGCATCCCTGTCAACTGTAGTAGAAGCACTCCATCCTTTGTAATGTGCCCAGCAGGGATAAAAAGTGAAAGAACCTTCTTCCATTGTTGAGCCTTCATCAAAAGCAATGGTGCCGGTAGCTTTTGTACCCGATTGGAAAGTTTGTGATTCCACCATGTAATAAAATTCAGCGGCTTTGCCATTATTGGTAAACTTAAAGAACTTACCGCTCGACCATGCACTGCCCAGGTGTTGTCCATTATAGGTATCCACCATTTCTAAAAATGATCCGTAGCCACTTGCCCAGTTGCCGGCGAGGCCTGCAGGCGCTGCTGTACTTGGATTGCCGCAGGAACTGCTGCCTGCTGGTGTACTGTTGCTTTCTTTTTTGCAACTGATTACCGATACTGCCAAAAGGCAGATGATTGCTAATTTTTTCATGACTTTTATTATTTGATTATTGTAAACGGAGTTTTACAGCGGTGGTTTTATCTGCTTTTCCATTAGCGGTTTGCTTTGCCATCACTAAAAAATCTTCTGAAGGCATTTTTGAAAAACTTACTTTTTCCCACAGGTAAGCACTTGCAAATTTTGTTTGCAGTTCAGTATTGTTTAATTGTATTGCGCTGCTGTTATTTATTTTACGCATTCCTTTATGTGGGTGTAGTGTTATCACGGCATCCCCATTTTCATTGTTGGTAAAATCAGCATTCCCTTCCACCATAATGTAGCCGCCGCCGGCATGGCTTTCAATATTTTTTTCTGTAAATACAATTGTTTTCCTTTTATATATCGCTTGCGTAATTTTATTTTCCTAAAACTCGCGTTCTTTTTTTATTGAGAGTGTCATGAATCCCCTGTTACAAAACTTATTCACCTTTTTTAGATGACGCAAGTTGCTTATTCCAAAATTTAAATGTGATAGGATTTCATCAGAAATAAACTTTGGCCAAAATCTTTAAATAGGGGGTCTCGTCATTGAGTTTAATTATTTGAATATATATTGACCGTAGCAAA
>JAZKGV010000311.1:0-7832 GCA_040385725.1 Bacteroidota bacterium | reverse complement strand
CTTCCTTCATCGTTTGCTATCACCACCGGTTCGTTACCCTCCATTACTGAAACGCAACTATTGGTTGTTCCTAAGTCTATACCTATTATTTTTCCCATGATATATTGATTTTTTTGTTCAACCTTCATTGTCAATCATTATGCCATGGGAGATTTTGTGAAAAATTGGCAGGGTTCCCCGGTCGGTACCGCAGGTCAGACCGGCATTTGAGGATTATCCCACGCAGAGGAGCAGACAGCGCTGAGGATTTTTCCCTGGTCGATATCGTAAATCCGGTCTGACCTGCGGTACCGACCGGCATTTGATTTTCTTCTCTGCGGCCTCTGTCCCTCAGCGTGCCACCTATCAAAAATCTCCCTAAATTGCACCGATGCCGCTTGCCATATTATATTATGCCATTCCTTTTTTTTGTACTCCTACTTTCAATAGAAGCATGGTTCAGTCATAAAGAGAATAAACATCTTTATGAAACGAAGGATACTTTTACCAGTCTTGGCCTCGGTATTGGCAATGTACTCACAAGCCTTATCACAAAGGCACTCATATTCTGGTTGTTCCTTTTCATTTACGATCACAGACTGTTTACATTAGATGAAAGCAAATGGTACTATTGGGTGCTGCTGTTTTTTGCAGATGATTTTTCTTATTACTGGTTTCACCGCACCAGCCATTATGTAAATTATTTCTGGGCAAGCCATGTGGTGCATCATTCATCTCAACGCTATAACCTGGCTGCTGCTTTAAGGCAAACCTGGACGGGTAATTTAACCGGCGCTTTTCTCTTTTGGGCATGGATGCCATTGATAGGGCTGCATCCTATCTGGATATTATTTATGCAACAGTTGAGCCTTATCTATCAATTCTGGATACACACTGAAACCATCAATAAACTTCCCAGGCCATTGGAGTTTATACTCAATACACCTTCACACCACCGTGTGCATCATGGCAGTGACCTGAAATACTTAGATAAAAACCATGCTGGTATTTTAATAATTTGGGACAGGATGTTTGGCAGTTTTCAACCCGAAGAAGAAAGGCCTACTTACGGGCTTACAAGAAATATCGAATCATTCAACCCGGCAAAAGTGGCTTTGATAACATGGGGGCAATTACTCAAGAAAGCATTTACATCCGGCTCGTTTAGCAATGGCATCAAATACTTTTTAAAATCTCCCGGCTGGAGCCATGATGGGAGTAGTAAGACGACGGCGGAACTAAGAAAGCAAGCAAGTGATCGGTGATTAGTTATCAGTTTTTGAACTCCCGTTATCCATTATCAATTACCAATTATCAATTACTACGAAACTTTTAGTTTGTTTTAAGAAATTATCTCCTACATTAGCGTACGAAAATAGTCGTACTATGAGCATAACAAAACAATTAAAGCCTACAGAAGGGGAACTTGAAATCCTGCAGGTGCTGTGGAATAAACAATCAGCAACAGTAAGAGAGGTGCATGAAGAACTGCTGAAGTACAAGGAAGCCGGCTACACCACCACCCTTAAGCTCATGCAGATAATGTTTGAAAAAGGATTGGTAACAAGGGACAGCAGCAGCAAGACGCATATTTACCAACCGGCGGTGACAAGAGAAAATACTCAAAGCTTTTTGGTAAATAAAATGATCGACTCCTTATTCAGCGGCTCATCGGCACAGTTAGTAATGCAGGCGCTGGGCAACCACAAAGCTTCTAAAGAAGAGCTTGACGAAATAACCAACTATTTAAAAAGCATCAATAAGTAATTGTTATGTTGCTTACTGTTTTTGAGAAATACATTTTTTTACAATCGCTTGGTTGGGGAATAGCCAACAGCCTGTGGCAGGCTGCCCTGCTGTGGATCATTTATAAAGCAGTTACAGTCTCCGGCAACAAGCTTTCAGCCATTTTTAAATATCATTTTAGTTTGATGATGCTGTTTGCATCATTTGCCTGGTTTGCATCTACTGTTTTGCAAAACTATTTTGCTATACAGAATTCAGGAACACAGGCAACTGCATTAAACTGGTTGAATGTTTCCCAGAACTTTACTGATTCATTGCAATGGTTGTCTCTTGCATACTTTGTTGTTTTAGCTGTACAATTGTTATTGTTTGTAAAAAAACTCAACAATGTACTGGCATTAAAAGGCAGCAACTTTATAAAAGCACCGGTTGACATAAGATTGTTCACAGAACAAACCGCCTTTCATCTTGGCATACAAAAGAAAGTAAATATCTGGCTGAGTGAAAAGGCTGCTGTTCCTTCTGTAATTGGCTTTTTTAAGCCTATAATATTGCTTCCTGTAACTGCACTCAACAATCTTACAACAGAACAGGCGCAGGCAGTGATATTACATGAGCTGGCGCATATAAAACGCAACGATTACTTCGTAAATTTTTTGCAAAGCGTTATTGAACTGGTATTATTTTTTAACCCCTTCGCAAAAATGCTTAGTAACGCTGCCAGAAAGGAAAGAGAAAATTGTTGCGATGACTGGGTGTTGAATTACAGATACAACAAACATGATTATGCTTCTGCGCTATTGATATTGGAACAAAACCGTTTTGCCTCACTGCAGTTTGCATTGGCCGCCACTAATGGTAAAAAGAATTTACTGAACAGGATAAAAAGGTTATTTGCAGAAGAACCAAAAGTAAGTTTTAGTTTTTTACAAAAGGTTAAACTGTTTTCTGTTTCGCTTTCGATATTATTAGTGGTATTTTTTGTATTACCTGTAGCTGATAGTAAAACAGTTGCAATAGAAAACAAGGCGGGCTCCTCTCCTGCTATTTTTGCATCCCTCAATACTACTCCTGTATATAGTGAAAACAAAAAGTTGTCTATTATAATTGATGATGAGCCTCTACAGACAAAAGTTGTAAGAAAGAAAAAAGCACCGGTTAAAAAAGCTGCTGTAGTAATTATAGAAACACCTGAAGAAGTTGAATACAATACAGCAGTAATTAATGATGAATTACTGCAACAACACAAAGCATTAGAACAGCAAAATGTAGCTATACAAGCTGCCAATATAGAAATGGAGCAACCAGTGAATAAGGTCTTTATGCAGATAGAAGAAGAACAATCCGGCGTAAAGGATAAGAACACTTATATTGTTGAACTGAATAACGACAATGGCAATGCCACTGTAAAACCATTGATCATTCTCAACAAAAAAGTGAAAGAGATTTCAAAAGCGAAGAAAGCAAAAACTGTATCAAAGAAAACAGTGGTAAAGAAAAGAACAACCGCTTAATAAATTTCACTTATAACCTTGCTGTAACTTCCAGCCTGTTATTATCAGGGTCAAGCGTTTCAAATTCATAATAACCATCACCGGTTTTTCTTGGGCCGCTTAATATGGGAAAGCCTGCTGCTTTCAGTTCCGTTGCTTTTGCTTCTACTTCTTCAATAGTATCTACGCCAAAGGCAAGATGTATCAATCCTAAATGTTGCGCCTGTACTGTATCATTTGTATTCGGCGGCACGCCATCCATGCTCATTATTTCCAACCTTGCACCGCCTTTAAAACTGAGAAAGTAACTGCTGAATTTTTTTTCAGGGTTGCTGTATTTATTATTAGCAACGCCGCTAAAATAAGTACAGTAATAATCTTTCAGCTTCTCCAGGTCGTTTGTCCAGATAGCTGCATGTTCTAAAGTCATACTCTAATAGATAAGTGTAACGTAACCTGTTATCGGTTTTCTGCCACTACCAGGTTCTATAATATAATAGTAAGTTCCAAATGGTAAAGACTTGCCATTGTATTTGCCATCCCATCCAGGCACTTTATAGCCAAGTGATTCATATATAGCCTGCCCATCCCTGTTAAATACTTTTATGCGGCAATCAGGATAAGAATCTAAATATTGTATTGTCCAGTTCTCATTTTTACCATCGCCATTAGGTGTAAATGTATTGGGGATGATGGGCATCTTCAACAACTTGACAAATATTTCATCTGTCTTCCAGCAACCACCCTGCGCCACTACCTGCAGTGTGTAGGTCATGTCTTCCGTCATCCCTTTTATAGTTGGCTTCAGTATCCTGTTATTGTTTAGATACATATTTGGTGTCCATAGATACTGGAGGCCATTGCCGATTGCAGTTGCATTCAACGTTATTTCTCCTCCTTCAAGTAATACGGTATCAGCACCTGCACTTATAATTGGATTAGCATACACCGTAAACTGTTTTACTTTAGTGGCTTTACAGCCAAATGTATTTTCAACTTCTAACTCTACATTATAAATCCTGGCTGTATTATAGGTTTGTGATGCCGGGAACTGCAGTATGCTTGAGCTACCATTTCCAAAATCCCATGTCCATTTATTTACAATACCATCGGCACCGGTGCTGTTGTCACTGAATTTTACAGCCTGTGTTTCACAAATGCTTACACTATCTGAAGTAAAATCAGCAGTTGGTTCCGGATGTAAAATATCAATTGCTGTGGTAACAGAATCTTTACATCCATTACCGCTTGTTGCAATCAATGTCACACTGTAAATACCATCGGTTGTATAAATATGTGTTGGATTTTTTGAAACAGATGCATTAGCTCCGCCACTGGCATCATCGCCAAACCGCCATTGATAAGTAAATGTATTTTGTGTGCCATCTGCAATAGTACTTGCATCAGTAAATGCAACAGATGCATTAGGAAGACAAACACTTGCCGGGTATGTAAATGCCGGTTTTGGTAAAGGATTTACCGTTACTGTTTTTTGCCTGCTTACTTTACAACCATTACTGGTGGTGATAGTAAGTGTTGCAGTATAACTACCTGCGGCAGCGTACACATGATCAACAGGTATTGAAGAATTATTATTTACTGCTGTAGTACCATCACCGAAATTCCAGTTCCAGTTTGCGATTGTACCGCTTGCAGTTGGTACAGAAGAAGAATCTGTAAAGCTGATCTTATTTTTCTCACAATAAGGTTTGCCGAAACCAAAATTAGCAGTAGCAGGCGCTAACACAGTAATGTTATTTGACATAGTATCAACACAACCAAATGCCGATGTGTAAGTATATAAAACCGGGAAAGTGCCAACACCAGTTACAGATGGAGTAAACAAACCTGTACTGCTGACACCCGGGCCGGTAAATACTCCTGTACCCGGTATGCCACCAATTTCTGATGCTTCTGTAATTTGATAGGTAGCAGCATCCAAACACACAGGTATAATATTATTGAACTGCACTTTTGGTGAAGCATGTACTGTTACCGGTTTAGTAATTTCATCAACACAAGTGGCACCGGAATAAGATAAATATCTTATGTTAAAGATCTTTACAAGCGGTGACTGGAAGTCAGGATAAATATGTTTGTATTGTTTGCCAAATGCAGGCAGGTCATCAACATCTTTTACCAAAGGCGCTCCTGCTGCATCCCAGTAAATTTCAACCTTTGTTACATTACCAAAATTTACTGTAGAACTATCCTTGATAGAAACAGAATCATTGGCACATAAAGAAGGCGAAACCTGTGGCGTAAAATTTGCTTTTGGAATATCGCCGTTTACTGTAAATGATTGTGCTACTGAATCAACGCAACCATTGTTACTTGTAACAGTCAATACAGCCGTGTATATGCCTATTGCATTGTACCGGTGTGATCCATTTACTCCATTAAAAATATTATTTGCACCAGAAGACGGATCCCCAAAATTCCATCGCCAACTGGCAATATTATCAGGAGCGGCAATAGAAGAAGTATCTACAAAAATTGCTGAAGCATCAGAAAGGCAAACTTCAGGTGAAATATAGCCGGGCTTTGGCAAGGGGTTAACACGAATGTTCTTTGTAAATGCCGTTGCTGTTGAACAGCCTTTATCTGTAAGCAGGCTTAAGCTGATTGTATAATTGCCTGTTGTATCATACCTGTATAAAAACGGAAGATTATTTGTAATAACTGAATCCGGCCTTCCATTACCAAAATTCCATGTCCACCTGGTAATGTTTCCTGCGCCAGGTGTTGAAATATCAGTGATGGTAATACTATTTTTTTCGCAGGCCAATGCACTAAAATTAAAATTGGGTGAAGGCAATGGATTTACAATTACATTATTTGTCACCGTATCGCTGTAGCAACCTTTATCTGTAAGTACCCAATGCTTAATAGCAAAAGTATCGGCGATAGAATAAGTGTGAGAAACTGTTTGACCTGTGCCGCTGGTGGCATCGCCAAAATCCCAGTACCAGTTAGTAATGGTATTACCCTGCCCGTTACTTGTACTGCTTAGATTGGTTGCAGTATTCAAACAATTTTCACGGTTTACGGTAAAACCGCCACTTGCTTTTGCAAAAACATTGCTGAAAATTTTTGTACTGTCTTCCACACAACCGGCTGCACTGGTAACCGTAAGTGTAACATTAAATGGCCCGGCCGTACTGTATAAATGCGTTGCGTTTTTTGTAATGGCGCTATCAGCTGCACCGCTTGATGGTTCTCCAAATTTCCATTTCCATCTAAAGCCTGCTTGTGATCCATCGGCAATGCTGCTTACATCTGTAAAGTTTGCTATGTCATAAGGCAGGCACACTTTTGCAGGCATGGTAAAATCAACTGCGGGGTTGGGATTAATGGTAAAAGTTTTATTGAGTATAGCACTTTTACAACCGCTGGCTGTTTCTATTTGCAGGCCAATTGTTTTGGAGCCTGTAGTGGTATATGGATGTAGTTGATTGGCATTGGTAGTGGCATCCACAAAACTACCATCGCCAAAATCCCAATGCCAGAATTGTATAGTTCCGGGAGACGACACAGTGGAAGTATCAGTAAAAACAACATCCTTATTTATACAGAGTGGAGTAGAATAGCCAAATTTTGCAACGGGTATATCGGTGACTATTACCTGCTTTGACCGGACCGTACTGATACACCCGATATTTGTAATAAGCCTGAAAGTAACTGTATAATTCCCGGGTGCATCATATTGATGTACCGGCTCATGCGCTGTACTGGTGGTTCCATCACCAAAATCCCATGTCCATTGGTATGAATAAACACCCTCATCATAAACAGAAATATCACTAAAATGAACGGGATCGGTAATGCATCCGTTATTAACCCAGCTAAAATCAGGTGTTGGTGTATTTCTTACAAACAGCGTATCATCTTTTATTTGCGTATTTCCGCAACCGTCAGTGCCGGCTGTACCAGCAGTAATAGAGAGCGGATAATTACCGGCAGGACAATAGGTGTAAGGCGTAGGTAATTTATAACGCCATACCTGTTTACCATTCACTAAATAAGTACTGTCAGGAACAGGGCTGTTAATGGTAACATTTGGTTGAAATCCTTTAAAATCCCAGGCCAATGACAGTGGTTGATAAGGATATGTAATAGTATAATAAAAAGGCGTACAGGCGCAGGCTGAGTTAGTACCTGTAATATTAAGTGGGTTAAGTGGTGATATTACATTGTAAAGGTCTTTAAGATTGGTACCTGCATTGTAACCATAACTTTCTGCATCGCCATAGCCATAAGCAATAGCATTAAAGCCACTGTCTGCTGTAACGGTATGTGCACCTGGATTAACCCTTATCTGTGCATAGCTGTATGCAGGGTCTTGTGGATGTAGATTAAAAGTTACTATACCTGATGCTCCCGTGATCGAAAAGGAAGGCACTGCTACAGTTTTAATTACAACATTTATCCAGTGCTGGACTATTTCAGCATTAGGTGTTGAGTTTAATATTACTTCGTCAATCGTTTGTTCTACCGGGCTCAGGTAGATCATTTCCGGATCACCCAGATCTGGAATAAAGTTATTACCGCAGGACGCTCTTGTGGTGATGTATTGAGCCACCATTATAGGTTCATCTGATTCTATTAACAGCG
>JAZKGV010000310.1:0-14556 GCA_040385725.1 Bacteroidota bacterium | reverse complement strand
ATTATAGCTGATACTGCCGGTATCTGTGGTACCATCACCAAAATCCCACACAAAACCTTTTTGATCAAAAGATCCAATATATGCCCTTGATAAATTAGTAAACTCGTACGACAGGTTTGTACAAGGTGCCTGCTTTCGTGACCTGAATGAAAGTGTGGCAAAATTGGTACTCACTTTTATTCTTTTATAAGCAGTATCACGAACGTTGCAGGTATTGCTGTCTTCTGCTATCAGCATAATATTATAATACCTTTCATCAACGCCTGGTGGCAAATTATAAAGGTGTGATGTATCAGACCCGCCATGCAGTGTATCTATTTTAGAACCATCGCCCCAGTTCCAGAAAAAAGATTGTGCTTTTGACAAGGAATCAAAGGCTTCTACTCTTAATGGATTACAACCAGAAATAGCATTGGGTATATTATTAATGATCGTCCTGATATTGGCCCCAACACCACCAAAGTTCATTTCGATCTTTACCACCGCTTCATTACAGGCACTTGAATTATTACGCCTGCCCCATACACCTGGTGTAGTTGGGAAAACAACGCCGGGAGTACTGGCATTACCACAATTGGCACATATTGCCTGGTAAATGATTCCATTATCATCAAAGCGGCTGGTACCGCCATCCACATGATCAGTAAAGCCACCTATCTGCCCAAAATAACTTCCAAACAACTGGCTCCTGGCATCTTTCTCAAGCACAAAAAAGAAAAAGTCACTCCCATCTGTTATTGTTTGAATAGCACCCCGTGTTATTAAAAAATCCATACCGCTGGTACCTGCGTTTGGATATTGTTTTGTAGTTTCCAATGTACCGCCCCAGCCCGAAACATATACATTCTGGCACCTGTCAACCAAAAAAGCCACGGGTGAAATGTTAGGAGATGTGCTGTTGGTACCAAACATAGTTGTGTAAACATATCCTGACAGATCCTGCCTTAGTTTACCAATAAACTGCTTGCCACCCGGGTTACTGAATGTTGCATTTTGTGCCTGCCAGTTACCGTTAGTAGTGGTGCCCATTATATAAGGGAAACCAAATTTATCAAACTGGATACCATATACAAGATCAGCACCATCTGTAGATCCGTTATTATCATTGGTGCCGATATACGTTGTTCTCACAATAGCAGAGCCATTCGGTGTAATTTCCGTTACAAATCCATCTGTAGCACCACCCTGGAAACCTGGGCTTAATGTGCCTGAAGTATTACCCGGAAGGTTGGTACTGGTAGTGCCTCCGGCAACGTACAGGTTGCCGTTAGTTGGGCTTAATGACAGTACAAAACAGGCATCGTTGCCATTACCGCCGAAATAAGTACAGAACGACACAGAAGAAAGATTAGGAGGAAATCTTGCAATGATACCATCCTGTTGTATTATATTGCCACCACCGCCAAATGTTGTTTGAATACCTGTATTTACCGTCCTGAAGTCAGAAGACTGTGTACAGGATGCCAGGTACACATTATTGGCTGCGTCCAATATCACTTCGCTTCTTGCATCATCGCCATAGTTTCGCCTTGTATCATATGCACCATCGCTTTGGCCGGGCACACCAAGATTGGCATATTTAGGGCGGATGTTTACTCCATCATCCCTGCTGCCACCCATTCTTATCGAACCTAAAATACCGGTTCCATTTACATTGAACTTTAATACAAAAATATCATACTCACCACCCGGGCCACTCATTGGTGCGGTAATGGGAAATACTTTGCTTGCATCACCGGTAATAGTAGAATTAGTACGCCCAGCCACTACTAGGTTTCCTTGTGCATCACATATCATACTATGTGGTTGTTCGTTGCCATCACCACCAAGATAAGTGGCATACAAACGACTTGCTCCGTTTGCTGACAATTTCATTATGGCAATATCGTAAGGCCCGTTGGCATCATCGGCCCTCCCACCATGAAAGCTTGTTTGAAATGCACCGGTTGTAGCTGGAAAGCCCGTTTCAAAAACAATACCGCCGGCATACATGCTTCCATCAGGTCCCGGTGTAGCAGTGTAGCCCCAGTTATCTGCATTACTCCCGGTGAAAGAACAAAAAATTAAAGTGGGATCAATTACGATCGTAGCATTAGGGTCGTAATCCTCTACTTTAAAACGGATGGTTTGTGTTTTTTCATCCAACACATATTTGCAATCCAGAGTTTGCTTGCCGTCTTTTGCCACCTGGTAAGTATATGGATAAAGCTCCTTTACATCACCCACAGATGTGCCGATAACAAGCTCCTTGTTTTTTATAGAAAGTTTATTTGCACCAGTGTATTTTAAAGCAATATTATTAATGTTGCCCCCGGGATGCACTATGATGTCGTATTTCAACGTTCCCTGGTCAGTATAATAACGTACATCAATATCGGGGTACATATCCCTGTAAGTTACTGCCTGGTAGATCCGGCAATTGCCCTGCCACCTGGATGGATCACTTCCTTTAAAATAATTATTATAAGTGGGCATCATTTTATCAGGTACTGCTTTTACAAAACCAGACGCACCAACAAAATTCACACGATAAGCATGTTGACGGATGGTAACAGATGAAGAGGAAGGTACAGGAGCAGCTTTTTCATTTGCCTTTTCTCCGGCAGAATGCCCATGCATTTTTTCCGACAGCAGCTGCATATCTTTTTCATTCTGGAGCAATACAGTAAAGCCCTGCTGCTGCAGGAAAAAAGCGCCATTGGTAATATCGCTTTTATAATCCACCTCTTTCTTCCACTGGCCTTTATTTTCAATAAACTGTAACTGGGCAATGGCAGCATCAGCAAAAAGCAAAAAGACAACAGGCAAAAAGAATCTTAAAAGGTTTATATACGGCACAGTTTTCAAACGAAAAATTTTGATACAATTTAATAAATAATAACAAAAAACAACGGCAGATGTTTTGGATGGTTGTTTTCACTGATACGGCCGCTTCAATAACTACGAAATTTTGCTCCAAACCGTTTTTCCCTTCTGGTTTTGAAGGTATTGCTTCACGGGCAAATTTTCTGCCATGTTTAAGTCCGGGTCGTTATCTAATATGTTGCCCACTACTTCTTTTGTTACTTCCAGCATCACTTTATCCTGGACTATGCTGGCCAGCTTAAAGTTTAAAACCCCACTTTGCCTTGTTCCCTCAATATCGCCGGGGCCACGGATTTCAAGGTCTTTTTCTGCTATTTTAAAACCGTCATTAGTGGCACACATTATATTGAGCCGCTCTCTTGCATCTTTGCTTACTTTAGGCCCCGTTAATAATATGCAAAAACTTTTTTCGCTACCCCTGCCTACCCTGCCCCTTAACTGGTGCAATTGTGATAAGCCAAATTTTTCTGCGCTTTCAATTACCATTAATGACGCATTCGGCACGTTCACACCTACTTCAATCACTGTGGTGCTTACCATTATCTGAGTATCATTTTTTACAAAGCGTTGCATGTTGGTTTCCTTTTGTTCAGATGGCTGCCTGCCATGCACCATGCTTATCCAGTATTTTGGTTCAGGAAAAAATGATTTCACTTCTTCATAACCCTTCATCAGGTTTTCATAGTCAAGCTTTGATGATTCTTCAATGAGCGGATAAACAATATAAGCCTGGCGTCCCTTCACAATTTCTTCCTTTACAAAATCCATCACCTGCGGCCGCTTGTTTTCAAAACGGTGGATGGTTTGTATAGGTTGCCGCCCGGGTGGCAGTTCATCAATCACACTGTAATCCAGGTCGCCATAAGCTGTTAATGCCAGCGTACGGGGAATGGGTGTTGCCGTCATAACCAACACATGCGGAGGCAAACTATTTTTTTTCCATAAAGCTGCCCTTTGCGCCACGCCAAATTTGTGCTGCTCATCCACTACAGCGAACCCAAGATTCTTAAACAGTACTTTATCTTCAATCACCGCATGTGTGCCGATCAATATATTTACGCTGCCATCCTCACAGCCTTTCAGTATTTCTTTTCTTTGTTTTCCTTTGGATGAGCCGGTAAGCAGTTTTACACAAACCGGCATATCTTTTACCAGATCTTCTATGCTGTTGAAATGCTGTTGTGCCAAAATTTCTGTTGGTGCCATCAGCACACTTTGAAAATGCTGGCCATCTCCCTCCCTTGCATTATCTGAAGCGATCAACATGCTCAGCAAAGCCACAATTGTTTTTCCACTACCCACATCTCCCTGCAAGAGGCGGTTCATTTGCCTGCCGCTGCCCACATCTTTCCGTATTTCTTTTAATACCCGTTTTTGTGCATTGGTCAATTCAAATGGGAGATAGTTATTATAAAATGTATTGAAATGATCTCCCACTTTTTCAAAAGCAAAGCCCTTACTAAAGCGGTGCCTTTCACTGCGGCGGATGCCAAGCCTCAACTGTGCAAAAAACAATTCTTCAAACTTTATCCTTCTCACCGCATGTGCATACATTTCTTCTGATGAAGGAAAATGAATATGACAGGCAGCTTCCCACCTTGAAATAAAACGATATTGTTTGATAATTGGTTCCGGTAAATTCTCCGGTAGATCTTTTGGCGTTAATAATTGCAGTAAAGAATAAGTGAGTTTCGCAAAAGCCCTTCCATTCAATCCTCTTGCTTTTAATTTTTCTGTAGAAGGATAGATGGGATCAAGAAAACTTTTACCTGTTGCATTTTCGGTTGCATACGCTTCCAGTTCTGGATGCGTTATCTGCAACTGCCCGTTAAAAGAACTCACCTTTCCAAACACTAAATATTGATGGCCTGCTTCCAGTATTTTTTGTACCCAGCTAATACCCTGGAACCAAACCAATTCAATTTCACCTGTATCATCTTTTAAATATGCCACCAATCTTTTTGATTGTCTTTCTCCGATTATCTCGGAGTAAGTAAGCTTGCCTGCTACCTGTGCATAGTCTGTGTTGTAGTTCAGGTCTTTTATTTTATCCACTTTTGTTTTGTCGAGGTGACGAAGTGGGTAATGTTCCAGCAGATCTTTAAAAGTAAAAATGCTGAGTTCTTTTTTTAGCAAGTCGGCTTTTTGTGGGCCTACACCTTTGATGTATTCAACCGGGCTTTGTAATATGTTGGATGAAATGCTGATGGGGAAATGATTTGTACAAATATAAATGCAAAGGGGAAATAGTCGTATTTCCTGCTTTGATTGATGCAGGCTTATCTTTGCCACATGCTCAATAAACTTTCCGGATGGGATGATACTATAGTGGCGCTTGCAACCCCAAACGGGTT
Source organism: Bacteroidota bacterium (assembly GCA_040385725.1). Classification (GTDB taxonomy): domain Bacteria; phylum Bacteroidota; class Bacteroidia; order Chitinophagales; family Chitinophagaceae; genus Ferruginibacter. The sequence continues at coordinate 9,337 of JAZKGV010000310.1, read as the reverse complement.
GGGTGCCATTGGCGTGATACGGTTAAGTGGCGATAAAGCTATCAACATCGTTAATAAATTATTCCATTCTAAAGACCTTGCAATACAAAATTCACACAGCATTCATGTTGGTTTGCTAAAAGATAACAACAAAGTATTGGACGAAGTAGTGGTATCGCTTTTTAAAAATCCAAAGAGCTATACAGGTGAAGACGTGGTGGAAATAAGTTGCCATGGCTCACCATATATACAACAGCAGGTGATCAATGCCTGCGTGGCAAATGGAGCAAGGCTGGCAAGGCCGGGTGAATTTACCCAACGGGCTTTCTTAAAAGGCAAACTGGACCTGGCACAGGCAGAAGCTGTGGCCGACCTTATTGCCAGCAACACAGAAGCCAGCCGCAATACCGCATTGCATAATATCCGTGGCGGTTTTTCATCAGTATTAAAAGAATTAAGAGAGCAACTCATACAGTTTAGTGCATTGATCGAACTGGAACTTGACTTTGCCACAGAAGATGTGGAGTTTGCTGACCGTACAAAATTTTATGCCCTCATTCAAAAATTATCACTGCAAACACAACAATTAATTGATTCATTTCAGTTAGGTAATGTAATTAAGAATGGGGTAAACATTGCTATTGTGGGTAAACCAAATGCAGGCAAATCAACTTTATTAAATACGCTGCTGAATGAGAACCGTGCTATTGTAAGTGAGATAGCAGGTACTACAAGAGACACCATTGAAGAAGTGATAAATATTGATGGCATCTTATTCAGGTTGATCGATACGGCTGGCATAAGAGAAAGTAAAGATGCGATTGAATTGATCGGTGTAGGAAAAAGCATGGAGAAAATGAAGGAGAGTGACCTGGTGGTTTACCTTTTTGATGTGGAGCAGGAATCGCAGGCCGAAGTGGAGGCCGCTTTACAACAGGTGCAGCAACAAAATAAAAATTTTATTGCCGTTGGAAATAAATTAGATAAGCTGGCAGACAATGAAGCACAGCAAAAATTTTCAGGCGATGGTATTCTTTTTATATCAGCCAAGGCACATTATCATATTGATGTTTTAAAAGAAAGGTTGGTTGATAAAGTAGTGCAGGGAACAGTGCATACCGAAAATACCATTGTAACCAATGCAAGGCATTTTGCTGCATTGCAGCAGGTGCAGCAATCCTTAGAGGATATAAAAAACGGCATGGACAATAACCTGCCCGGCGACCTGCTGGCGCTTGATATAAGAAGGTGCCTGCATTATCTTGGGGAAATTACCGGTGAGGTTACCAACGAGGACCGGCTGGATTATATATTCAGTAAGTTTTGTATCGGGAAATAACCAGGACAAAATAAATATTTGACCGCTCAAATCAACCAGGATGGATAAAAAAGGAGATAAATAAGGACTAGCTGAATATTAGCCCCATCCACGCCCCTTTTTTCCTCAAAAAACTTCCCCTTTTTCTTCTCAAAACCGCTGTGATAGCTTACCTTCGCAGCCCCGTATAAAACAACGGGGTTTTACTATGTCTTTTAATATTATTAAACAATTAAACGCAGATGCACAGGAAGGTGCTGCTACTCCAGAAGTAGAAGCAACTGCTGCGGTAACAAATGTGCCTGCGGAACGTCCCGATGAAATCGGGATCGGAGCGGCTGCTGAATCAGCTGCGCCAGTGGTGGCAAAAGCACCAGTGGAAGAAAGGATCGTAACTGCTCACGACGACTTTGACTGGAGTGTTGACAAACGCAACGTTACCAGCTACACCAAAGATGAAAAGATCAAGTACGACAAAGTGTATGATGACACTTTTAAACAGATCAACGACGGCGAAATGGTACAGGCTACAATTGAAGCCCTTACTAAAACAGACGCTGTAGTTAACATCGGCTTTAAAAGCGACGGACTTATTTCTTTGAACGAATTCAGGGACATAGCCGGCGGCCTTAAAGTAGGCGACATTATTGAAGTGATGGTGGTGGAAAAAGAAGACAAAGAAGGAAACCTTCACCTTAGCCGCAAGCAAGCCCGTACTACCCGTGCATGGGAAAGAATTGTGGAACTGCATAAAACTGGTGAAATTGTTACCGGTATTGTTACCAGCAAAACTAAAGGTGGTTTGATCGTTGACGTATTTGGTATGGAAACATTCTTACCAGGTTCTCAGATCGACGTTAAACCCGTTACTGATTACGACCAGTTTGTTGGTAAAACAATGGAGTTTAAAGTTGTTAAGATCAACGAAACGATCAAGAATGCGGTTGTATCTCACAAAGCACTTATTGAAAGCGATATCGAAGCACAAAGGGCAGAGATCATGGGTAAGCTGGAAAAAGGACAGGTACTGGAAGGTACTATCAAAAACATCACCGACTTCGGTGCGTTTCTTGACCTTGGCGGCTTAGATGGTTTACTGTATATCACTGATATTTCATGGGGCCGTATCAATCACCCAACTGAGGTGTTGAAGATGGACCAGAAACTGAACGTGGTTGTTCTTGACTTTGATGATGATAAAAAACGTATCAGCCTTGGCTTGAAACAATTGACCCCTCATCCATGGGATACTTTAACAGAGAACATTAAGGAAGGCGAAATAGTAAAAGGTAAAGTAGTTAACATTGAAGACTACGGTGCTTTCTTAGAAATTATGCCAGGTGTTGAAGGCCTTGTACACGTAAGTGAAATTACATGGGCCAATACACCGGTTAATGCTAAAGAATTCTTCAAATTAAATGATGAATACGAAGCAAAAGTGGTGACGCTTGATAAAGACACCCGTAAGATGAGCCTCTCTATTAAACAATTGAGCGCTGATCCATGGAGTGAAATTGAAACAAAATTCCCTGAAGGAAGCCGCCACACTGGTGTTGTTAAAAACATCACACCGTATGGTGTGTTTGTTGAATTGGCTACCGGTATCGGTGGTATGGTTCACATCAGCGACTTAAGCTGGTTAAAGCGTTTCAACAATCCAAATGAGTACACCAAAGTTGCCAGCAACATTGATGTGGTTATTCTGAACATTGATAAAGACGGCCGCAAATTGCAGTTAGGACACAAACAAATTGAAGAAGATCCATGGAACTCACTCGAAGGTACATTCCCTGTTGGAAGCATCCACGAAGGAACTGTTATCAAGAGAGATGATAAAGGCGCTGTAGTACAATTGCCTTATGGTTTGGAAGGCTTTGCCCCTAACCGTCACCTTGCAAAAGAAGATGGTAAGAGCATTGTTGCTGACGAAGTGAACAAGTTCATGGTTATTGAATTTGACCGCAACGACAAACGTATCGTTCTTAGCCACACCAAGCTTTGGGAACAGGCGATAGAAGAAGAAAAGCAGGCTGTACAAAAAGAGAAAAAAGTAGAAGCAGAAGTAACTAAGAAAGCAGTGAAAAACCTGCAGAGCAAAGTTGAGAAATCTACTTTGGGCGACTTAAGTGCTTTAGCTGATATTAAAGCTAAGCTTGATGCCGGTGCTGCTGAAGCGCCTGCTGCTCCTGAAGCACCTGCTGCTGAAGAGCCAAAAGCTGAATAATATTTGCCAGTGAAAAGACAGGTAATCCCATCACAGCAATGTGGTGGGATTTTTTTATACGGATTTGATGATGATTGATATGATTGCTATGATTTGTTTGACGCTTTGAGTTGATTTTTTTGAGCCGGGATACAGTACTGTTATGAGGCTTCATTGGCGTCCCATCCCGAAAGCTTTCGGGATGCTGGAATTCTTTATTGAACAAAAACAATTGAATTTGTAAACCATTACAACAATCATGTTGTTACTTTGCAGTCAGAAATAAACAATTGAATGAACGATAATTTTCATAAATATTTTGTGCTCATGTGGTTGCTGATGGCAAGTGTGTTTGGTTTTGCTGCCATCGTTGCCATTATCTTTTTTATATTGAAATTTTTTGCAGTTTCTGTATCTTTTATTCCCGGCTCCAGCTATGTATTTGAACTTTTTATTACAACTGTCCCCTACTTCATTTTATTTGCCGCCTATTATTTAGTACATAAAAAAATATCAGCTACAAAAACCAATGCTGCTTCCGTTGCTGCAAGAGTAATACTGACAGTTGGCAGTTTAATTTGTGTAATGCAATTGGTATTTGCATTGATGTTGTTCTTTAAAGTAAACACAGGCTGGCTCGTTACTTATAATGAGTACAACAAGGCAGGTTTTGCACTTCACCTGATCTTAATATTAATAGCGGCAGGTGTATTGGCTACCGGAGATGCAAAAGAAAAAAGCTGGCTGGAAAGGCAGTAGAAGAGCGTTGGTTGTGTTCGTTCACCGTTGGTCGTTGGTGCATGAAATTTATACAGGTAGTGATATCAATGAAGGCAATATAGCAAGAACGCTTTCCATTATCAATTTTCAATTATCCATTATTAGCTATCGCTTTCGCCGCAATCCACCCTGTAGTCCATGCGTTTTGAAAATTAAAGCCGCCGGTTACTCCATCTACATTTATCACTTCTCCTGTAAAAAATAAATTGGGTACAAGTTTGCTTTGCATTGTGTTGTAGTCGATCTCATTCAAATTAATTCCGCCGGCTGTTACAAACTCTTCTTTAAAAGTTGTTTTGCCTTTTACTGTAAACTCCTGTGTACATATATTTTTAATGAGCTTGTTTTGTTCTTTCGCAGGCAGATCAGCACAGCGTATATCTTCATTAATATCACTTTGCTTCAAAAGATATTGCCAAAGTCGTTGTGGTAAACTAAAAGGGTTTGTATTGATGATCTTTTTTGCTGCCGTTTCAAAACGTATGCTTTGTAATTTTTCTCTAGCGGTATTTTCATTGTAATCAGTTGCCCAGTTAACAGTGATGGTAAAATGCCAGTTAGCAACTGCCAGTTCTCTTGCAGCAAAAGCAGAGAGTTTTAAAACAGCAGGGCCGCTCATTCCCCAATGTGTTATCAGCAAGGGTCCTTGTGATGATAATTTTGTTCCATTAATTTTTACGGTTACATTATCTGCCACTAACCCCATCAACTCTGTGATGTTGTTGCCAGGCATATTAAAAGTAAATAAGGAAGGAACTGGTTCTTCAATTGTATGGCCTAATTTTTTCAACCAATCAAATTGAATTGCTTTTGGATAACCACCACTTGCAATACAGAGATAATCTGTTTCAATAGAAACATCATTTTTAAAACCCACTTTCCATTTTCCACTTTCCATTTTCAATTCCTGTGCTTCCCTGTTCATCAATATCTCCACGCCATACTTATTCGCTTCCTTCGTCAAACAATCAATGATCGTTTGTGATGAATCTGTAACAGGAAACATTCTTCCATCAGCTTCCACCTTCAACCCCACACCTCTTTCCTTAAACCATTCAATAGTATCGGTGGTAAAAAAATGATGAAATGCTTTTTTCAAAAAACTATTTCCTCTTGGGTATTTTTTTATCATGTCTGCAATGCTGAAACAACTGTGTGTAACGTTACATCTTCCACCACCGCTTACTTTTACTTTGCTTAAAAGTTTAGACGACTTCTCTATAATAGTTACCTGTAGTGATGCATTCATCCTTGCTGCATTCACTGCACAAAAAAATCCTGCGGCACCTCCGCCAATTACTATCAATCTTTTTTTATTCATAACTTAGATGAGGCCAAAAATAAGACAATAGACAATAGACAATAGACAATAGACAAGAAACAACCCTAAACTTACTAAACCCTCTAAACTATCTAAACTAATAAAACAAATGGCAACAGCAATCACCAAGCATCAGATTAAAGATATACCCGTTGTGCCTTACAATAAAATAAGATATCATGTAAAAACGGGTGATATAGTTTTTTGCAGTGGCAGCTATGCATTTTCAGGTATCATTCAAAACCTTACTAAAAGTGTCTGGAGCCATGTAGCTGTTGTATATAAAGATGAAGAGCTTGGCCGTGTACTGATGCTGGAAGCTGAGCCATATGTTGGAATAAGGTTAATACCATTATCAACTTACCTCAATGACTATAAAGGCAGCAAGCGGCCATACAAAGGACAAATGATAATTGCAAGCCTGCACCAGGAATTACCAAAAGAACAACTGAACCGTGGCATCAGTTTTGGGCTTGATGCATTGACAAGGCCGTATGATAATTATGAAATATTCAGGATAATGATGAGGATACTTTTTCGTATCACAAAGAGAGAACGCAACCGCAGTTATATCTGCAGCGAATTAGTAAGGGATGTGTTTGCCAAAGCCGGGGTTATTATCCAGTACAAAGACACATACATAAGCCCTAATCATATTTGGGTTGATGAGAGGATTTCAGAAAAATACAGGGTGCTGTAAAACGAATAATAAATAACTAATAAATAACTCAATAATCCGAAAACAAATTGGGGTTTGCTTTTTCAGCAGCTTCTATTTCTGTAAAAGATGAAAGTATATCTGCTTTTCCTCTTTGCACACACACGTTATGCTCATAATGTGCAGCAGGTTTACCATCTTCCGTTCTTATTGTCCAGCCATCTTTATCGTTATAAATATTCCTTGTTCCCATGTTTATCATTGGTTCTATAGCAATCACCATTCCTTCTTTCAATTTAGCACCGGTGCCACGTTTGCCATAGTTAGGTACTTGTGGATCTTCATGTAATTTTCTTCCAAGCCCATGGCCAACCAATTCTCTTACCACTCCATATCCTCTCTCTCTTTCAGTATAATTTTGTATAGCATACGCAATATCTCCCACCCTGTTTCCATGTACTGCTTTTTCTATTCCTTTATACAATGATGCTTTTGTATCAGCCATCAGGCGCTTTGTTTCTTCAGGTATAGTACCTACTGCAAATGTGTAAGCGCTGTCTCCATGAAATCCATTTTTAAAAACACCTACATCTACCGAAACAATATCACCATTTTTTAAAGGTGCACTTGTTGGAAAGCCATGCACCACGGCGTCGTTTACACTAATACAGCACGCATAGGGAAACGCAGGATCACCATACCCTTTAAAGGAAGGAGTGGCCCCATTACTCTTTATAAACTCTTCGGCAATATTATTCAGCTCCATTGTGGAGACACCCTCTTTGATGTGAGCTGCTACATGCGCCAGCGTTTTACTCACCAGCTGGCTGCTTTCCCTCATCAATTCTATTTCCTGCTTTGTTTTATAATAAATCATGCCCCTGTCCCCTAAAGGGGGAAATTATAAATGCTGTTATAAAATAAACCCCGACAATTACGCCAGGGTCTTGATAATTTTTATGCTCTTTCCTTGTTCCCTTCAGGGGATAGGGGCCTTACATTCCACTTGCAACAGTCTGCCTGCCCTGTATTCTGCCACTGCTCATTAAACCATCATACTGGCGCATGAGTAATTGTGTTTCTATTTGCTGCAGTGTATCCAATATTACACCTACCATGATGAGCAACGAAGTGCCACCATAGAAAGTAGAAAAGTCTTGCTGTGTTTTAAATACCAACTCAAATATACCAGGAAGAATACCAACAAATGCTAACAAGATAGCGCCAGGTAAAGTGATCCTGTCCATAATGGTACCAATATAATCAGCAGTATCCTGCCCGGGTTTTACACCAGGTATAAAGCCATTGTTGCGTTTCAGATCTTCAGCCATTTGTTTTGGGTTAAAGATAAGCGCCGTGTATAGGAACGTAAATGCAATTACACAAACCGAATACACGATCATGTAAACAACATTGGTATGGTCAGTAAAATATTTTGCCCATCCACCACCGGTGAAACCAGAGAAAATGGTAGGTAAGAAAAGTATTGCCTGTGCAAATATGATCGGCATTACGCCTGCAGCATTTACTTTCAAAGGAAGAAAGTTTCTTGCTCCACCAAACTGCCTGTTACCAACAATTTGCTTGGCATAGTTTACAGGCACCCTTCTTGTTCCCTGTATCAGCATTACAAGCCCCATGATGATAGCAACAAGGAATGCAATTTCAATTAAGAAGATAAGCAACCCACCGCCGCCACTGGTAGCCCTTGAACCCCACTCATGCATAAATGCCTGTGGCAACCTTGCTAAAATACCCATCATAATGATGATAGAAGTACCATTTCCCAACCCTTTATCAGTAATTTTTTCACCCAGCCACATTACGAACAAAGTGCCTACAGTAAGAATGATAACAGTAGATACAGTAAAGTAAGGTTCAAAAGATGGTATTAAAGCACTTTTGTTTTGTGAGTATAAGTAACCGATGTAAGCTGCCGCCTGGAATGCTGTAACGATCACTGTAAGATAACGTGTCCATTGATTGATCTTCTTTCTTCCACTATCTCCTTCCTTTTGTATCTTCTGCATGCTTGGCACCAGTATTGTCATCAACTGCATAAAGATAGATGCAGAGATATAAGGCATGATACCTAATGCAAAGATGGACGCTTTTGAAAACGCACCACCCACAAAAGCATCAAGCAAACCAAGCATACCATTTTGGGTATTGTCTTCAATAGTGAGTTTATTGGGATCAATACCAGGTAAAACGATAAAAGAACCTATACGATAAATGAACACAAGCAACAGGGTAAACAGTATTTTTTTACGCAGTTCTTCAATGCTCCAGATATTCTTCAGCGTTTGGATGAATTTCTTCACAGAATGATTTTTAAAAATTTCTTTACAACTAAAAAAGACGCTTTTCATACCTGCCTAAAAAATGGCAAGCAGGAATGCGTCTGCAAATATCGGGGAATTATTTTACTATCTCAACAGTACTACCGGTAGCTTCCAAAGCAGCTTTTGCCTTGGCACTGATAGCGTGTACCTTGAATGTAAATTTTCCTTTCAGTTCTCCATTACCCAAGATCTTGATCCTGTCTGTTCCACTTATCAATCCATTAATATATAGATTTTCAGGAGAGAATTCGCTGATACCATATTTTTCTGCAAAGTGATCAACCTGTCCGAGATTGATTGCTTTGTACTCAATACGGTTAATGTTTTTGAAACCACGTTTTGGAATACGGCGCTGGATCGGCATCTGTCCACCTTCATGGGCCATTTTACGTTTGTAACCGGCACGGCTTTGTCCACCTTTGTTACCTTTTGTAGAAGTACCACCCTTACCACTTGCTTCACCACGGCCAAGGCGTTTGTCTTTGTGTACTGCGCCTTCGGCTGGTTTTAGAGAATGTAAATTCATTTTGTTTATTTGATTTTGTACTTACGGGGTATCACCCCTCGCTTGTTAATTTGAAAATTTAATGATTTGATGATTTGGAAATTGTTAAGCCATTTTAAAATTGGCTCATTTCCAAATTGTCAAATTATGCCTGTTCCACTTTTATAAGATGGTTCACTTTAGTAACCATACCTAAAATTTGTGGTGTAGCTTCTACTTCTACAGACG
>JAZKGV010000309.1:9063-12670 GCA_040385725.1 Bacteroidota bacterium | reverse complement strand
CCCGTACAACGATTGCTATTGCTGGTGATGGTGGTATTCAAATGACCATCCAGGAATTGGGAACCATCATGCAGTTCAAGCCTAATGTGAAGATCATTATTCTTAATAACCAGTTCCTTGGTATGGTGCGCCAGTGGCAGGAATTGTTTCATGAGAAGCGTTATTCATTTGTTGATATTACCAGCCCTGATTTTGTGGCAGTAGCAAAAGGATATTATATAGATGGGCAAAAAGTGGATGACCGCAGCAAATTAAAATCAGCATTGAAAACAATGCTTGATCATGACGGAGCTTATTTACTTGAGATAATGGTAGGAAAAGAAAATAATGTGTTCCCGATGGTGCCACAGGGAAGAGGTGTATCGGAAATTGTGTTGAGTAAGGACGAAATTTAAAACAACCCTGTCAGCGGTTGAAAACCCTGACGGCGGTTGTGTAGAAAGTAATAGTTCTTTATTGAACAAAAAACATGATAACAGAAATAGCTCTTTTAAATATTCAGCCGGGTGAGTCAACCAGTTTTGAAGTCGCATTTGGGGAAGCTCAGGAAATTATTTCTTCAATGCAGGGTTATATAGAGCATGAGTTGCAAAAATGTATAGAAGCAGAAGATAAATATTTATTGATAGTGCGTTGGCAAGCATTGGAAGACCATACGGAAGGATTTAGAAAAAGTGCAGCGTACAACGATTGGAAGAAATTATTGCATCATTTTTATGATCCTTTCCCGGTGGTAGAACATTATAAAAGGATTTACTGATAAAAAGAATTTTATGACAAAGCAGGAATATACAATAACAGTGTACACAGAAAACCAGATTGGTTTACTGAACCGTATTGCGATTATTTTTTCAAGAAGAAAAATTAATGTGGATAGTTTGAATACGTCACCAAGTGAAGTGGAAAGTGTGCATCGTTTTACTATCGTCATCAATGAAACTGAAGATGTGGTAAAAAAACTTTGTCGCCAGATTGAAAAACAAGTGGAAGTATTGAAAGCTTATTACAATACGAACGATGAAATTGTGTGGCAGGAACTGGCTTTGTATAAAGTGCCGACTGATATTATCGCTGAAGAAGTACCAGTGGAAAGATTATTAAGAGAACATGGTGCAAAGGCGGTTGTGATAAGAAAAGATTATACCGTATTTGAAGTGGCAGGACACAGAGAAGAAACTGAAAACCTGATGCAGGTATTGGAACCTTATGGATTAATTGAATTTGTAAGAAGTGCAAGGGTCGCTATCATCAAAGACAGCGATGGGTTCCATAAAAAGCTAAAAGAGTTTGAATACAAAGAACCAGGTGAAGTGGTGATGGAAAATGAGTTTTTAAGTGACAATGAAAAAGTGTTTAGTATGTAGAGCTAGAAGGGAAAAGAAGAAAAGAAGACAAAGAAGTAAATTAAATTATCAATAAGAATTTTAAAACAGGGCTAAGAGTTTGAAGAATTGGGTGTAAATCTTTTTTATACTTATTTTCTTCTTCAACCTTCTAGTCAAAAAACAAAAAACAATGGCAAATTATTTCAATTCATTACCGCTCCGTGAGCAGTTGAATCAATTAGGCGTATGTGAATTTATGAACAGCAGCGAATTTGCTGATGGTGTGAATGTATTAAAAGGAAAAAAGATCGTCATCGTTGGTTGCGGTGCACAAGGCCTGAACCAGGGATTGAATATGAGGGATTCGGGATTGGATATTTCTTATACGTTGCGTAAAGAAGCGATCGCTGAAAAAAGAGAATCATGGAAGAAGGCAACCGAAAATGGATTTACTGTTGGTACTTATGAAGAATTGATTCCTTCTGCAGACCTGGTTTTAAATTTGACACCAGATAAACAACATACAGCAGTAATCAAAGCAGTGATGCCCTTGATGAAAAAATATTCTACGCTGTCTTATTCTCATGGTTTTAATATCGTAGAAGAAGGAACGCAGGTAAGAAAAGATATTACAGTAATAATGGTGGCGCCAAAATGTCCAGGTACAGAAGTGAGAGAAGAATATAAAAGAGGTTTTGGTGTGCCCACTTTGATTGCAGTGCATCCTGAAAATGATCCTGAAGGAAAAGGTTTAGCTCAGGCAAAAGCTTACGCAGTTGCAACTGGCGGTCACAAAGCTGGTGTATTGCGTTCATCTTTTGTTGCTGAAGTAAAAAGTGACCTGATGGGAGAGCAAACCATTCTTTGCGGTGTGTTGCAGACAGGTTCGATTCTATGTTTTGATAAAATGGTACAGAATGGAATAGAGGCAAATTATGCAGCTAAACTCATTCAATATGGCTGGGAGACAATTACAGAAGCATTGAAACATGGTGGTGTGACTGCAATGCTTGATCGTTTGTCGAATCCTGCAAAACTGAGAGCATATGAACTATCAACTGAGTTAAAAAATATTTTACGTCCGTTGTTCCAGAAACACCAGGATGATATCATGAGTGGTCATTTTTCCAAAACAATGATGGAAGACTGGGCAAATGATGATAAAAATTTATTGACATGGCGTAAAGCAACCGGTGAAACTGCATTTGAGAAAACCACTCCCACAGATGCAAAGATCTCAGAACAGGAATTTTTTGATAATGGTTTGTTGATGGTGGCTTTTGTAAGAGCTGGTGTTGAGTTAGCGTTTGAAACAATGGTGGAAGCCGGTATTAAAGAAGAATCTGCTTATTATGAATCATTGCATGAAACGCCATTGATTGCAAATACCATTGCCCGTAAAAAATTATTTGAAATGAACCGGGTAATTTCTGATACGGCTGAATATGGTTGTTATTTATTTGATCATGCAGCAAAACCATTGCTGAAAGAATTCATGAGTACAGTTGATACGGATGTTATCGGAACCAATTTTAATATCGGAAAGGATGCTGGTGTTGATAACAGGGAATTGATAGAAGTAAATAAGATCATCCGTAATCACCCGGTAGAAAAAGTAGGCGCTGTATTAAGACAGGCAATGACTGCCATGAAGTCTATTTCAACAGCAACAAAAGAAGAGAAAAAGAAAGTATTGGAACCGGAGCTAGCGAACTAAAATAACATGAACAATACCATACCAAACATATCACTTGATTTTGCAGCAGCTTCTGCACGGCTTAAAAAAGTTGTGTTGAAAACGCCTTTGCAATTAAGCCGCAGCCTTTCTAAAAAATACAATTGTAAAGTGTATTTAAAAAGGGAGGACCTGCAGGTGGTAAGAAGCTATAAGATACGTGGTGCTTACAATATGATGAGCAGCCTGCCTGCGGAGCAATTGCAAAAAGGTGTGGTGTGTGCCAGTGCCGGCAATCATGCACAGGGCTTTGCTTACAGTTGTAAAAAACTGAATACAAAAGGCGTCGTGTTTATGCCTGTGATAACGCCCAATCAAAAGATCACCCAGACAAAAATGTTTGGTGAAGATTCTATTGAAGTGGTATTAACCGGTGACACATTTGACGATTGTGCAATTGCAGCAAAAAAATATACGGAAGAAAATGGGATGACTTTTATTCCACCATTTGATGATTATAAAATTATAGAAGGCCAGGGAACAGTTGGCCTGGAAGTATTGGAAGAGCAGAGTGATATTGATTATTTGTTTTTACCTGTTGGTGGCG
>JAZKGV010000309.1:0-9044 GCA_040385725.1 Bacteroidota bacterium | reverse complement strand
CTTATTCGCCTAAAACAAGGATCATTGGTCTGGAACCAGAAGGTGCCCCATCCATGAAAGCAGCTTTGGAAGCAGGGCACCCGGTTACATTAGAAAACATAGATCGATTTGTAGATGGAGCAGCCGTAAAAAGAATTGGTGATATTACTTTTTCTATTTGCAAAGAAGTGCTTGATGAAATGCACCTCGTTGCAGAAGGAAAAATATGTTCCACCATTTTAAAATTATACAATGAAGATGCAATTGTAGCGGAACCGGCAGGCGCTATGAGTATTGCTGTGCTGGATGACTATGCAGAAGAAATAAAAGGAAAAAATATAGTATGTATTGTAAGCGGCAGCAATAATGATATTGACCGCATGCAGGAAATAAAAGAACGCTCTTTACAATATGAAGGGTTGAAGCATTATTTTCTTATCCGCTTTGCACAACGCCCTGGTGCTTTGAAAGAATTTGTAAACCATGTATTAGGTGAGCATGATGATATTGTACGATTCGAATACATGCAGAAGCATAATAAGGAGACCGGCCCGGCATTAGTAGGAGTGGAGTTGAGAGAGAGAAAAGATTATGATGTGTTATTGGAAAAGATGACACAATACCAGATAAATTATACTGAACTGAACAAGAACGATACGTTGTTTAGTTATTTAGTTTAATTATAAAAGTCCATTACCCTGTAGAAATCATACAACGATTGATTGCCTGCAGATCATGTAACAAAATTTTTTACTTAAGAAAATTGTACAATGACCGAACTCAACAACAGTAGCAAACAGCAAGGATTGTATGATCCATCTTTTGAACACGATGCCTGTGGTATTGGTTTTGTCGCCAATATCAAGGGCAACAAATCACATCAGCATATCTCTGATGCGTTGACGATTTTGGAGAATATGGAACACCGTGGTGCCTGTGGCTGTGAAGTAAACACAGGCGATGGCGCTGGTATCTTCTTACAAATTCCTCATGAGTTTTTCTTTGATGAATGTGTAAAGCTCGGTGTTCATCTTCCATCATTTGGTAAGTATGGAGTGGGTGTTATTTTCTTTCCCAAGGAAATAAAACTGAGAGAAGAATGCCGTGATATATTCAATAGAGCCGCTGAAAAGTTGGGGCTTGAAATTCTTACATATAGAAGTGTGCCAGTGAATACATCTGGTATTGGCCCAACTGCATTGTCTGTGGAGCCGGTGATGGAACATGTGTTTATTGCTTGTCCTGACCATATCAATAATCCATTGGATTTTGAAAGAAAATTATTTGTGTTGCGGAATTATGCAAGCCATACAATTAATAGTACAGTCCGTAAAGATGCTATTGGTTTTTACATCGCATCCCTTTCTTATAAAACAGTTGTGTACAAAGGTCAATTGACAAGTACACAGGTTCGTAATTATTTCCCTGACCTTAGTAATAAAAGAGTAGTAAGTGCATTTGGTTTGGTGCATTCAAGGTTTGCTACTAATACTTTTCCTTCATGGAAATTGGCACAGCCATTCCGTTATATTGCTCACAATGGTGAGATAAATACTTTACAGGGAAATCTTAACTGGCTTAAAGCAAGTGAACAGGGATTTGTTTCTCCTTATTTCAGCAAGGAAGAAATGGATATGTTGTTGCCTGTTGTTACCAGTGCCCAATCTGATTCGGCCTGTTTGGATAATATGATCGAGTTACTAACGTTGACGGGCAGAAGCCTTCCGCATGTAATGATGATGTTGATACCGGAAGCCTGGGATGATAATGATAAAATGGATCCGGTTAAGAAGGCTTTTTATGAATACCATGCTTCTACCATGGAGCCATGGGATGGCCCGGCTTCTATTTCGTTCACAGATGGGAAGATCATAGGCGCTACTTTAGATAGAAATGGTCTTCGTCCTTCAAGGTATTGTGTTACACATGATGACCGTGTTATCATGGCTTCTGAAAGCGGCGTATTGCCCGTTGATCCTGCCAATGTAAAAGAATTTGGAAGGCTGCAGCCTGGTAAAATGTTCGTGGTGGATATGGAACAGGGGAGGATCATTAGTGATTCCGAAGTAAAGAATAAGATCTGCTCACAAAAACCTTATGGTGAGTGGTTGAATAAATATAAGATCCGTTTAGAAGAATTGCCAGAACCAAGAGTAATGTTCACTCATTTGGAAAGCGACCAGATCTTTAAATATCAAAAAGCATTTGGTTATTCTACAGAAGACCTTGATACCATTGTTGCACCCATGGCATTGGATGGTAAAGAACCTATTGGCTCAATGGGAACTGATGTTCCATTGGCAGTGTTAAGCGATCAACCGCAACATTTAAGCTCTTATTTCAAGCAATTATTTGCACAGGTTACCAACCCACCAATTGATCCTATCCGTGAACGTTTGGTAATGTCGTTGGCAACTTTTGTTGGTAATAATGGCAACCTGCTGGTTGAAGATCCATTAAGTTGTCATACGGTTGCGTTGAAACATCCTGTGTTGAATAATCATGAACTGGAGCAGATAAGAAGTATCGATACCGGCATCTTCCAGGCAAAAACCTTGCAGATGTATTTCAGGGCAGATGGTAAGCCAGGTTCCATGCAAAAAGGTTTGGACAGGCTTTGCCGTTATGCAGTGGATGCTGTGGAGGATGGGTTCCAGGTTATTATATTAACTGACAGGGCTATTGATAGTAACCATGCACCGATACCTTCTTTGCTGGCTTTATCTACAGTGCATCATCATCTTATCCGTAAAGGTTTAAGAGGTAGTGTTGGTATTGTAGTGGAAGCTGGTGATGTTTGGGAAGTGCATCACTTCGCCTGTTTGATTGGCTTTGGCGCTACAGCGATCAATCCATATCTGGCATTGTCAAGTATCAGGGATATGAAAATAACCGGTAAGGTGGAGACAGAGCTTGACGCAGAGCAAATGAAAAAGAATTACATCAAGGCAGTGAATGATGGTTTGTTGAAAGTGTTTTCAAAAATGGGTATTTCCACTTTGCAATCTTACCAGGGTGCACAGATATTTGAAATTGTTGGTTTGAATAAAACTGTGGTTGATAAACATTTCACTGGATGTATTTCCCGTATTGAAGGTTTAGGCCTTGATGATATTGCGAAAGAAAGCCTGGCCAAACATTTATTTGCATTCAGTAAAAAAGATATTCCTGTTGACAGGTTGCCTGTTGGTGGTATTTATCAATGGAAAAGAAAAGGGGAGTTTCATTTATTCAATCCGCAAACAATACACCTGTTGCAATATTCAACCAAACTGAATGATTATGCAACGTTTAAAAAATATTCTAAGCTGGTGAATGACCAGAGTGAAAAGGCTTGTACTTTAAGAAGTTTGTTCCAGTTCAATTATCACCGTCCTGCTGTTTCTATTGATGAAGTGGAACCTGCAGAAGTAATAATGAAACGCTTTGCAACAGGCGCTATGAGTTTTGGTTCTATCTCTCATGAAGCACATAGCACACTGGCCATTGCGATGAACCGTATTGGTGGTAAAAGTAATACCGGCGAAGGTGGTGAAGATGAAATGCGGTATGAAGTACTTGAAAATGGCGACTCCATGAGAAGCGCTATCAAGCAGGTTGCTTCTGCAAGGTTTGGTGTTACCAGCAATTATTTAACGCAGGCAGATGAGTTGCAAATAAAAATGGCACAAGGCGCCAAGCCTGGTGAAGGTGGACAATTACCCGGCCATAAAGTAGATGAGTGGATCGGTAAAGTGCGTCATGCCACACCAGGTGTTGGTTTGATCTCTCCTCCACCGCACCATGATATTTATTCTATTGAAGACCTGGCGCAATTGATTTTTGATCTGAAAAATGCTAACAGGGCTGCAAGAATAAATGTGAAACTGGTTTCAAAAGCTGGCGTAGGAACGATTGCCGCAGGTGTTGCAAAAGCAAAAGCTGATGTGATATTGATTGCTGGCAATGATGGCGGCACAGGTGCATCACCTATCAGTTCTATCAAACATGCAGGGTTGCCATGGGAACTTGGTTTAGCGGAAGCTCATCAAACATTGGTAAAAAATAAATTACGCAGCCGTGTTGTTTTACAAACAGACGGGCAATTAAAAACCGGGAAAGATATTGCGATTGCAGCTTTATTAGGTGCAGAAGAGTGGGGCGTTGCCACAGCAGCGTTAGTTACTGAAGGTTGTATCATGATGCGTAAATGTCATTTGAATACTTGTCCCGTTGGTGTTGCTACGCAGGATGAAAATTTGAGAAAGCGTTTTACAGGCAATGCAGATGCGGTAGTGAATCTCTTTAAATTCTTAACAGAAGAATTAAGAGAGATAATGGCACAACTTGGTTTTAAATCCGTGGAAGAGATGGTAGGCCAGGTAGATTGTTTGGAGAAAAGAAATGATATCATGCACTGGAAGCACAGCAAATTAGATCTGTCTCCAGTATTGCATAAAGAGTTTGCTTCTATTCATACAGGTATTTATCATCAGCAGTACCAGGATCATGAACTGGATAAAGTACTTGATTGGAAATTGTTAGCTGCTGCAAAACCTGCATTAGAGAAACAAGAAAAAGTTTCTGCCTCATTTAATATAAAGAGCATTGACCGTACAACAGGCACCATCTTGTCAAATGAAATTTCAAAAATTTATAAATCGGAGGGATTGCCAAATGATACCATTCATTTTAAATTCAATGGTACAGCAGGGCAAAGTTTTGGCGCATTCAATACAAAAGGTGTTACGCTTGAACTGGAAGGTAATGCGAATGATTATTTTGGAAAAGGATTGAGTGGCGCAAGGTTGATCGTATATCCTTCTGCTGCTGCCACTTTTGTCCCTGAAGATAATATCATCATTGGCAATGTTGCTTTTTATGGAGCTACTTCTGGTGAGGCATATATCCGTGGCCAGGCAGGTGAGAGGTTTGCTGTTCGTAATTCTGGTGCTACTGCTGTTGTGGAAAGTGTAGGTGCTCATGGTTGTGAATACATGACAGGTGGAAGGGTAGTGATATTGGGAAGTACCGGGCAAAACTTTGCTGCCGGGATGAGTGGTGGCATTGCTTACATATACAATGTAAAAGGGGAATTTGAAGAGCAATGCAATAAGGAAATGGTTGATCTTGATCCTGTTTCAGATGAAGACAGGAATGAATTGTACCAGTTGATAAGCAATCATTACAGTTATACAAAAAGTACAGTGGCCAAATTTATCATGGATGATTTTGAAAATCAGTTGCAGCATTTTGTAAAAGTATTTCCGAGAGATTATAAGAAAGTATTGGCGGGAAGAAAGTTGAAACAGGAAGTGAGTAAATAGTCGTACGCCGGTCGGTTCCGTTAGCTAACGAACAAACCGGGATTCCAGTTAAGAAAAGATCAATAGTATTACCAAACCTGAATGGATCCCGATAGCTATCGGGACGGAACAAAAAATAAAATAATGGGAA
This sequence comes from Bacteroidota bacterium, assembly GCA_040385725.1. Classification (GTDB taxonomy): domain Bacteria; phylum Bacteroidota; class Bacteroidia; order Chitinophagales; family Chitinophagaceae; genus Ferruginibacter. Next base: position 3,629 of record JAZKGV010000309.1, on the reverse strand, counting down.
AAGTAACAGGCTTCTTAGAATTCACCAGGGAACTTCCTTCAAAACGCCCTGCACAGGAACGTGTAAATGATTACAAAGAATTTATAGAAAGATATTCTGATGAAAAACTCAATCAGCAATCTGCAAGATGTATGGATTGTGGTATCCCTTTTTGTCATAACGGTTGCCCATTGGGAAATGTGATACCGGAATTTAATGATGCAGTATATCGGAAAAGCTGGAAGGAAGCTTATGAGATTCTTTCCTCTACTAATAACTTTCCTGAGTTTACCGGCCGCATTTGTCCTGCACCTTGTGAAACAGCTTGTGTGTTGGGTATTAATCAGCCAGCCATTGCAATAGAAGAAATTGAGAGGCATATTATAGAAATCGCATTTGACAAAGGTTTTATTCAGCCGAATAAAAATATCAGCCGCACTGGTAAAAAAGTGGCTGTTGTAGGTAGCGGCCCTGCTGGTCTTGCTGCTGCAGCACAATTAAATGTTGCCGGCCATTTGGTAACGGTATTTGAAAGAGATGATATGCCGGGTGGTTTGTTACGCTATGGTATTCCGGATTTTAAGTTGGAAAAGAATGTGGTGGAGAGAAGAATAAAATTGATGGAAGAGGAAGGTATCATTTTTAAATGCAAAGCAAATGTGGGAGTTGATATAAACATCAGTGACCTGTTGAGAGAATTCAATGCCATTGTTTTGGCAGGAGGCTCTACAGTGCCCCGTAACCTTAATATTCCAGGCAGGGAATTAAAGGGAGTTTATTTTGCAATGGAATTTTTAAAGCAACAGAACAAACGTGTTTCAAACATTGCAGTTGGAGAGGAAGATATTTTTGCAACAAATAAAAACGTAGTAGTGATTGGGGGTGGAGATACAGGCAGCGATTGTGTTGGAACCAGTAACCGTCATAAAGCAACGTCTGTAACACAATTTGAATTATTACCAAAACCACCCGGTGAAAGAAATAAAGTAATGCCCTGGCCAACCTATCCCATGCTTTTAAAAACAACTTCATCTCATGAAGAAGGTTGTGAAAGGCAGTGGGCTGTTTCTACTAAATCATTTGTTGGTGATGATAAGGGAAACCTGAAAGGTATCCGTTTGGTTGACCTGGAATGGAAGGTTGTAGATGACCGTCCTGCCAGTTTTGTAGAAGTGCCCGGAAGTGAAAGAGAAATTCCCTGCGACCTGGCGTTGCTGGCAATGGGATTTTTGCATCCACAACATGAAGGCATGATAAATGAACTGGAACTGGAACTTGATGAAAGAGGCAATGTGAGAGCTACTGAAAAAAATTATCAAACTAATATCTCCAAAATATTTACCGCAGGCGACATGCGGCGTGGCCAAAGCCTGGTGGTATGGGCAATTAAGGAAGGCAGGGACTGTGCACAGCGGGTAGATGAGTTCCTGGTTGGCAAATCTGTTCTTGAAACAGCAGATGGAAATGCCATCGCACGCTATCTTTAAATGTAAATTATCTCTTTATCTATTTGAGCTGTAAATTCCATTTACAGCTCATTTTTTGCCTATTATTCAATACAATTACTTCTTTATTAGATGATTAAACAAGGTAACCCACTAGTTTTACATTTTTTTATAAACATTAAAATTATAAATATGTAAATATATTTAATAGTTTTTGCCTTTTTGTTGGTAATTTAGCATTGAGTTTAACAAAATATTTATTTTTATAATACACCTCAACATTTAAAACTAAAAAACCACTTATGAGTAAAGAAACAAAAACCAAACTCAAGTCGATCATCCCGTTTTTGGCACTTATAGTTGTAGCTATTGCTGCAATTTTTGTAGTTCCGGAAGCCTCCTTTGATCCTGCTTCTGTAGTTGACCCTGTAACAAAAGCACCTAAGTACGTTTATAATAGTGGCGATATTGCCTGGATGTTGGTGTCTTGCGCTTTTGTATTTTTAATGACCCCTGCTCTTGCCTTTTTCTATGGCGGTATGGTTGGACGTAAAAACGTTCTTTCCACCATGATCAAAAGTACTGTAGCTGCTGGTATTATTTCAGTGCTTTGGATAATGGTTCAGTTTAGCCTTTGCTTTGGCCAGGATTGGGGCGGTTTAGGTTTTATTGGAGATCCAAGGACATTCTTTATGTTCAAAGGTGTTATGAGTGGAGAACCATGGTCTCTGGCTGCTACTATTCCATTACCATTGTTTTCTTTCTTCCAGTTAATGTTCGCCATTATTACTCCAGGCCTTGTAGTAGGTGCTGTGGCTGAACGTATCCGTTTTAGTTCTTACACCTTATTCATTGTTTTATTTGCAATATTAGTATATGCGCCATTGGCTCATATGGCATGGCATCCTGATGGGATCATGTTCAAATGGGGTGTGCTTGACTTCGCAGGTGGTACTGTTGTACATATTTCTGCTGGTTGTGCTGCCCTGGCTGGTGCACTGGTATTAAAACCACGTAAGATAACTACCGCTGGCTCTGCCGCTAATATCCCTTATGTATTGATTGGTACAGGCTTACTATGGTTTGGCTGGTTTGGATTCAATGCTGGTAGTGCTGTAGGTTCTGGTTCTTTAGCTGTTTATGCTTTTGCAACCACTAATACTGCTGCTGCTGCCGCTGGTTTATCATGGATGTTTTTTGACGTTATCAGGGGCAAAAAACCATCTGTATTAGGTTTCTGTATCGGCGCCGTAGTTGGCCTTGTTGCTATTACGCCTGCTGCAGGTTTTGTAGGTGTACCACAAAGTATATTTATTGGTACCATCGCTGCGATGGTTTCTAATATAGTGGCAGAAGTGCTGAAACACAAAACTGGCCTTGACGATCCTTTGGATGTTTTTGCCTGCCATGGTGTTGGTGGTATGATGGGTATGTTGTTAACTGGTGTGTTTGGTAATAAAGCTGTTAACTCCTTAGTATTGGATGGACAGTTTTTGATCCAGTTAAAGGGTATGGCATTAGCAGTAGGATATAGCTTCGTAGTATCATTCATTATATTCAAGTTTATCAACTTTATATTACCAATGAGGGTAACTGCTGAAGAAGAAGAAGAAGGTTTGGATGCTTCTCAGCATGATGAGAAATATGTACAGGGTACATTACTTGTTAAAAACGGTGGTTCTCTGGAAGAAAAGCCAGCCTACTGATTTTAATTTCTAAAGTTCTATTACATACAATAGTAAATACATCAGGTTGGTTTTCGGAGTCGGGAAAATTGACCTGGTGTATTTCATGCAAACTTTTACTTTCAACAGCTTACCTGTTGCCACAGTTACTTGCATGGGATTTCAATTGACGTTGCTGCCACAAAAAACAGTATAGGTGATAAAATATTACCTGTGCCTTAAACCAATTTGTCAATTCTAAAACCAAAAATCAAGATGAGAAAATTTACAGCAACAGCATTTGCTTTATTTGCCGCTTTTACAGGTGCATCGGCACAGGATTCAACCAAAACACTAACCTTTTCGGGAGGTGTTGATGCTTATTACCGCTACAATTTCAGCGATAACTATGCAAACAATTACACCAGTTTTACCAACTCACAAAGTTCTTTTGAATTAGGTATGGCAACTGTACGTGCAGATGCTTCTGCTATGTCAGGTAAAGTAACTGCTGTTCTTGACTTAGGCTTTGGCAGAAGGG